>JAFGJG010000092.1 GCA_016929195.1 Thermoleophilaceae bacterium
CACGGTCACGACCGTGGGCTACGGCGACGTCACCCCGGTGACCGACGGAGGCCGGATCATCGCGATGGCCGTGATGCTCACCGGGATCGGCTTCGTCGCCATCCTCACCGGCGCCGTGGCCGAACGCTTCCTCGCCTCCACCCGCCAGGTAGCGCAAGTCGAGAGCGAGCTCGCCGCCGAGGTGGCCGAGCTACGCGGGCGGATCGACCAGCTCGAGCGGTGAGCACCCTCGGCTGACCCTCTAGCTCTCGCAGCCCCTGCCGTCACCCTCGGCGTCGAAGCCGTGCGGGTCGTCGCCGCGCACGGTGAAGTCGCTCCCGTTCACATCGTCGCAGTCGAGGTCCGGGGGTGCCGGCGGGATGCAGAAGTCCGGGTACGACGGGTGGCAATCCGGCCCATCGTCGGGAGGAGGCGGCGGTGGGCGGCGCGGCCCGGGGCACTGCGACTTCGACGTGCGGGGCTTCTTGCCGCCGGTCTTGCGGATGCTGGACTTGTGGATCGCCCAGAGGTCGCCGCGCGGCACCAGGGTCACCGTGCCGCGGAAACGCTGCACCACCCCGCGGCGCACGCAGGCGTCCCGGTCGCGTGCGCGGAGCCGGACCCTGACGACGGCCCTGTTGCCGCTCAGGCGTGCGGCCGCCGCTGTGACGGCGACACTGAGCGAGCCTCGGTAGCCGGCCTTCCAGCGCCTGAAGGGCCGCACCTGGGCCTTACGCTGCGGGCTGAGCATCGACCACGCCTGCCGGTACCGGTCCCGGGAGAGGCGGAAGTAGTAGAACCGGACGAACTTCTTGGCCGTGTCCGCCCGCTCGATCCGCTCGTCGCGCGCCGTGCGGTGGAAGTCGCCGCGACAGAGGCCCCACGCCCCTCGCCGGGCTTCGGCCGCGTCCTCCGCCGCCAGGTCGTACGAGTCAATGCGCTGCGGCTCCTCGTCGTAGACGTAGGCCGCCGCCCAGCCGGCCCGGATCATCGCGAGCCCCACGTCGAGCCCGTCGGCGCGGTCGACGTAGAACAGAGACCTGCCGTAGCGGTCCACCGCGTCCTGCGTTGGGTCGCTCACGAGGTTCACGCTCTGGCCGAGCACCAAGCTCTCCATCGTTTCGCTCGCCTCGGGGCCGCCGCACTCAACGGGCGTGCCCGGCTTCCGGGTCTCCGGCGTGTCGATGCCGATCACCCGAACCGTCACGTCCTGCCCGGCCACCGACGCGTGGAGGGTGTCGCCGTCCACCACGCTCGTGACCGTGGCCGGGTAGCTCGTCTGCGCGTGCGCAACGCCGCCAGCCCCGAAGGCGAGCACCAACCCCGCGAGCCCGGCAATCGCCAGGCGTGCGCCTCCGCTCAGCACGCCCTGACTATCGCCGCTGGCAGCCGTGCGCGTCAAGACCTCGGCCCAACACCGCCAGGGACCTTCAGCGCCAGCGGCGGCCCTCGCCTCGCCCGCAGCGCCGGTGCGCCGCCATGTCGTCCTTCTTCAGGCGGCCCGGCATCATGATCCCGAGCTTCGCGTCGAACCTCTCCTTGCCCTCCGCCTTGTCCCGCGGAGCGTCCCGCTCGGGCGTCCTTGAGTCCGATCCCACCACGCCCCGCTCCGGCCTACCTCACCGCCTGCGGGAAGTGCATCGCCATCCAGAGGTCCATCTCCGGATCGGACGAGGCCACCTCGCCTTTCCCATCGTTGGGAACGCTCGGCACACCGGTGAACAGGCCCGAGAGGTCTTGCACCGGCTCGACCCCGAAGACCTGCCGGATCGCGCCGTCGGTCGCCTGAGCCTCGGCCTGCGCCAGCAGAGCCGCCACGTCCGGGGCGCTCACGAGGAGACCCCGCTGACACTCGGGTCGAGCGGCAGGACCGTGCCCGTCTCGTCCTCCGCCGACAGTGAGTCCACGTCACCGGGTCGGCCCGACTGATCCTGGCTCGTCTCGAGCCAACCGCGGACCTCCTCCTCGCCCTCGCCGTCCGACCATGCCTTACCGCGATGCCACGGGCGGCGCAACATGGACTCGAAGACCTCCGCCGAAAATTGGGGCGGAGGCGGCTCTGGGGCGGGCGCCGGCTGAAAACCGTGCGGCCCCGCCTCGCTCGTGATCTGCACATGTTGTCCGAGCCTGTGAATCAACCATTCTTTGGCCCTCGCCTCGTCGAGGACCCGCTGCGCCTCTCTCCGCTCCTCCTCGATGGGGCCGAGCTGGGCTCGCAGGTCCGCCAGCCACTCATCCTCCCGCTGGCGATAGAGGGAGACCACCGCGTCCACCAGGTCGGCGAGCACGGCGACGGCCGCCCAATATCGCTCGGTGATCGCCACCAGCACCGAGCGGCGATCGGCCGTCGACGTGCGCGTGTCCTCCACCGAGTCCGGCACGCCGTCCCGCTGCGCCTCCCGAAGCGCGCGAGCGTGGTCCTGGTCCTCGCGCCGGAAGCGCGCCGAGGTCGCGTCGAGCGCCGCCAGCTCCGCGGCCACCTGACCGAGCAGACGCAGGTGCTCACCTCGCAGCGCGTCAAGCTCGCCACTGAGCCCGGCCGGAATCCAATTCGGCGCGGTGCTGTGCCCACGCAACCTCCGCAGGGCTCGCGCGTTCTCCTTCGTGCGGGGCGGGAGCGTGAGCCGCAACGGCTTCGCCTCGGTCTCGGTGATGGTGGGCAGGTCGGTCACGACTACTCAGAGGCCTCCTGAAAGTGATTGCACAGGCAACTAGCTCGCGGGAGCGTAGATCGCCCCTCGGGCGTCAGCGAGGTCCCGCCCCGCCCTCAGGGCCAGAGCGAGGTCCCGCCCCGCCCTCAGGGCCAGAGCGAGGTGGTGATTCCCACGAAGGCGAGTGCAGGGCGTCCGCGACCGCGGCGCACATCCGCGCGCTGCTCTATCGGGGCGCTGTCCTCAAGCACCGAGAGAAAGGAGCCGTAGGCCAGCGGCGCCTCCGGCTCGCGGTCGCGGGCCCAGTCGAGGTAGACGCGAAAGAGCTCCCGGGCCGTGACCTGATGGCCGGGGCTCGGCAGCACCCGCTCTGCCACGAACCGCCGTGCCCGCCCGGTACGGGTCGCGGTCCTACCCGACCGGCTTTTGTCGGACCCCCGCGCGCGCCTACGAGGGCTCGCCCCGCCCCACTCGGGCGCTGGGCTGGACCAGAACCATTCGGGAGGCTCCACGGCTCCTGAGCGCCGCGCCCGGCTGAGGGCAGATCGACACCCCCCACCGGAGCAATGGCGCGCGTCCGCTCGCCGCTCCGGTCCGATCCCGAGCCCGCACCACTCGCAGACCCTGCCGCTCACCGCGGGGCCTTTCTAGGCGGCAGAAGTTGTCCAGAATTCGCGCGCTCTGGGTTGTGGACAAGATTCGCCGGAGCCGTGGCCGGCCGCCTGCGCTTCGGCTTTCCCGCCCGCGTGACCGGGTCCTCGAGCGGCTCGACCTGGAGCACGCGGACATAGGTGCCGATGCCGCCGTCCGGAGCGCCTGCCGGATTCGTGATTGGAATGGGGCCTAGAGCGTCATTCAGCAGTCCGCGGATTTGATCGAGTGGGCTTGCAGACGTGGTCGTCGGCGCCGCGCGCGAACGAGCGCACCCGATCAGACTCCCCGGCGCGCCCGGTGAGCACGATCACGGGCAGCTGCGGGTCCACGCGCGTGGCGAGCCCGTCGGCGCTCCGCACCCTGTCGAGCAGCTCCAGGCCCGTGCCCTCCTCCAGCACCAGATCGAGCAGAAGCAGGCTCGGCGCCCGGGCCTCGACCGCCCTCAGACCCTCGTCCGAGCCGGCCGCCGCGAACACCCGGAAGCCGTCGGCCGCGAGGTTGTCCACGAGGAAGCGCCGGGTGGCCTCGTCGTCCTCCACCAGCACGATCGAATCGGGCTCGTTCACGCCCGTTCAAGTGGTGTCGCGCCGAGACTCGCCCCCTCCGTGCAACCGGGGTTGCATGCGGAGCCCCGAGAAGGAATCGGACTTATGATGGCGACGCCTGCCCGGTCCCTCGGGACCCACGCCGAATGGACACCACCAGACGCGGAAACTACGAGTCCGGCTCGGACTACGTGCTCGAATACGGGGAGCTTCGCTTCACCTTCAACGAGCGTGATTTCACCGAGCGCGTGGAGCAGGCGGCGACCAAGCTCGGCTTCGTCGGCGGGCTGCTCGGCGACGAGGAGCGCGAGGACCTCGTGAACCTCGCGGTCAACGGTGAGGTGCACGAGGCCCACTCCGAGCTCGGCGAGCACATCAACGAGTGCTGGGGTGACCTCCACGGCCCGTCCGAGCGCTCGCTCGTCCACTGGATCCGGCGGCTCGTCTTCCGGGGCGCCTGGCTCGACCAGCGAGTGCTCGAGGGCGAGCTCGAGATCGTCTTCGACGAGACGAACAACTCGTTCGGATACGCCCAGCCCGAGCGCAACTTCGAGCTCATCGAGCTCTCGCCCGAGCCCTCGTGGCGCCGGGTCGCCTACCGGCGCTAGTTGACGCTCGTCCTCCATACGGCGTAACGTTGTTGCAGTCGCGCTGCAACAAGAGCGCGACTCAGGCCCGTCGACGGAGTGAGGAGAGAGAGTGAAGCGGACCCTGCTGGTCGGTCTTGTGGCCCTGTTCGCGTGTGCGCTGACGGCACCCGCGGCGAGCGCGAAGGAGCGGTTGCTCACCTTCTACTCGCCGAAGATCCACTCGCTTCCCTACGTGCACGACACGCACAACGTCACGCTGGAGGCCGACGGAAAGCAGGCGCCGAAGGAGCCGGGCTACATCACCGGCTTCGCCGAGCAGGCGCTCGTGGACTCGAAGGACCCGGACGCGAAGCCGCTGCCGATCGCGAAGATGATGGTCCACCACTTCCTCTACTGGGCGCGCGACCGCGTGGACGAGGCGCCCGGCGGATGCTGGCGAGGCGCCGGCTTCATCGGCGGCCGCGGCGAGGAGCACCCGCTCGGTCGCCCGCAGGCGAAGACCTCCCCCGCGTTCCGCAAGCGCTACGGCATCCGGAACGAGACCAGCACCGGCGACGCGCCCCAGTGGCGGCTCACCGCGATGGTGATGAACCACTACAAGCGGCCGAAGGACTTCTACGTCCGCACCAAGGTCTGGTACACGACCGAGAAGCGGACCTCGGTCCAGCCGATGGTCATCGGCGACTGCGCCCAGCTCGCCAACGGGATGTCCTACGACGTGCCCGGCGGCGGCAAGAAGGGCTCGAACTTCGTCAACAAGAACGACTGGGTCGCGCCGATGACCGGCCGGCTCCTGATGGCCTCGTCGCACAACCACGGCGGCGCGAAGTACCAGGCGCTCTCGAGCCTGACCTGCAAGCGCAGGCTGTTCAAGGCGCCCGTCTACAACGCGCCCGAGAAGCACGTCTACAGGACGATCCGCCCGATCCTCCACGAGCCCGGGCCGATCGGGAACGGCGCGTACGCGACCGCGAAGGGCATCCCGGTCGTGAAGGGCGAGGTGCTGAGGCGCGTGGCGGTGCACGACAACCACAACCTGCACGTCGCCTCGATGGGCTTCTGGGCGACCTGGTTCGTGAAGGACGACTCGGTGAAGAAGTGCGGCAAGCTGCCGAACGACATCACCGAGATCAACAAGCCGAAGCGCTACGACAAGACTCCGGACTACGACCTCGTGGTGCCCCAGCTCGCGAAGCCGCAGGGCGCGTTCAGCGCATTTGACGGCGGCGAGCTGACCGTGGGCGACGACTTCTTCCGCCCGGGGAGAATCACCGCCAAGGTCGGCCAGGCGGTCACCTGGCGCTTCAGCGGCCAGAAGCCGCACTCGGTCACGGTCGCGAACGGGCCGCGCGGCTTCTCATCGGTCTACTGGGGTCAGACGGGCGGCACCTACACGGTCACGCCGAAGGTGAAGGGCACATACAAGCTCGTGTGCCTCGTCCACCCGACCTCGATGGCCGAGACGCTGGTCGTCAAGTAAGGCGGTCGGCGCGCAGGGTCCCGCTCTGCGCGCCGTCCACCTCGGGCGCGCGCGAGTCGGGGCCGGCGGCCTCGAGCACGATACGCGTCGTGGCCCAGCGGAGCGCCTCGGAGCCCTGCCCCGCGGCGGCGATCACGGTGAGCGAGCCGCCCTCCTCGAGGGCGCGGCCCGCGCCGAACACGCGCCTGCGCGCGCCCGGGGAAAGCGAGTCGAGCGAGTCGACCACCACAACGGCGTGCCCGCCACGCTCCACGCGCCGCTTCGCGCGCTCGACGGCCAGCTCGGCGGCCTGTGCCTGCGGCTCCGGTGAGCTGTCGTAGCTTCCGCCGACGACGTCCGCGTCGCCGGCCCTCCACTCCGAGATCTCCTCGGGGCGCACGCCGGCGAGCGCCACGATCAGGTCCGTGGGGCCCAGCGCGCCGACGATCTGGCGAAGCACGCTCGTCGCGCCCGAGCCGGGCGGGCCGCTGACCACCACGCGCGAGCCGCGGCCGTAGGGGATGCCGTCGAGCGACGCCGGCGCGGGCAGCTTCTCCGACGGGAAGACCGGCGTGAGATCGCCGAACCACGGGCGCTCGGCTGGCGGCTCGGCGTCGGCACCGTTGACCGTCTCGACGTGGACCAGCGACGGGTGGCGCTCGTTGCGGCGCGCCGGGCGGACCGGGCCGCTGACCTCGTCGCCCGAGCGCAGCTCGCAGCGGCGGATCTGTGCAGGCGACACGTAGACGTCGTCGCGCGAGTGGACCGCGGGATCGGCGCGCAGGAAGGCGCTGCCGTTGGGGAGCACGTCGAGGACCCCGGTGACCAGCTCGCCCGCGGGCTCCTCCGGCTCCTCGTGCTCGTCTTCCTCCTCGTGGTCCTCGTCCTCGGGCTCCTCGTCGTCCTCATCCTCGTCCTCGGGCTCCTCTGCGGCGGGCGCGTCGAGCGCCTCGTCGGCCGGGACCTCGTCGGGCTCGCGCTCGTCGTCGGCGCCCTCGCCGCCCTGGCTGCGGAGGATCGTGTCCACGAGGTCGGCCTTGCGCATGCCGCGGAAGCCCTCGACCCCGAGCTCCGACGCGATCGCGTGGAGGTCGGCGAGCGGGCTGGCCTCGAGTTCCTTTCTCTGGAGGACTGGCACGACGGCGAGGAACCCTACTCGCCGCCGCGGGAGAAGCTCAGCCCGCGTCCCTCACCGCCCCCAGAACCAGCTGCATGAGGGCGGCCAGCGCCTCGTCCACGTTCGAGTTGTCGATCACCGCGACCCCCTCGGCCTCCGCCCGTTCCTGCAGATGGTCCTGGAGGCGCCTGATCTCGTAGAAGGCGGCCAGATAGCGCTCGGCGGGCCGAGTCCCCTGGCGGTGCGAGAAGTGGCCGCGGTGGAGCTCGGCGTCGTCCACCACGAGCAGCGCCTCGACCAGCACGCAGCGGTCGCGCACCTCCGGGCCCACCGCCCCCGGCATCACGTGGACCCCCTCCAGGACCATCGGCTTGGCCTCGTTCACGGCGCGCTCGACCATGGCCTCCGCCGCCGTGGCCACGTGACCCGCCTGCTCGGCGTACCCCTCGAGGCCGCCGGCATCGAAGGCCGAGTGGTGCACCGAGGGCATCGCCTCCGGGGTGAAGAAGGCCCGCAGCACCTGGCGGATCACGTCGGTCGCGATCACGCGGGTGATCCCCAGCCGCGCCGCCAGCATCGTGGCGATCGTCGACTTCCCGACCCCGGTGGTGCCCCCGAGGAGCACGACGAGCGGCCGCTCGAGCCTGCCGAGCCGCCGCCAGGCGCGGAAGCGGCCCACCGCCGCCTCGCCCTCGTGCTCGAGCAGCACCTGCTCGCACACGGCGTTGAGCCCCTCCACGTCGACCTGGTCGGCGCCCGACTCCGCGAGCTTCCGCTCGATCGCGCGCGCCAGCTCGAACGAGCGCTCGGGCAGAAGCCCGGTCGCGGACAGGCCCTGCGCCATCAACCCCTTCGAGTACGGCAGCCCGTGGCCCTTGTGGAAGACGATCGTCTCAGGCACCGAACCACACCCCCAGCAGCGCGTCGTCCGCCCCAACGGGCCGGTTGCGGACGAGGACGACCCGTGCGCCCTCGTCGCGGGCGCGGCGGGCGACGGTGTCGACGGCCGCGGCCTTCAGCTCGGTGAGGTAGACGTCGCAGCGCTCGGCGGCGGCACGGTCGAGATCGTCGGCCAGCGCCCCGCGCCGTGCCAGGTTCGCCGACGCCACCACCGGCTCCACGCCGTCGCAGCGCTCGGCTCCAGTAGTGAAGAGCGCCACCCGCGCGTCCTCGTCCAGCGGCTCGGCGGGCTCGGGCCGCAGGTCGAACGGCACCGCCCCGGGCGGCGCCTCCGCCCCCTCCATCGCGAGCACGAGGTCGGCTCGCATCAGGCGGTACTCGGCGAACGGCTCCGGCGCGCCGCGGCCCACGACGCAGACGGTCCGGTCCACCTCGACCGGCGGGATGCACGAGCCCGAGCCCTCGAAGAGGATCGCTCCGGGGTTGAGCGAGGCGGCGAGCGCTCCGCCCGCGGGCACGTTCGACTCCGCGGGCTGCCCGGCGAAGCCGCCGCCGACGCGCCGGCAGCCCACCGTCCGCACGCCCGCCAGCGCGGCGTCCTCCAGGTAGTCGGAGGCGGCGTGCTCGCCGCGGTCGGCGATCTCGAGCAGCTCCTCGACGCCGATCCCGGCCGGAGCGGCACGCGGGTCGGGCGGGCCGCCGCGGCCCATGCAGACGATCACAGGGTCGGTGCCGCGGTCACGGAGCAGCCCGGCCCAGTGCGCGGCCACGGCCGTCTTGCCGGCGCGCTTCGAGGTGCCGATCACCGCCAGCCGCGCGGCCGCCGTGTCCACCTTCGCGTAGACGGGCGGGTCGAGCCGCGCCCCCGGCAGCTCGTAGGCCAGGCCGAGGTGGAGCGCCAGGGCCGCGAGCGCCAGCTTGCGCGACGGGGGCACGACCGGCTCGTCCGCCAGGTCCACGACCGCGCCGGCCGCGGGCGCGAGCCGCCGCAGCCCTCCCTCGGGGTCAGCGTCCACGGGGCGCCCGTAGTGCTCCTCGAGCGAGCCCGGGCCGAGCTTCTCCTCGCCGCCGCAGAACACGACGCCGGCGAGGCCGCGCGCCGACGCGATCCGGTCGAGCGCGTCCCTCACCGCCGCCGGATGGTGCTCGCCGTCGACGAGCACGATCGCCGCCCCGGCCGGCTCAGCCGTGAGCCGTCTCCCCCAGCAGCGACGGGCCCTTCTCGTACTCGAAGGTGCGCGGGTCGAAGGAGAGGATCTGATCCTGCTCCTGGCCCGGGTAGCGGCGCAGCACGCGCACCCGTTCGGACGTGGCCTCGACGACGTTGTAACAGGGCTTCGTCTTCCCGCGCAGGCGGGTCGTGGAGACGGTGCCGGCGTTGACGACGAACAGGTCCTCGAGCCGCCACGCGTAGGGCACGTGCTTGTGCCCGGACAGGACCAGGTGGACGTCGGCGCTCTGGAGCGTCTCGAGCGTGTCGCCCGCGTCGTGGACCACGTTGCGCTCGCGGCCCGTGCCCGGGACCGGCAGGAGGTGGTGGTGCAGCACGAAGACGCGCAGGTAGGCCTCGTGAGCGCCGAAGCGCTCGCGGATCCAGCTGTAGCGGCCGCGGCCGATCACCCCGTGGTCGAGGTCGGGCTCCGTCGAGTCCACGGCGAGGATCGAGACGCCGTCCCGGTGGAGCTCGCTGCGGCGCTCGCCGAACAGCTCCTCGAAGTGCACGTACCCCACGTTCCGCGAGTCGTGGTTGCCGGGAATGACGATCATCCGCTCGCAGGCGACCCGGTCGAGGTACTCGGCCGCGAGCTCGTACTCGGCCCGCAGCCCGTCGCTCGTCAGGTCGCCCGAGACGACCACGACGTCGGGCTCGAGCTCGTTGACCTCCTCGATCGCGCGGTCGAGCAGCTCAGGGACGAAATGCGGCGACCCGCAGTGGGGGTCCGACAGCTGTGCGATCCGGAACACGTCGGCGCTCACGCCGGCTCCCTCCTGAGCTCCTCGGCCAGGCGCAGCTCCTGCGACAGCTCGGCGTCGCCGGTGAGCGCGGCGCGCACGTCGAGGAAGTCGCGCACCGCGGCCACGTCGTGCACGCGCAGGATCGAGCCGGGCCCGGTGGCCACGGCGCCGACCGCCGCCAGCGTTCCGGCGAGCCGCTCCGACGGCACCCGTCCGGTGATCACGCCGATGAAGTCCTTGCGCGACAGCGCGAGCAGTAGCGGCCGCCCGAGCGCCCGCACGTCCGCGAGCCGCCTGAGGACGGTGACGGACTCGGCGGGCGTCTTCGCCAGATCGACGCCGGGGTCGAGCACGATCGCCTCGTCGGCGACCCCGCGCCGGCGCGCCTCGGCGGAGCGCTCGGCGAGGAAGGACACGACGTCGTCCACCACGTCGTCGTAGACGGGATACGCCTTCTGCTTCGGCGGGGTACGCGTGTGCGTGACTACGAGCGCGGCGCCGGCCTCGGCGCACGCGCCGGCCACGTCGGGCTCCGACAGCCCGCTCGCGTCGTTGATCATCGCGGCGCCGGCATCGAGGGCGGCACGCGCGACCGGCGCGCGCCAGGTGTCCACCGAGACCAGCATGCCCAGGCCCGCGAGCCGCTCCACCAGCGGGACCACGCGCGCGATCTCCTCCTCGACCGGCACCGCCGGGCGGTCGGTGCGGCCGGACTCGCCGCCCACGTCGATCAGCTCGGCGCCGTCGGCGCTGAGGCGCTCGGCGAGCGCCACGAGCTCGGAGGGCTGCTTCGGGCGCTGGGCGTCCGAGAACGAGTCGGGCGTGGCGTTGACGATGCCCATCAGCACCGGCCGCTCCACCGGGAGCGTCCCGCCGCGCAACGACAGGGACGTGGCGCTCATGCCGCCGCCTTGACCTCGACGGTCGGCACGAGCCCCTCGGCGGCGGCCACCGTGCGCCAGGCGGTCAGCTCGGACTGCACGCGCTCGTCGCTCCAGCCGAGCTCGCCCGCGATCGCCCGGGCCGCCCGGACCGCGCCCTCGGCGCCGGGCGCTGACAGCGTCCGCGCGTCGAGGAGCCCGAGCCGGGTGCGGCGCAGCAGCACGTCGGCGAGGGAGCCCACCTGCTCGCGGCGAGCGGCGAAGGCGGCCTCCGCGGCGAGATCGGGCAGGTCGGCGCTCAGCCGCTCGGCGAGCGCCGGGTCGGCGGCGGCCATCTCCATCACCTCGCGGGCGGCGTGGCCGTAGCGGGCGGCGAGGTGGGCCCGGCTCGCGTCGTCCACCCCCGGCGCGTCGGGAAGCTCGGCCGGGTCGACCGGCAGGCCCAGCGGGATCTCGTGCGTGCGGCAGGGCGCCTCGCGACCCTCGCGCTCCACGAGCCGGTCGACCGTCGTCTTCGCCATGCGCCGCCAGGTCGTGAGCTTGCCGCCGGTGATCGTCACGAGCCCGGAGCTGGTCTCGTAGAGCTCGGCGCGGCGCGAGATGTCGACGGACTTCTTCGGGTCGCCGGTCGAGATCAGCGGCCGCACGCCCGCGTATGCGCCGGTGAGGTCGCCGGCGTCCAGGCTCGTCCCGAAGAACGAGTTGACCGCGTCGAGCAGGTAGACGACGTCGTCCGGAGAGGCGGGCACGTGATCGAGGTCGCGCTCGTCGTAGTCGTTGTCGGTCGTGCCGACGAGGGTGCGACCGAGCCACGGCAGCACGAAGACGGTCCGCCCGCCGCCGGCCGGGACGATCACCCCGGCGCCGACCGAGAGCGACTCGCGCGAGAGGATCACGTGCGTCCCGCGGCTCGGGCGGATGCGCGGCACCTCCTCCTCGCGGTACAGCTCGTCGGGTCGGATGCGGTCGGCCCAGACGCCGGTCGCGTTCACGACGTTCGCGGCCGTGAGCTCGAACTCCGAGCCGCTGTCGCGCTCGCGCACGATCACGCCGGCGGCGCGCCCGTCCCGCTCGACCAGGCCGGTGACCTCGCAGCCGTTCGCGAGCACGGCGCCGAAGCGCTCGGCCTCGCCGAGCACCGTCAGCACCAGCCGCACGTCGTCGGTCTGGCAGTCGTAGAAGAGGTACGCCGCGGTCGGCCGGCGCGACGCCAGCGACGGCACCATGCGCACCGTCTCGGCGCCGTCGACCGTGTGGTGGCGCTCCGGGCTCCAGTCGCTGTCCTCGTCGCGCCCGCGCCGCCAGCTCATGGCGTCGTACATGTTCAGCCCGACCCCGAGCAGCCGGTCCGGGCGCTTGCCGCCGAAGCTCGGCACCAGGAACGGCAGCGGCTTGACGAGGTGCGGGGCGAGCTTCACGAGCTGCGAGCGCTCGAGCAGCGCCTCCCGGACGAGGCCGAGGTCGAAGTTCTGGAGATAGCGGAGGCCCCCGTGCACGAGCTTCGACGAGCGGCTCGAGGTGCCCGACGCGAAGTCGCCGCGCTCGACGAGAGCGACGCTGTAGCCGCGCGAGGCGGCGTCCAGGGCCACTCCTGCCCCGGTGATGCCCCCGCCCACGACGACGACGTCATAGGAGTCGCGCTCGAGGGCCGCGAGGGCGTCCGCGCGCGGAATCACGACAGGAACGTTACGAAGTCTCCGGGCGCGAGGCGCTGGGGCGGGGGCTTTTCCTGGCGCGGGGTCCCCAGATGGATGAGGCCGAGGACCCTCTCCCCCGCTCCCACGCCGACCGCCGCGCGGCCCTCCTCGCTGCGCAGGACGGCGGGTGTCCTCCAGTAGCCGGCGAGCCCGCGGCCGTGGGCGGCCACGAGCACGATGTAGGTGGCCACGGCCGCGGCGTTCAGGTCCTCCTCGTCCTGGACCGGGTCGCCGCTCTGCACCACGGAGGCCACGACGAGCGTGGGCGCCCGGTCGAGCTTGGCGGCCGCCTCGGGCCCTGCCGCCTCCTTCAGCCGCTCGAGCGCCTCGGGGCCGAGCACCCGGAACCGCCACGGGTTCGTGAGGTTGTGGTTGGGCGCCCAGCGCGCGAGCTCGAGCAGCTCCTCGAGCGTCTCGCGGTCCACCGGGTCGGGGCCGTACGCCTTGTGGGTCCGCCGTGTGCGAATGGCGTGCTCGAGCTCCACCGGGGCGACGCTAGCGGATAGGTTTGGGCCCGTGAGCAGCGGAACCGTGCTCGTGACGGGCGCCTCGACGGGGATCGGAGAGGCCACCGCACGCCACCTGAAGGGCCTGGGCTTCGACGTCCTCGCGGGCGTGCGCAAGGACGAGGACGCCGAGCGGCTCGCGGCGGCGGGGCTCGGCACCCTGAAGCTCGACGTGACCGACTCCGGCTCGATCGAGGCGCTCCGGTCGCGCTTCGCCGACGCACCGCTCGCCGGGCTCGTGAACAACGCCGGCGTCGCGGTGGCCGGGCCGCTCGAGTTCATCCCGATCGAGGACCTCCGGCGCCAGCTCGAGGTCAACCTGATCGGTCAGATGGCGGTGACCCAGGCCGTGCTGCCGGCGCTGCGCCGGGCGCGCGGCCGGATCGTGAACATCAGCTCGATAGGCGGCCGGCTCGCCCTGCCGATGGTCGGCCCGTACGCCGCCTCCAAGTTCGGCCTCGAGGGCCTCAGCGACACGCTCCGCCGCGAGCTCGCCCGTTTCGGCGTCGACGTGATCCTGATCGAGCCCGGCGGCGTGAAGACGCCGATCTGGGCGAAGAGCACCGACGCCGCCGACCAGATGGCGGAGGGCATGCCGCCCGAGGCCGAGCAGCTCTACGGCCCGCTGATGGACAGGATCCGCGTGGAGTCGAAGAAGATCTCGGAGCGCACCGGGATCGACCCGAGCGAGGTGGCCGAGACGATCGGCACCGCGCTCACCACCGAGAAGCCGAAGACCCGCTACCTCGTGGGCAAGGACGCGAAGGGCCGCTGGGCCGTCGCGAAGCGCGTGCCGGACCGGGTGATGGACCGCCTCATCGCCCGTCAGATGGGATAGACCGGGCCACCCGGCTCGATCCGCCCGAGGAAGCGCTCGACCGCGGCCAGCGAGACCCGGTGCAGGCCGGGCCCAAGGCTCACGCGCGCGACGCCGAGCTCGCGCAGCTCGCCCAGCGTCGGCGAGCCCGGCCGCACCAGCACGTTCACCGGCGCGTCCACGCCCTCGGTGAGCGCCCGGATCGCGTCCGGCTCGCCCAGCTTGATCGGGTAGACGCAGTCGGCGCCGGCCTCGACGTAGAGGCGCGCGCGCTCGAGCGCCTCGTCCACGTCGGGCGTGTCCACGCGCGCGTTGAGCACCACGTCCACGCCGGCCGCGCGCCCGGCCGCCTTCACCGCGGCGTGCCGCTCGGCCTGCGCCTGCGCGGGCACGAGCTCGGCCGCGCCGTGGTGGTCGGTGTCCTCGAGGTTCAGCCCCACGGCGCCGGCCTCGAGCAGCCGTCCGACGAGGTCCTCGGGCGCCAGCCCGTAGCCGGCCTCGAGATCGGCGGTCACGGGCACGTCGACGGCCGCCGCGATTCGCTCCACCGCCGCGAACATCTCGCCGGGCGGGATCGAGTCGTCGTCCTCGTGGCCGAGCGCAGCCGTGACCGCTGCGCTCGCGGTGGCCAGCGCCGGATGGCCCGCGGCGGCCACGACCCGCGCCGAGGCCGCGTCCCAGACGTTCGTGAGCACGAGCAGATCGTCGGCGTGGTGCAGCTCGCGCAGGCGCTTCGCGTGCTCGGCCAGGCGCTCCACGGGAACGAAGGCTACGACCGGCGGACCAGCCTGAGCAAGTGGTGCCTGAACGGGCCGACCGCGGCGATCAGCAGGATCGCGCCGCCGATGACGAGCCAGGGCGCCACGCTGCCGCCGCTGCTCTCGCTCGCCGGCTCAGCCTCGGACGCCGGCTTCTTGCCGTCCTCCACCTCGGCGTCGAGCTGGACGCGGCCGCCGCCGTCCCCGCTCGCCTCCGTCCCGGTCCTCTGCTCCTCGGTTGCCGCGGGCTTCGACGCTTCCTTCTTCTCCTTCTTCGCCTTCTCCTCGGGCTCCGCCGGCTCGTCGGCGGCCGCCGTGGCCTCCGGGGCCGGCTCCGGCTTCGGGGCCCGCGCCACCGTCGCAACCGGGAGCGCGGCCCGGCGCAGCGCCATCAGGGCCTGCGCCGTGACCCACACCGGGGTCTGCTCGCTGGAGGCCGAGTAGGCGACGCTCCCGTCCGCGCCCTGGCGGCGCCGGATGAACGCGAGGCCGCGGCCGGCCATCCGGCCGCCCGATCCGACCGCCAGGAGCCCCTGCACGGCGTAGGCGGTCGACTGCGAGTTCGACTCGCGGCCCTCCATCTGCCCGAAGCCGCCGTCGCGGTTCTGCCGCCCGCGCAGGTAGGCCACGGCGCGCCGCGCGACGCCTCCGTTCGCACGTCCCGTCACGGCGAGGGCCTGGAGCGTGGCGCCGGTCATGTCGGTGTCGCTCTGCGTCGAGCGGGCCACGCCGAAGCCGCCGTCGGCGTTCTGCGAGCCGGCGAGCCAGCGGATGGCCGCCCCGCCGGCGCTCTCGCCCGCCGAGCGGAGCGCGAGGATGCCGAACGCCGTGTAGCTCACGTAGCCCCCGATCGAGCCGTCGCCGCGGCGGCGCCCGCGGATCTCGGCCACCAGGTCGCGGC
>JAFGJG010000093.1 GCA_016929195.1 Thermoleophilaceae bacterium
CGGCCCGAACCGGGACGTGAGCACCAGGTGGAGCACGTCCAACAGCGGCAGGCGGCCCGGGCCGGCCGAGTCCCAGTCGACCACCCCGGTGAGCCGCCCGTCCGAGACGAGCAGGTTCTCGGCGAAGAAGTCGCCGTGCCCGAAGCCGCGCGGGACCGACGCGAGCTCGGCGTCGAGCCGCGCCCCGATCTCCCGGACGGCCTCCTCGCCGGACGCGCGGGCCACGACGCCCGCGGACTCGGCGAGCGATGGACGAGCGGGCCCGCCCACCGAATGCAGCGCCGCGAGGAACTCCACGCACTCCGCCGCCGGCGGGACCGCCACGGAGTCGCCGGGGAGCAGGGGCTCGAGCGTCCACTCCGCGAGGCCGGCGGTGCCGGAGGCGATCGGCCACGGGACCCGCCGCCGCACGGCCTCCGGCGCGCCGTCGAGCGCCGCGAGCGCGTCGACCTGGGCGCGGAGCTGGCGGCGCCCCGGCCCGACGGCCACGCGCAGGAGCCCGCCCCGGGTGAAGGCGAGCATCGGTCCGCCGCGCGCGGTCAGCCGCTCCGGCCTGCCCGCGCCGGCGGCGGCGAGCGCCTCGTCGAGGAGCGTCCTCCGGACCGGCTCGCGGTGCCCGAAGACGATCGCGCACCCCGGCAGGTGCTCGACCGCCGACCGGCGCCGGCCGACCCCGCCGAACGCCTGGCCCACGTCCCAGAACGCGACACCGGTGTCCCGGTAGCCGAGCCGCCTGAGCGCCCGCCGGGCGGCGCGCGCAGCCGCCCGCACGCTCAGGCTCGCGCGCGACCGCTCCGCCCCCCGCGCGAGCGCCGAGCCGCTCGCCCAGCCCGCGCGCCCGAGCGCCACGGCCGCCACCGGGGCGTCCCCGCGCAGCTCGGCGGCGCTCCCCGCGATCTCGACGTCGGGCGCGTCCTCCACCAGCTCGCCGCCGCTCCCGGCGAGCGCCGCGGCGAGCCGCGCGTCCGAGACCCGGAAGCGGCGCGCCTCCGCCGGCAGCATGCACAGCCAGGCCTCGGCGGCGTGCCCCGCGTCCGCGGCGCTAGAAGTCGTCGTCACCCATCACGAAGTACCAGTTGTCCGGCCGCAGCGGGTCGGCGCCGGCCGGCCGCTCCGGCAGGTACACGCGCAGGCGCTTGTCCTCCACGCGCGGGAGGAAGCCGAACGAGCGCAGCCGTCTCCCGAGCGGTCCGAGCGACCCGAGGCAGAGCAGGCCCACGCCCAGCGCCCCCTCCTGCCGGGCCGCCCCGACGACGCCCGAGAGCAGGGCGTCGATCGCCTGCGTGGGGCCGAGGGTCGCGAGGTCGAAGAGGTGCCAGACGCCGTCCTTTACCCGGTACACGACGTATCCGGCCACGCGCCCGTCGCCCTCCACGGCGGCCAGGATCGAGTAGGGGGACGGCCGGCCGGTGTCGAGCTCGTACTTCCAGTTGAGGACCTCGGCGCTGCGCTCGCCGGTGAGCGCGTGGGCGCGCGCCGTGGCCTCGAAGACCTCGGCGAAGCGCTCGTCGAACATCGCGGGACGCTCCAGGGCCAGCCTTCCGCGCCGCTCGCGCGACACCGCCCGCAGCACGGGGTCGGCGGTCACGTGGCCGGCCGCCGAGAGCATCCGCCTGAGCCGCGGGCGCCGGACGTACGCGCCCACCAGCAGCTGCGTCCGCAGCACCTTCACGTAGCGGGTCAGCGGGCCGGTCTCCTCGAAGCCCACGCGCTTGACGATCGGCTCCGACAGCTCGTTCGGGCAGCCGAAGGCGCACATCCAGCCGCGCTCGGGAAGCGTCTTCAGGCTCGCGCGCTGGAGGGCGAGCGCCGGGCCGAAGCCGCGGTACTCGGGGTCGATCGAGAAGTCGCCGCTGATCGCGGCGGGGACCGGCTGGCCGCCCACCCGGAGGCGCGTCGGCATCAGCGCCGCCATGCCGACCGCCCGATCCGACCCGGGCTCGCGCGCGAGGACGACACTGGGCGGCCCGTAGGGGCTCCGGTCGTAGTACTTGGCGAAGCGCTCGGCGCCCGGGGAGTCCGGCAGGTGGCCGGCCAGCCTGAGGATCTCCTCCCGGTCGCCGCGCGGGTCGCCGGCCGCGACGACGCAGCGGCCGGGGCGAGGCTCCGCTCGCACGGCGGAACCGGTGCCGTTGGTTTTGGCGGCGGGACGGTCGCCGATCCGATGAGCCATGGGGTCCCCCTCCGTGGGGCTGATCTGGTGTGCCTGTGAAAAAGATGCTAACTCCGTGCAAAGGCCGCGTGTGGAGCTTGTCCGGTCCGGCAAGCGGTACGTTCCCCGAGTGGACAAATTGGAACAAGAGTTTTCCGGCAGGGTGGCGGTCGTCACCGGCGCCGGATCGGGGATCGGATGCGCCACCGCGCTCCTGCTCGGGAAGCTCGGCGCCAAGGTCCACGCCGCCGACCTGGACGAGCGCAGCGCGCGCGTCGTCTGCGCCGACATCGACGCGGCCGGCGGCCACGCCACCGCCCACCACGTGGACGTCAGCGACCCCGCCAGCGTGGAGGCGCTCGCGAACGCCGTCTACGACGAGGACGGCGCCGTGGACATCCTCCACAACAACGCCGGCGTCGGCCACGGCGGCCCGGTGGACGAGACGACCCTCGACGAGTGGCAGCGCGTGCTCGGCGTGAACCTCATGGGCGTCGTCCACGGGATCCACTTCTTCGTCCCGCGCATGCTCCAGCAGGGCCGGCCCGCGCACATCGTCAACACCGCGTCGATGGCCGGCCTCGTGCCGGTGGCCGAGATGGCCCCGTACGCCACCTCGAAGCACGCCGTGGTCGGCCTCTCGGAGTCGCTCAACGCCGAGCTGTCGCCGCGCGGCATCCACGTGAGCGCGATCTGCCCGGGCTTCATCGACACCGGGATCATCGCGTCCGCGCACCTCCAGGGGGAGGCCGCGACCCAGCGGACCAAGATCGAGAGCTTCTACAAGCGGTTCGGCTCGAACCCGGACGTCGTGGCGAAGGCGGTCGTGGACGCCATCCGCCACAAGAAGCTGATCCGCACCGTGCCGCGCCACCACGTGGCGCTCGCCTGGGCCCTGCGGCGCATCTCCCCGCGGCTCGCGCAGCCCGGCGCCCGCATCGGCCAGCGCTTCACGCGCGACCGCTAGCGGCGGCCGCGCTCGCGGTCGCGGTCCTCGCTCAGCCCGATCTCGAGGAACACGAGCAGCAGGATTCCGCCGAGCCCCAGCATCTCGAGGCCGATCAGCAGCACGTCGCCGGTCAGCCCGTCGATCAGCGCCGAGCAGATCGCGCCCGCCACGACCAGCACCCCGCAGGCCCCGTAGGCCCAGATCCGGGTCCGCGGGGCCACGGTCAGCGAACCGTGAGCGTGCCCTCCATGCCGGCCTGCTTGTGGCCGGGCACGGCGCAGTAGAACGTGTACTGGCCGGGCTCGAGGTCGGCGGTCACCGTCGAGGTGCCGCCGCCCGTCACGTCCTTGCCCTTCTCGTCCACGCCGTTGCCCTCGATGGCCACGTCGTGGGGGATCTCGGAGTCGTTCTTCATGTCGATCGTGACGCTGCCGGCGTCGGCGGTCAGCGAGCTCTTGTCGAACCTCAGCGCTCCGCCGGGATCGGCCGCCAGCTGGAGCGTGGCCCCGCCGCCGGCAGCGGGCTCGGGCGCCGGCTCCGCCGCCGCCTCGCCCTCGCCGCCCTCTTCCTCCTTCGTGCCCTCGTAGATCGCCAGGCTGATCGTCGCCAGCACGAGGACGATCGAGATGGCGGCGGTACCGCGCGCCGCCGCGGCGCTGCCGGGGAAGCCCGGACGCGTGATCCCGATGGCCGTGACGATCACGGCCCAGGCCGCCAGCAGGATCCCGCTGACGTGGAAGGCGTTGAACTCGGCGATCGGGAGGTGACCCGTCACGCCCGGAACCGTAACCCAAGACGACGACGCCGGCCGCTATGGGGCAGGCAGCCGTGCCAAAGCCCGCAAATAGCGCGCGAACATGTCCGCGGCCCGCCAACGTCCCGGTGAGGGGACCTAGCATCGAGGCCGCTGTGCCGCCGAGTTGGAGAAGGGCGCTGCCGCTGGCAGGCGCGGTGCTCTGCATCGCGGCCATGCCACCGGCGGCCCAGGGCCACGGGGCCGAGAACGGGAAGGTGCTCACGCGCGCCCGGTTCCTCCATGCCGTTCCGATGGCGGCGCCCGCGACGCTGATCGTCCACGGCCACCCGCCGCGGATCCGCTCCTCGTACGGCCGCCCGAGCGAGTACTTCGACTGTCATCCCGGCCCGGCGCGGGTGGAGCTCAGGGTGGAGGGCCGGTCGAAGCCGGCGGCCACGGCCGAGCTCGACATCGGCAGGGGCCGCTACACGGTGATCGCCGTCCCGGAGGGGAGGAGGGTCGGCCTGCGCGTGTACAAGGACGGCGGCGCGGTTCCCGGCAAGGCGCGCATGCGGACGATCAACGCGGCATCGGAGCTGGGCAGCGCCGAGATGAACGTGGACGGCCGGCCGGTCGCGCGGATCCGGCCCGACCGGGCGACGAGCTACGCGTCGGTCCCGCCGGGCCGCCACGACCTGTCGATCACCCGCCCGGACGGCAAGGGCGGCGCGATCGTCGCGAAGCGCGACGCCGCGCTCGTCGCCGGCACGGCCTCGACCGCGATCGTCGTCGGCAGCGGCGGGGAGCCGACCGACATGGTGCTCGTCTCCGACCAGACCGCCGGGCCGAGCGTGGCCCCGGCCACCGGGTTCGTCGGCGACGTGGGCGAGGAGACGCCCTGGCTGCTCGTGGCGCTCTCCGCCCTGCTCGCGGGCGGGCTGGGCGGCAGCGCCTACCTGCTCGCCGCACGGCGCCGGCCGCCGCTGCCGGCTGCTGGGCTTCCGGACCTGGCTCCCCCGCGCGAGCCGGAGCCGGCCCCCGTTCGGCCCGCGGGCGGGGAGGCCGAGCAGCCTCGGCGCCGGCCGGTCGCGCTGAAGCGCCGCCGTGGCTGAGGCCGGCCCCCGGCCGCTGGGACTGCTGATCGCGGTCGTCCTCCCGGCCCTCGTGGCCGCAGCGATCACGACGCTGATGCTCCCGCAGAGCGGTGGCGGCTCGCCCGCGCCCGTGGCGCGGGTCCCGGCCGTTGTGCCGAGCGTCGTCCTCGCGCCGGCGGAGCCGGCGAGCCGCCCGGCGCGGCCGCTCGGCATCTCGATCCCGGCCGCTGGCATCGAGGGCCCGGTGGACGCGATCGGCCTCCGGGGCGGGGCGCTCGAGATCCCGCCGCCGGGACGGGCCGGGTGGTTCAGCGGCGGGCCGCGCCCAGGTGAGCCGGGCCGAGCGGTGATCGTGAGCCACGTGGACTCGCAGACGGGGCCGGAGCTCTTCTTCAGCCTCCGCACGCTCACCCGCGGCACGCGCATCCTGGTCGAGGACCGGCGCGGCGGCATCCACCGCTTCCGGCTCGTGCGCCGCCGCCAGATCGAGAAGAGCCGCTTCCGGCGCGACCTGGTCGCGGGCCCGTCCGCGCACCCCGGTCTCGTGCTCGTGACCTGCGGCGGGCCGTTCACACCGGGCGAGGGCTACCGCGACAACGTGATCCTGTACGCGCGCGGCGCCGAGTCCCAGCGCGGTTGACCTGCCCCGCGTATCGTCCACTGCGTGACGCACGCGAAGCTCTCGCTTGTGGAGTTCCCCGCGGACGATCCCGAGCGGGCTCGCCGATTCTGGTCCGGGCTGCTCGACGCGGAGCTCGAGCCGCGCGGGCCGGGGGAGGGCGAGGGGTGGCAGACAGGTGCCGGCGAGTCCGTCGGGGTGCACGCCCGCGGCCGCGGGCCGGGCGACACCTTCTCGCTTCCCTACTTCGCCGTCGCGGACATGGACGCGTCCGTGAGCCGGGTGGAGGAGCTCGGCGGGAGCGTGGTGCACCCGGGCGGGCGCTGGTCGATCTGCAAGGACTCGGAGGGCAACCCCTTCGGACTCGCGGTCAGCGACTGAGCGCGGGCAGCACGACCCGCACGCCCCGCTTCGGCGTGTGCGTGATGCCCCGGCGGATCCCCTTCTCGGGCCGCCGGTCCGCCGGGGCGAGGTCGGCCCGCTCGAGCACGCGCCGGATCACGACCGCCATCTCGAGGCTGGCGAACGCGGCGCCCAGGCAGCGGCGCGTGCCGCCGCCGAACGGGATCCAGGTGTAGGTGTCGGGCGGGTCGTCGCCCAGGAAGCGCTCGGGGCGGAACTCGCGCGGGTCCGGGTAGCGGTCGCGGCGGCGGTGGATCGCCGCGATCGATGGGTTGATCTCGATCCCCACGGGGATCTCGTAGCGGCCGAGCTGGAAGGGCTCCTCGCGCACCACCCGGCCGACGCCGGCGATCACGGGCTTAAGCCGGAGCGTCTCCTTCACGACCGCGTCGAGGTAGGCCCGGTCGCCCTCGCGCGCGCGGGAAACCACGTCCGGCCGGCGCAGCAGCAGCTCGAACGCCCAGGCCAGCCCGGTGGCGGTCGTCTCGTGGCCGGCCACGAGCAGGGTCACGAGCTCGTCGCGCAGCTCGGCGTCGGTCATCGCCTCGCCGTCCTCGTCGCGGGCGAGCAGCAGCATCGAGAAGACGTCCTCGCGCTCGGCCAGGTCGGGCGCGTCGCGGCGCCGCGCGATCTCCTCGTAGATCAGCTCGTCGACGGCGGCGCGGCGATCCTCGAAGCGCTGCCCCGCGCCGGCGCCGAAGCGCCCGCCCGAGAGGGCGAGCGCGATCAGGCCGATGCGGGTGGAGGTCGGGTCGATCATCGCCCGGATCCGGCGCTTCAGCTCCTCCAGCCGCGGGCCCTCGTCCACGCCGAAGACGGCGCGCAGGATCACGTCGAGCGTGAGCGAGCGCATCGACGGCAGCAGCGCGAACGGCTCGCCGACCGGCCAGGCGTCGATCGCCCGGTCCGCGGCCTCCGTCATCACGCGCTCGTAGGCGCGCATGCGCTCGCCGTGGAAGGGGGGCAGGAGCAGCTTGCGCTCGCGGAGGTGCTCGGCTCCGTCGAGCAGCAGCACCGAGCGGCTCCCCACCACCGGTCCGAGGACGGCGTTCGCCTCGCCGGCGCGCAGCCGGCCGGGCGAGGCGCGGAAGACCTGCTTCGTCAGCTCGGGGTCGAAGACCATCACGAAGCAGGGGTCGAACAGGCTCCGGAACGTGACGACGTCGCCGTAGCGCCGGCGATTCGCGTCGATCCAGCGCGAGGGCTGGAGGATGAAGCCGGCGGTCTGCATCCAGCGCGGCAGACGCGGTCCGGGCGGGAGGCCGGCTTCGGCGGGCATGAGGCGGAAGCTACCGCCACACGACCGTATGGACTTCGACTGGGGAGTTAGGAGGCGCGGCGGCGCTGCCGGTTCTCGACCGGGCGCGGCGGATGAGCGGCCCTTTCCTTGGCCGTCATCTTCCTGATCTTGAGCGTGCCCTTCTCGACCTGCTCCTGGACGAGCGCAAGCTTCTCCTGGCGCTTGGCGGCGTCCCGTTCCTTCTGCGTCGTCACGTGGCCCTTCCGATCGCTGGCGTGATCCTCCCCAATTGGGGTCCATACCCCATTTTGCGATTGTCCAATCCCCGGCAAGCTTTCACCCAGGTTTTACCCGGTGCTGAGGGACAGGGGTCAGTGTCCGGGGCGTCCGACCTTGGGAGGTATCGGAATGTCCGGCAGCAGGCTGACGACGCTTGATGCGTCGTTCCTGGAGCTCGAGAGCTCATCGGCTCACATGCACGTCGGCTGGGCTGCCCGCTTCGCGGCCCCGGCCGGGGAACGGCGGCCGCGCTTCGACGAGTTGCGTGAGCACGTGGCCGGCCGGATGGGGCGGGCGCCCCGCTACCGGCAGAAGCTCGCGACCGTGCCGCTGTCCCTCCATGACCCCGTCTGGGTGGACGACGGGGACTTCAGCGTCGACCGCCACGTGCGGCGAGGCGAGTGCGGCGACCTCGGCGCGCTCGTGGACGACGTCATGTCCGAGCAGCTCGGCCGCGACCGGCCGCTCTGGGAGCTGTGGATCGCCGACGACCTGGACGACGGGAGCATCGGCGTGATCGGCAAGGCTCATCACGCGATGGTCGACGGCATCGCGGCCGTGGAGCTCGCGTCGCTGCTCGTGGACGCCACGCGGGAGTGCGCGCCGCCCGAGCCGGACGGCTGGCTCCCCGCCCGCGCCCCGGACGCCGTGAGCCTCATGGCCGACGCGGTGGCGGACCGCGCCGGCCAGATCGCGGGGCTCGCGCGCTGGCCGCTCGAGCTGACCCGCCACCCGAAGCGCCTGGCCGCCGTGGCCGGCGGGGCGGTGCCGAGCGCCCGCGCGCTCGCCGACTCCCTGCGGCCGTCCACGCCGCGCACCTGCCTGAACGAGCCGATCTCCGCACGCCGCCACCTGGCGCGCGCCCGGAGGCCGCTCGCCGACCTGAAGCAGATCAAGAACGGCTTCGGCGCCACGGTCAACGACGTCGTGCTCGCGTCCGTGGCCGGCGCGATGCGCGCCTTCTTCGAGGAGCGCGGCGACGCGCCCGTGCCGCTCAAGACGATGGTCCCGGTGAGCGTGCGCCCGCCGAACGGGGCGGGCGAGCTCGGCAACCGGATCTCGTTCGTGTTCGTGGACCTGCCCTGCCAGGAGCCCGACCCGGTGCTGCGGATCGCGTGGGTGATGGACGACATGGGCAGGCGCAAGCGCGAGGGGCGGCCGGAGGCGGCCGACAACGTGCTGAGGGCGCTGGGCTTCGCGCCGCGGCCGCTTCAGAACGCGCTCTCGCACATGGTCGCGAGCCCGCGGGCGTTCAACCTCACGGTGTCGAACATCCCGGGCCCGCCGCAGCCGCTCTACATGCTCGGCTGCGAGCTCGAGGAGGTCTACCCGGTGGTGCCGATCACCGACCGGCACGCGCTCTCGATCGGGATGACGACGCTCCGCGACGAGGCCTTCTTCGGCATCTACGCGGGCTGCGACGCGCTGCCGGACGCCGACCGCATCGGCGAGCTGCTCGGCGAGTCGGTGGACGAATTGCTGGACCTCGCGGCTGCATAGACTCGCCGCCGTGGGCTACGGCGGGTCGAACGAGGCGGTGATCGTGGACGCGGTGCGCACCCCGGTGGGGCGCCACGGCGGGCAGCTGAGCGGGGTGCGCCCCGACGACCTCGGCGCCGTTCCGCTCCGCGCCCTCGTCGAGCGCACCGGCGTGCCCGCCGCCGAGATCGAGGACGTCTACTTCGGATGCGCGAACCAGTCGGGGGAGGACAGCCGCGACGTCGCGCGCATGTCCCTCATCCTCGCCGACTACCCGCTCGAGGTGGCCGGGGCGACCGTGAACCGGCTCTGCGGGTCGGGCCTCGAGGCCGTGGCGCAAGCGGCGCGCGCCGTGATGCTCGGCGAGGCCGACGTCTACGTGGGCGGCGGGGTGGAGTCGATGAGCCGCGCGCCGCTGGCGATCGCCAAATCGTCGAAGACCGGCCACCAGACAGCCTGGGACACGACGCTCGGGTGGCGCTTCACCAACCCCGAGATGGAGCGCCGCGGCCACACCGACTCGCTCGGCATGACCGCCGAGAACCTGGCGGAGGAGCGCGAGATCCCGCGCGTGCGCCAGGACCGTTTCGCTCTCCACAGCCACGAGAAGGCCGTCGCCGCGATCGACGCCGGGCGCTTCGCCGACGAGACCGTCGCGGTGACCGTGAGCGGGCGCAGGGGGGACACCGTCGTCGAGGAGGACGAGGGGCCGCGCCGCGACGGCTCGCTCGAGGCGCTCGCGAAGCTGAGGCCCGTCTTCAAGCAGGACGGCACCGTCACAGCGGGCAACTCGAGCCCGCTGAACGACGGCGCCGCCGCCGTGATGGTCACGAGCGCCGGCTACGCGAAGGCGAACGGCCTGAGCCCGATGGCCAGGGTGCGCTCCGTGGCGGTGGCGGGCGTGCCGCCGCGCATCATGGGGATCGGCCCCGTGCCGGCCTCGGAGAAGGCGCTCGAGCGCGCCGGCGTGACGCTTGGGGACATCGACCTGATCGAGCTGAACGAGGCCTTCGCGGCCCAGTCGCTGGCGGTCACGGACGAGTGGGGCATCGACGCCGAGGACGAGCGGCTCAACGCGAACGGCGGGGCGATCGCGCTGGGCCACCCGCTCGGCTGCTCGGGCGCCCGCCTGCTCACGACCATGGTCCACGAGCTCCGGCGCCGCGACGACGCGGAGCTCGGCCTGGCCACGATGTGCATCGGCGTGGGCCAGGGCATCGCCATGGTGGTCGAGAGGACGGCCTAGTCGCCCAGCCGCGCCTTCGCCCAGGCGAGGACGGTGGCGTTGTAGTCCGCCGCCTCCGCCGGGTCCGTGTTGGTGCCGTTCTTCGTCGTGGGCACGTGCGTTGCGCAGCTGCCCGGAGCCGTGTCCGGGCTCACGCAGAGCCGCAGGTTGCGGAACTTCGGTCCCGCGCCGGCGACCGCGATGCGCATCGGCTCGTGGGCGCAGTCGGCCGAGCCGAGCGGCTTCGTCGAGCCGTCGCGGAGGGGGCACGTCATCGGCACCGATCCGCAGGTGTTCGGGTCGGCGCTGCTCCAGACGTGCAGGATCGGCACCGTGAGCTCGCCGCGAGCGATCAGCTGGTCCGGCTCGTTGCCGGCCTTGGCCAGCTCGGGGTGCACGCGCGCGGAGATCGCCGCGAGCGCCTCGCCGTCACGGCCCGGATCGGGGCAGACGCCCTGGGCGGCCGAGGCGCGCTCCCAGAGGGTGTTGACCTCGCCGGAGTCCGCGATCGCTCCGGCGGGCGGCACGCCCTCCTTCTGCATCGAGTACGAGACGTTGAACACGCCGGCGGAGCCGGCGCTGCCGCCGTGGAGGATCACCTTGCCCGTCGGGTAGTGGGCCTTGGCGTAGGCGATCGCGGCCTTCGTCGCGAACATGCCGTTGGTGAAGCGCGGCTTGCCGTCCGGCGTCGTGTTCGGGTTGTTCGGGTCGGGCTGGTCCCCGCCCCCGTAGATGTCGTGGCTGCACATGGACACCGCGACGAAGCGGAAGCCCGCGGCGTCGTTGCGCGCGCGGCCGATGACGCCGTTGTCCCGGAGCCGGTTGACGAGCCCGCCCGCGGCCTCCTCGACCTTCTGCCCGCGCCCGGGCTGCGGCTCCCCTGCCGAGTTGAACCAGCCGACGCCGCCACCGTGCATGTGGACCCAGAGCGGCCGCGTGTCCGTGGCGGACGAGCCCACCTTGGTCCCGATGACGAATGTCTGGTAGCCGCTGATGCTGCAGGGGTAGGCGAGGTTGCGGTAGTAGTCGAACTTGTAGCCGCCGGTGGTGGTCGTGCTCACGAACTCGATCTGCGCGGTCTTGCCCGGCGAGTTCAGCGGGGCGGCGCAGCCGGCGATCGCGAGCGCCGCGATCCCGATGACGGGAAGTGACAGAAGACGGCGGGCCAGGCTCGAGCGCATTTCTCTCCTCGGGGACGCGGGGTAGTGACCGGCGCAAACACAAGTCTTCCCCAGAAGTTGTGCACGGCGTCGAACCTGGTCCCGGGAGAGGAAATCACCATATTCCCTACTGACTTTATGCAGAATACGCTAACCTCCCGCTCGTGAACACCGTCGACGTCCATCAGCACCTGTGGCCCGAGGCCGTGCTCGAGGTCCTCGAGCGGCGCTCCGGAGCGCCCCGGGCGCGCCGCCGCGGGGGTGTCTGGCACGTGGACCTCCCCGGTGAGCCGTCCTTCGAGATCGACCCGCGGGACCACGATCCCGGGCGGCGCGCGCGCGAGCTCGAGGTGGATCTCGCCCTGGTCGCCCCGTCCGCGCCGGTGGGGGTCGAGGCGCTTCCGGACCGCGACGCGCTGGCCGCGACGGCGGCCTGGCAGGAGGCCGCCGAGTCGCTGCCGGAGGAGCTCGGCTGGTGGGCGCTCGCGCCGGCCGCCCTTCCGATCGAGGAGCAGGCCGCGATCGCCGCGGATGCGATCTCGAACGGCGCGGCGGGGCTGTGCCTCGCGGCCGGCCGGCTCGGCTCGACCGCGTCGGCGGAGTCCGTGCTCCCGCTGCTCGCCGCCACCGCGGAGGCCGGGGTGCCCGTGTTCGTGCACCCGGGCCCGGTCACGCCCAGCGCCGCCGGCGCCCGCGAGCCCGCCTGGTGGGCGCCCGCCACCGCATACGTGGCGCAGCAGCAGGCCGCGTGGAGCGCCTTCCACGCGGTCGTGCGGCCGCAGCTCGGCTCGCTGCGCGCCGTGTTCGCCCTGCTGGCGGGCCTCGCTCCCCTTCACGGCGAGCGCATCGCGGCCCGCGGCGGCCCCGCGGTTGCCCACGACCCGCTCGTCTTCTACGACACCTCCTCCTATGGCCCCGAGGCGGTCCGGGCGCTCGCCGCCGCGGTCGGCATCGGCCAGCTCGTCCACGGCAGCGACTTCCCGGTCGCGGACCGGCGGCCCGACGTGGTCGAGCGCGCGTTCTGCGGCGAGCTCGCGGAGGTCGTGCGCCGCGACGCCCCCGCCCGCGCCCTCGGCTTCACCTGGGTGCCCGCGTGAGCGCCCTCCCGGTCGCGGAGCTGCGCGAGCGGCTCCTGGCACACGCTGGCGACGCGGACGCCTGGCGTCCACTCGTGCGCCACGACGCGGACGAGCGCACCTACGTCCTCCTCCACCGCGACGACGAGGTCGAGCTTTACGTCGTCTGCTGGATGCCCGGCCACGACACCGGCTTCCACGACCACGACGAGAGCGCCGCGGCGATCGCCGTCCTCGCCGGCGCGGTCAGCGAGGAGCGGCTGGCGCTCGGCGGGACCGTCGAGGCGACCCTGACGGCGGGCGAGGCGGTGACGATCGCGCGCGAGGCGATCCACCGCGTGCGGCACACCGGGGAGGCCCCGGCGGTGACGCTCCACGCCTACTCGCCGCCGCTCGAGCGCGTGGGCACCTACGAGGTGGCCGACGACGGCGCGCTGCTCCGCCACCCGCGCGCGGCCGACGTGCCGCTCGACGCCGCGGCCTGAAGCAAGCGTCCTGACTTCTGGTTGCAGGGCAACCACAGGGCAGGACACTCCCGAGCAAAGACGCACCAAGGCACCCCGATCCGGCCGGGCTCGCCGCCCTCCTCACCGCCGCCGTTCGCAACAGTCCCGTGCGCGGCCTGAAGCAAGCGTCCTGACTTCTGGTTGCAGAGCAACCACAGGGCAGGACGCTCCCGAGGAACGGCGGCGCCCTAGGCCGAGCGCAGCTCGAGCACGCCGATCTCGGGCGGCGCGCGGAAGCGTCCCGGCAGCGTGCTCGTGCCCACGCCGCGGCTCACGAAGAGGTGCCGGCCCTCCTCGATCACGTGGCCGCCCGCGTAGCGGGTGCCGAAGTGCGACGGCGTGACGAAGTTCCGCAGCAGCGGCACGTTCACCTGGTTGCCGTGCGTGTGGCCCGAGAGGGTGAGCGCCACGCGGTCGGGGATGAACGGGAACAGGTCCGGGTCGTGGCTCAGGGCGAGCACGGGCTCGCCCTCCGGGATCGCTCCGAAGGTCTTCCCGATTGAGGGCTCGCGCTCGCGCAGGTCGGCGAGGCCGGCGACCCAGAGCTGCCCGGTCCGCTCGGCGCTGTTCTCGAGGACGTGGATTCCGACGGCGGCCAGCGCGTCGCCCATCGCGCGGCCGTGGACCCACCAGTCGTGGTTGCCGAGCACGGCGAAGACCCCGAGCGGCGCCGACAGGGCGCCGAGGCTGTGGGCCACCGGCTCCGGCGCCACGCTGCGGCCGCCGAGCACGCGCGGCGAGGCGTAGTCGCCGAGCAGCGCCACGATGTCGGGCCGCTCGCGGTTGAGCCGCGCCACCAGCCGGGTGACCTGGGCGACCGGCACGTGCGGAGCGCCCGTGTGGAGGTCCGAGATCACGCCGAGGCGCAGGCCGTCCAGCTCCGCGGGCCACAGGGGCAGCTCGAGCCGCGTGTGCGTGAGGCCGACGCTGCGCGGCTCCGACCAGAACGTGCGGTAGCCGAGCGCGGCCGCCGCGGCGCCTGCCGCGAGGGGCACGAGCGGGATCACGTGGCCGCCGCGGGCGAGCGCGGCCTGCTCGACGCCACGGCCACGCCCGCGATCACGAC
>JAFGJG010000094.1 GCA_016929195.1 Thermoleophilaceae bacterium
CTCGAGGCCGGTGGCGTCAGGCAAGTTCCTCCGTCCCCTCCGCTCGGTAGCGCTCGCGCCAGCCCAGGCCCGGGTCGCCGGCGATCTTGTCCTGAAGCTTGTTGATGCTGTAGATCAGCGCCTCGGGGCGCGGCGGGCAGCCCGGCACGTACACGTCGACCGGCAGGAACTTGTCCACGCCCGCCACCAGCGCGTAGTTGTTGAACATCCCGGCGCTCGAGGCGCAGGCGCCCATCGAGATCACCCACTTGGGCTCGAGCATCTGGTCGTAGAGGCGGCGGATGACGGGCGCCATCTTTATCGACACCCGGCCGGAGATGATCAGGAGGTCGGCCTGGCGCGGCGTGAAGCGGATCACCTCGGCGCCGAAGCGCGACAGGTCGTTCCGCGGCGAGCCGATCGTCGTGATCATCTCGATCGCGCAGCAGGCCAGCCCGAACCCGAGCGGGAAGAGCGCGTTCTTGCGCGCCCAGTTCTGCGCGTCCTCGAGCCGGCTCAGCAGCACGCGCTCCTCGACGTAGCGCTCGAGGTCGTCGCCCTCGATGTCGCCGCGGAGGAGCTGCCGCGCCCGCAGCCCGCGCACGCGCATGTCCTCCGACGGCTTGGACCGGATCACTTCCACTCGAGCGCCCCTCTTCTCCAGACGAAGACGAACGCAACCAGCAGCAGCGCGACGAACACGACCGTCTCCCCGAGCGCGAACCACCCGAACGCCTCGAGCTGGAGCGCCACCGGGTAGAGGAACACCACCTCGATGTCGAACAGGATGAAGAGCATCGCGATCAGGTAGAAGCTGATCCCGAAGCGGAAGCTCTTCTTTACTTCGGAGGGCAGCCCGCTCTCGTACGGCTCCGTCTTGACCTCGCGGGACCGCTTCGGGCCGAGGAGGTCGTTGGCGAGCGTGAAGGCGGTGCCGATGCCGAGTCCCAGCAGCACGAAGACCAGGGCTGGCAGATAACTCTTCAGCACGACAGGCGGATGTATAACGCAGCTTTGTGCGGAGGTGCCACATAGTGACCAAGCGCACCCGTATGGGTCAGACGGGGGCGACCCCCTGACCGCGTTCCACGCCGCGCTCGGCATCGGGGTCCTGGCCTCCAACCTGATCGCCGCCCTCTGGGGGGCGGCGGGCTGGCTGCGCAAGGACGCGGCCGCGTCGATCGTCTTCTGGCCGCTGCTCCGCGTGGCGCAGGCGCTGGTGGTCGTGCAGGTCGTGGTCGGCCTGCTGCTTCTCGCCCGCGGTGCGTCGGCGCCGGACGGCCTCCACGTGGCCTACGGCATCGCGCCGCTGCTGGTGACGCTCTTCAGCGAGGCCGCACGCGTCGGGGTCGCGCAGAAGGAGCTCGAGGACGTGGAGGACGTGGACTCGCTGGAGCGCGGCGAGCAGGTGGCGATCGCCCGGCGCGTGGCGCTCGGCGAGATGGGCGTGATGACGATCGGCGCGCTGCTGATCGTCACGCTGGCGCTGCGGGCCTACCAGACGGGCGGATAGCGGCCCGCGGAACAGCGGCCGGCCAGCCCCCGGCTGCCGTCAGTGTTCGTGCGAGTGGTCTTCCTCGCCGCCCGCCTCGTGCGTGTGCGGGTGCGAGTGGGTCACGTCGCCGTGGCTGTGCTCGTGCTCGTGCTCGGTGTGGTCGTGCTCGTGGCTCGAGTGGGGCTGCGAGTGGGTCACGTCCCCGTGGCTGTGCTCGTGCGTGTGGGAGCCATGGTGCTCGTGTTCGTCCATGCGCGCAGGGTACCGCGGGCGTGCTACGCGAGGCCCGAGTACCAGAGGCCGAACATCAGGCCGAAGGCTCCGAGCGCCGGGATCAGCACGGACCGGTAGACGGGCTCGATGATCGGCCGCGTGAGGATCCACGCGAACGCCGCGGTGCAGGCCGCCATCGACGCGATCGACATCGGGGCGAACACGCCCAGCGCCAGGGCCGCCTCGAGCTTCGTGGGAAGGGCTGCGATCAGAAGCAGCACGACGGCCCCGGTGCCGGCCAGCCCGTGGAGGATCCCGATCGACAACGCCTGGGCCGGGCTGCGCACCTTCGTGTGCCGGTGGTGCGATCCGCGGCGGAGGTGGCGCCGCATCCCGTGCGATTCGTCGCCGTGGGCGTGCGCAGACGCCCTGTAGTCCCCGCGCACCCATTTCGCGATCACCCTCGCGGCGAGCAGGAGGATCACGATCCCCACCGCCTTCTCGGCGGCGCTCTCGAGCCACGCGGGCAGCTCGGACTTGAGGAAGATCAGCGGCATCCCGATGAGCACCAGTACGCCCGCGTGGCCCAGCCCCCACCAGGCGCCGAGCCGTGCGGCCTTGCGGGTGTCGCCGTCCTCGGCCGCGACCAGTGACGTGACCGCCACGAGGTGGTCCGGGTCCGAGGCGTGGCGGAGCCCCAGCGCAAAGGCGATGGCGAGCGCCACCAGCAGCGGAGCCCCGTCGAAGAGGCCGGTGAGCCATGCGTCCAGCTCCTCCACCGGCTTGAACAGGAACTCGAAGCTCATGACATCTCCTCTCCGGGTGCATTACTTACACGACTCCGGGCACCCGCGCAGCGTGAGCCCGTGAACCGGATCACTTCGATTGCGTAATCACCTGTCGATGCCGGGGTACGAGCATTCGGCCATGCCGAGCTTCCAGCCGCAAGAGCACCTCCTGCGCGCCGACCTGCGGCTGCTGAAGGACGCGCGCGAGTTCGCCGAGCGGGCCGCGCTCCAGTTCGGGCTCGAGAACGGGGCCTGCTACCAGGTCAAGCTGGCGATGAGCGAGGCCGTGACCAACGCGATCCAGCACGGCTCGTCGTCCCCGGACGACCCGATCCGCATCTGGGCGATCGAGGAGGGCGGGGCGCTCGTCTTCGAGGTGCTGGACACCGGCCGCTTCCGCCCGCGCGCGGCGCGGCGCGGCGATCCGCTGCCCGACAGCGGCCGCGGGCTCGAGTTCCTGCGGCTCCTGATGGACGAGGTGGACGTCCGCCCGGGCGCGAAGGGCACGCTGCTCCGGTTCGCGAAGCGGCCCTAGGGCCTCCCTGCCCGAGTAAGTACGCCCCGACGGCGGCCCTTCGCCGCCGAATCACGGACGGCCTCCGAGCGAATCCTTCGCGAGTGGTGACCGTCGCCGGCCGTCGCCGGGGCATCGTCGATTTCGCCGTGGGGGGGACTACTCCTTCACCTGAAGCTCACCGGTCATTCCGAGCTCCGCGTGGTCACCCACGGTGCAGATCAGCTCGTACCGCCCCGGCCGCACGTCCACGGTCGCCGTGCCCGTGTCCCCGGAGGGCAGGCTGGGGGTGCCGCCGACCTCGTCCCCGTCCCGCCTCAGCTTGAGGTTGTGGGCTAGCGAGCCGTCGTTGTCGAGCCGGATCCTGAACTCGCCGGCGCCGTTCAGCACGACCGCCGCGGGGTCGAACGAGTACTCCTTCGCCGACACCTCGAGCACGCTCCCGGCCTCGAGTGACACGGCGCCGCCCTCCGGGCCCGAGTCGTCGTCGCCGCCGCACCCCACGGCGATGAGCAGGGCCGTCAGCAGGAGCAGGGGGGCGGGCGGCCGCACGGGGACGGGATACTATGCGCCGCCGTGACCCGGCCAGCCGCTCTTGCCTGCGCTCTCCTCGTGGTCGTCCTCGCCGGTTGCGGCGGGGAGATCGAGGTGTCGAGCAACGAGAGCGCCAGCGTGCGTTCGGGCGCCGATCTCTTCTACGAGCGCTGCTCGGGCTGCCACTCGCTCGACGCCGCCAACTCCTACGGCAGCAAGGCCTCAGGGCAGCTCCAGGGCGGTGAGATCACGAACGGCCCGAACTTCAACATCCGCAAGGAGTCGAAGGACGACGTCCTCTTCGCCATCCGCAACGGCGGGTTCTCCGGCCAGATCATGCCGGCGAACATCGTGGTCGGGGACGACGCGGAGAAGGTCGCCGACTTCCTCTCCAAGTACTCCGGCAAGGAGAGCGGCGGGGAGGACGTCACCGAGTCGGGGCAGTCCGCCCAGCCCTGACGGGCGGCGTCTTGCTCGACCTGCGCCAGATCCGCGAGGACCCGGAGCCCGCACGCGAGGCTCTGAAGCGCCGCGGGGTCGCCCCTGAGCTGCTCGACGAGGCGCTCGGGCTGGACGAGCGCCGGCGCGCGGTCCTGCCCGAGCTGGAGGAGCTGCGCCGCGTCAAGAACGAGGCGTCGAAGAAGATCGGCGAGCTCCAGCGCTCGGGCGAGGACGCCTCCGACGCGATCGCCGAGGTGCGCGGCGCCTCGGAGCGCGAGAAGCAGCTCGACGAGGAGCTGCGCGACCTCGAGTGGCGCCGGTCCGGCGCGCTGGCGGCGCTGCCGAACCTGGCCGACCCGAGCGCCCCGCCCGAGGACGAGGTCATCCGCGAGGTCGGCGAGGCGGGCGCCACCGGCCGCGACCACCTCGAGCTGCTCGGCGACCTGGTGGACATGGAGGCCGGCGCGCGCGTGGCGGGCTCGCGCTTCGCCTACCTGAAGGGCCCGCTGGTGCGGCTCGAGCTGGCGCTCGTGCAGTGGGTGCTGTCCCTGCTGGAGGAGAAGGGCTTCACACCGGTGATCCCGCCGGTGCTGGTGCGCGAGGAGGCGCTCTTCGGCACCGGCTTCCTGCCGGACACCGAGCAGCAGATCTACCGCGTCCCGGACGACGACCTCTACCTGGCCGGCACCTCCGAGGTGCCGCTCGCGTCACTGCACGCGGGCGAGATCTTCGCCTCCGGGGCGCTGCCGCGCCGCTACGCGGGCTTCTCGACGTGCTTCAGGCGCGAGGCCGGCGCCGCCGGGAAGGACACGAAGGGCATCTTCCGGGTCCACCAGTTCGACAAGGTCGAGATGTTCACGTTCGTCGACCCGGACGAGTCGGTCGCCGAGCACGAGCGGCTGCTGGCGATCGAGGAGGAGATCCTCCAGGCGCTCGGGATCCCGTACCGCGTGGTGAACATCGCCGCTCACGACCTCGGCGCCTCGGCCGCGAAGAAGTACGACCTCGAGGCGTGGCTGCCGGGCCAGGGCCGCCACCGCGAGCTGACCTCGTGCTCGAACACGACCGACTACCAGGCGCGCCGCCTCGACGTGCGCTACCGCCCGGGAGACGAGGCGACCCGCCACGTCCACACCCTGAACGGCACCGCCGTGGCCGTCGGCCGCACGATCATCGCCCTGGTCGAGAACGGCCAGCGGGAGGACGGGACGATCGTGCTGCCCGAGGCGCTCCGGGGCTTTGGGGCGCCGGCGGAGATCCCGCCGGCCGGTTAGGGTCCGGGTCGATCGGCGCGGGCGAGACCTCGCTCGACATCGCGGGGCAGCCCCTGGTCGCGATCCACGACTGGACGTTCCTGTTCGGGCCGGGATTCTGCGTGGGCGTCAACGGCATCCTGCTCGGCCGGCTGATGGCGCGCCGGCCGCCTAGCCGCCCGGCCCGGCCCGTCGGGCACAATCCAGGCCCCGGAGGGGTGGCAGAGCGGTTGAATGCGACGGTCTTGAAAACCGTTAGCCGTCAACAGGCGGCTCGAGGGTTCGAATCCCTCCCCCTCCGCCTTATTGCCGTCCGGCGGGCGCCGCGCGGGGCGCCACTCAGCCACTAGCCGCTAGGTCGCTGTGTGAGCCGCGTTTCGGCGCCAGAAGCCATGCGTGCGACGAGCGCGGCTCGGCGGAGGACGCGCGGCCGCCCCGCAGTCGGCGCTCTGACCCTCGAGGCGCCCGGGAAGCGATCGCATGCCGATCGCACACGGCTGCACGATCGCTCCCGAGCGAGGCCGAGGCGTTGTCGCTCTGCGCACACCGATCGGACGCGTTTGTGGCTGTGGTCTACGTCTCTTGTGGGTTCTTCGAGCGGCGAGTGGCTGTTGGTGGGTGCCCACCTGCCAGGTGCGGAGGTCGGTACAGGCGACTGTCGTGGCTGTGTTCTGGTCGGCGTCGTTGGTGCAGGGGCGGGGCCCTGTAGGTCCCTGGGACGAGCAGGTCTAGGACGACGCCAAGTGAGTCATCTATGGCGGGGTGCGTTCGATGCCATCCGGCTCTGCGAGGGCGACATGGTGCTCGTCGCCGGTGCCGCCGCCGGCGTCGGAAGCATGGCCACCCAGCTCGCCGCCTCTGACGGCGCCCGCGTCCGAGCGCCCGCGCTCGCTTAAGCAAAGCCAGGTCCGAGAAGCGGCCGCGCACGCCCCTGGAAACGTTGTGGCTCGCCTCTGCATATCAGGCATCTGATCGCCGCTGCACCGCCGCCGAGCGCGTATCTGACGTCCCCGCCTCGCGAGGGAGCGTCACACGGCCACGGCTAGGCCGCGGGACGCACGGCGGCCGCAAGGCTGGCAAACTGAGTGCTCAGGAAACGTCTTGGGAGGGATACGGATGGCGAATGACCACCGGCGCTATGTGCCGATCCTGCGTGCGAAGCAGGGCGAGTTCGCCGCGCTTGGCGAAACCGAAGCGGCTGTTAAGGATCGGCTAACGCCGCTGATCGAGCTGACCCCCATCAGCTACGAGCCGGACGACGACGGAGACGTTGAGGTTCGTGTCGATCCAAGCTTTCCGCAGGTAGTTCGGCGTCTGGAGCAGCATTGGGGAACCGACCTGCCCGTCTTCGTGGACCTCGGCTTTGTTCCCTCAGCTTCATATATCGCGGGCGGGAAACATCCCGTCGAGTTCGTTGCACACGAGGCTCGGGAAGCGGGCGTCCAGGCCGTCTTCGTGACCGACCTCCATCGGGATGATCCCCACCAAGCGGCGATCCGCGCGGGGGCCCAGGAAGACAGACGGGGAGTCTGTGTGCGCCTGACCGCGGAGGACTTCGACGATTTGGCGGCCACTGCCGCTGAGCTGGAGGCCGTGCTGACCGAGCTGGCGGTCGACCGCGCGGACGCCGACTTGATACTGGATCTCGGCGAGATCGGTCAGGCAGGCACCCTGGCGGCGACCGGACTGATCCGCGGCCTCCCGAACATCGCAGACTGGCGTTCGGTCATCCTTGCGGCGACGGCTTTTCCCCGTGTCGCCAACTTCAGCGCGAACACGGTCAACACGAGCCCCCGAACTGAATGGACCGTGTGGCGGAACGTCTTGGCTCAGGCCGACGACTTGCCACGCATGCCTGGCTTCGGCGACTACACAGTGGTCGGGGTACAAACGGCGTATGAGCAGACCGCGGCCTTTTATAGGCCATCACCAAACCTTCGGTACACCACCGCGGACGACTATCTCGTGCTGAAGGCCCGCCACGCCCGCCACGGGCACGATCAGTTCAACGACCTTTGTCGGACGATGGTCGGCCGCGGCGATTTCGCGGGCGCAGCATTCTCGAGGGCCGATCGCTATATCAACCGTTGCGCCGAAAACTCCGATGGTCCCGGGAACGCTATGACGTGGCTCAAGGTCGGCATCAATCACCACCTGGCAACGGTGGCGGCACAGATCTCCAGCCTGCCCTAGCGCGCAACCGTTCCCGAACCTCCCGCGCGAGCACGTCGCCGGAGAGTTCGCCGGCCAGCCGACGCCACAGCACGTGGCGTGGCTTGCTCCGCACCCCTCCGGCCAAGTCGTAGACCTCGAGTAGCTTGAGCGCTTCCTCGCGCCACAGCAACTGCGCGACCGCGTACGGCTCCACGGCGCGATTGCGGCGGGCTTGACGGACTGGCGCGAGCTCAACGCCATCGTCCGCATCCGAAGCGAGCATGATCCCCCACCAACGCGGCACGAGCGACCTCGCACTCCGGCGGTACCGCTCACCGACGATGATGGTGACGTAGTCGAACACGCGGTTGTAGGCCACGACTTGACGGGGGAGACGAGTCAGCGTGTCGCGATCGCTCTTGATCTCGAACCCGGCGATCGCCCCATTGATCACCGCGAGATCGACCCGGGCTTCGCCCTCACAAACGCCAAGCTCGTCGAGAACGAGCGTTTCTGGGTCATCGTCGTGCGCGGCCTGGAGTACTCCGTCGAGAGCAGCACGAATGTCGCGATCGACCATCAATAGCAGGATGACGGGTTCGGCAGTCTCACGGTCAGCTCCTGCTGCGGCCGTACACGGGAGATCAAGAACGCCTTCGATGTAGTTAGGACGGCGTCGACGCCCTTGGAGTCCATCGGTAGTCCAGCCTATGCCCGCGCGCGGGCGGACTAGCGCGCCCCCCCGTTGTCCCGCCGGATGCTCGGAAGCACTGCTTGCCACCGAGTGGGTTCGCCGTCCTTTCGGCCCAGGCGATGAGGTGGTCTACGGCTTGTTGGCCTTCTTGCCCTTCTTGGCGGGCTTGTCGCTCTTCGCCTCGGGCGACTCGAACGACATGACGACCAGCTTCGCGCTGAAGCCGTCCTCCCCGCTCTCGGCCAGCCGCGAGGCGCTCTCCGACTCGATCCGGACGGTCTCGTCGAAG
>JAFGJG010000008.1 GCA_016929195.1 Thermoleophilaceae bacterium
GCCGGCAACGACAGCACCAAGGCCACCTACTGCTCGGGGATGCGCGCGCTGCTCGAGAACCCCGGGCAGCGCCAGAAGCTGCTCGACGACCCGTCGCTCATCCCCGCCGCCGTCGAGGAGTCGCTGCGCATGTTCCCCGCGTTCGCGCACTTCGCACGCACCGCCACGCGCGACGCCGAGCTGAACGGCGCCCAGATAGCCGAGGGCGACAAGGTGGTCATGTGGTACGTCTCGTCGAACCGCGACGAGACGCGCTACGAGGACCCGGACACGTTCGAGGTGACCCGCAACCCGGAGCACCAGGCGTTCGGGGCCGGCGGCCGCCATTTCTGCCTGGGCGCGGCGCTCGCCAGGCTGGAGCTGCGGATCCTGCTCGAGGAGACGCTGAGGCGCTATCCCGAGATGGAGCTCGCGGGGCGGCCGGAGTACGCCGAGTCGCCCTTCATCAACCAGCTGAAGACGCTGCCGGTCCGGCTGGGCTCCTAGCGGCGCGCGACCGTACGCGTGACCGGCACGCCCGGTACGAACTCATAGGCGTGCAGGCGGATTCGGCGGGGGCCCGCCTCGGCCCAGCCCCCGCGCAGTCCACCGAAGCGGACGCGCCTCACGAGCCCTCGCACCTGGTCGATCCGCATGAGCGCCTGGCGCCGGGCGTCGGCGATGGTCAGCCTCGCGGCGCCGGGCCCCGCGCGCAGTGGCGGCGGCGGAAGCGCCCGGAAGCTGCTCGCGCGGCTGCAGCGCGGCAGGCGCCGGCCGGCCAGGAAGTCGCCGACCAGGCGCTGGGGACAGCGGCTGCCCCCCTCGCGCAGGACGTTGTGGCCCGCTCCGCGGATGACGACGAGCCGAGCGCCGGGCACCGAGCGAGCGACCCGCCGCGCTCCGGAGAGGGGCGTGCGCACGTCCGTGTCGCCGTGAAGCAGCAGCGCCGGCACGCGCGGCAGCGGCCCGCGAGCCGGAGCGGTCCCGGCGGTGAGCGGCCACGCCTCACACTCGAAGAAGAGGCTCGAGTAGACCAGTCCGCCGTACTCCTTCGAGAACGGCCTGAACGCGTCGTCCGGCAGGAGTGCGAGCCGGCGCCCGGCCTCCTCGGTCCGCTCCGCAGGGGGTGTAGACCGGCCCCACGGCACGCCCTGCTCCTGGCAGGCGGTCGCGACGAAGCGCCCGTCGGAGTGCTGGCCCGGACTCGCGGGCGCCGGCTCGGCCGCCACCTCGGCGAGCCGCGCCAGCGGCGCGGCATCGCCCCGGAGCGCCGCGTCGATCGCGCCCGGTAGCTCCGCGCGGAGGTCGGAGTTGATGTCGGCCGCGCTCAGCGCCAGGGCCACGTCCACCGCGCTCAGGTCCAGCGGCTGCGGCCGGCCGCGCTCGTCGAAGCGCCGCCCCGGGAGCGTTCTTCGCTCGAGCCCGTCCACGAGCTTCACGAAATCGGCCCAGGGGTCGCGGGTGAACGCTCGGCAGGCGCGGCGCCGGCAGACCGCGCGGAGCGCCGATGGCACGGCCCGGGTCTTGGCCAGGCGCCACGGATCCGCGTCGATCAGCGGGTCCACGGTCGAGTCGAGCACGAGGCGCGCGACCCGGGACGGATACGCGCGCGCATAGGTCTGCGCCTCGAAGGTCCCGTACGAGATGCCGTACAGCGACAGGCGCCGCAGCCCCAGCCGCGCGCGGACCACGTCGAGGTCCGCCGCCACGTCCGCGCTGGTGTACCGGCCGCGCGCGGGCCCCAGCGCCGCGGCGCACGCCGCAGCGCCGGGGCAGTCGAGCGGTCGCGAGCGGCCCGTGCCGCGTCCGTCGACAATGAGCAGGTCGTGGGTCCGGCGGGCCGCGCGGAAGTCGGCGAGGTGCCGGCGGGCCGTGAAGTACCAGCTCGGCCCGTCGCCGGGTCCTCCGGCGAGGAGCGCCAGCGTTCCGCGTCGCCGGCCGGTCGCGGGCACCCGCGCGACGAACAGCGGCACCTCGCCGGGCACCGCTCGCGAGCGGTCGAGCGGCACCCGGATCGTGGTGCAGGCGGTCTTCGCCGGCAGCCCGTCCGGGCAGGCCGCGGCAGCGGCCTCGGGAGCGAGGGCCGATACGAGCAATCCGACGGCCAGGAGCACGACGCGAGCCGTTCTCATCGGGAATCCGCGACCGACCCTAACCGGCCTGGACGCCCGCAGCGAGCGCGCGATCGCGTCCAGGCGAGAACGCGAGATCGCATGTACTTTCGGCTAGGGACCTCGAACGGAATCGATCGGGCCTGTGCAGCAGCCAGGGCAGGAAGCCACGCATCACATCTCGCGCGTCGCCGCGCTCGTCGTACTCGCCGTCCTGACGGCGTGCGCGCTCGCCTTCGCGGTGTCGGGCGCGTTCGCCGCGAACCCGCCTGACACGTCGATCAGCGCCGGGCCGTCGGGCACCTACCGCTCGGGCTCGGCCCAGTTCACGCTCGGGGCGAGCACCGGCGGAGTGAGCTACGAGTGCTCGCTCGACGGCGCGGCGTTCGAGCCCTGCTCCTCGTCGCCGAGCTATGAGGTCGCGAACGGCTCGCACCGGCTCGAGGCACGCGCCACCTCGGCGCAGGGGACTGACGCCACGCCCGCGGTGCGCACCTGGTGGGCGGACGCGAGCTTCCAGAATGGCAACTTCGAGACGTCGACCGCGGGCTGGACGAGCCAGGGCTTCACCGTCCCGGGCTTCAGCTGGAGCGGCGGCACCCTCCAGGTGGTGGACGGGGGGCTCACCGGCGGCAGGAAGATGGGCCGCTTCATCGCCTCGGGGTCCGGCTCGCCCACGCTCTCCACGAGCCCCGACCCGGTGAACGCGACCCCCGCGGGCGTGGCCTACACCGCGCACGGCTCGATCCGCGGCACGGTGAACGGGCGGACGATCTGCCTGAAGCTCCGCGAGTATCAGGCGGGCGTGAGCTCCGACACGCTCGTCGGCTCCGGGCAGCAGTGCGTGACCACGAACGGGTCCTGGCAGACGCTGCCGACGCTCACGTACACGAGCCAGCAGGCCGGCAGCTACATCGACGCGCTCGTCTTCCAGACGGTCGCCGGCTCGGCGGGCGAGAGCTTCTACGTGGACGGGCTCTCGGTCAGCGAGCCCGGCTCGCCCACGGTGCCCCCGCTCCCCGAGACGCAGGGCGACCCGGTGCTGCTCGGCCTCGGCGACATCGCGTCGTGCTGGGCCAACGGCGACGAGGCCACCGCGCGCCTCCTCGACACCACGCCCGGCGTGATCGGCATCGCCGGCGACACGGAGCAGAATCACGGCGAGCCCGGCGAGTTCCAGGGCTGCTACGACCCGCCCTGGGGCCGCCACAAGTGGCGCACCAAGCCGGCCGTCGGCGATCACGAGTACGGAACCTCCGGCGCGGCCGGCTTCTTCTCCTACTTCGGGTCCGCCGCCGGGCAGAGCGGCAAGGGCTGGTACAGCTACGACCTCGGCAGCTGGCACCTTGTGGTGCTGAACAGCAACTGCGACCTGATCGGCGGCTGCGGGCCCGGCAGCGAGCAGTACGAGTGGCTACAGCAGGACCTCGCGGCGAACGCCGGCAGCTGCGTGGGCGCCTACTGGCATCACCCGCGCTGGAGCGCCGGGGCCACCCACGGGTCGCTCACGAAGTCGGCCCCGTTCTGGGAGCTGCTCTACGACTACGGCGCCGAGTTCGTCTACAGCGGCAACGACCACACCTACCAGCGCTTCGCCCCGCAGACCCCGAGCGGCGAGGTCGACAACGAGCGCGGCATGCGCCAGTTCGTGGTCGGCACCGGCGGCACGCAGCACTACCCGCTGAACGCGCCGCTCCCGAACACGCAGGTCCAGACGACCGGCACCTTCGGCGTGCTCAAGCTGACGCTTCATCCCGGGAGCTACGAGTGGCGCTTCCTCCCCCAGGCGGGCCGGACCTTCACCGACAGTGGCACGACGAGCTGCTCGCCCGACGCCCGCGACCGGGAGGCGCCCGAGACGACGATCGACGACGGCCCCGCCGGCACGGTGTCCTCGACCCTCGCCGACTTCGAGTTCTCGGCCGGCGAGCAGGGTGCGACCTTCGAGTGCAGGCTCGACACGGGCGCGTGGCAGTCGTGCACGTCGCCCCGCTCGCTGACCGGGCTCGCCCAGGGCGCCCACAC
>JAFGJG010000095.1 GCA_016929195.1 Thermoleophilaceae bacterium
CGGACCGCCGAGCTCGGCACCCGCCTGCTCGGGCCCGCCGGGCTCGTCGAGGGGGAGGGCCGCCTCGCTGCGCTCACCCGCGCGAGCGCGGGCGGCACCGTCGCGGGCGGCGCGGCCGAGATCCAGCGCCGCGTGATCGCCCGCCAGGGGCTGGGGTGCGCGGCGTGAGCGCGGTGGCGGTCGAGGCACGCGAGTTCGCGGGGACCGTCGCGGCGATCGCGGCGCGCCACCCCGCGCCGGACGGGTGGCGGCCCGGGGCCGCCGCGAGCGACGCGGACGGCGCCCTCGACGCGGCGCTCGCCGCCGCCGGCTGGGACGAGCTCGGGACGGACGAGCGGCTGCTCGGCTTCGCCGCGCCGGCCGCGGCGGCGCTGGGGCGTGCCTTCGGCTCGCTCGCGCCCGTGGACCGGCTGCTCGGCGGCGCGCTCCGGGCCGGCGGCCTGGCGCGCTACGCGCAGGCGGGCGACACGCTCGCCGAGCCCCGCGCCGGGTTGCTGGCGATCGCGCGGGCCGACCGGGCCGAGCCCGTGGCCTACACGGACGCGCTGGCCGTCGCGCGCGTGGAGGCCGGAACCGAGGAGCTGATCGACGGCGAGCTCCGCTTCGCGGCTTGGACGGCCGCCTCGACCGGGTATCTCGCGGGGATGGCCGAGGAGTCGCTGCGCCTCGCGCTCGAGCACGCGCGCTCGCGCCGCGCGTTCGGCGGCCCGCTGGCGGCCCTCGAGCCGGTGCAGCAGATGCTGGCCGACGCCGCGACGCTCGTGGACGGGCTCGGTTTGCTCGCCAGGGAGGACGTCCCGGGGCCCGACGCGCTGGCGCATGCGGGCGACGCCGCCGAGCGCGCCGTGGCCGTCTGCATGCAGGTGACCGGCGCGCTCGGGTTCACGCTCGAGTTCCCGCTCCAGCGCGCCTACCGGCGGAGCCGCGCGGCGCGCGCCTGGGCCGACGCGGCGCTGCTGGCCTGGGAGGGGTCGTGACGCTCCCGCTGGCCGGCCTGCGCGTGCTCGACTACGGCCAGTACGTGGCGGCGCCGTTCGCGACGATGCTGCTCTCCGATCTCGGCGCGGACGTGGTCAAGGTCGAGCCCCCGCGCGGTGACGAGTGGCGCCGCTACGACGCCTTCGCGGAGGGCGAGAGCCGCTACTTCTACGCCCTCAACCGCGGCAAGCGCTCGGTGGCGCTCGACCTGCGAACCGAGGCGGGGCGGGCGCGGAGCCGCGAGCTGATCGCGGAGGCGGACGCGCTCGTGCACAACTCGCTGCCCGGGCGCGCGCGCCGCTTCGGGCTCGACCGCGAGAGCGTGCAGGCCGTGAACCCGCGCTGCGTCTGCGTCTGCGTGTCGGCCTTCGGCAGCAGCGGCCCCGACGCGGAGCGGCCGGCGTACGACCTGATCGGGCAGGCGCTGTCCGGCCTGCTCATGACCGACCCGCGCCCCGGGGACGCGGTGCCGCGGCGCCCGGGCGGCCTCGCGCTCGCGGACTTCACCGCCGGGCTGATGGCGGCGCTGGCCGTGGCCGCCGGGCTGCTCGGCCGCGGGGAGCGCGCGCCCGAGGTGGAGGTGTCGCTGCTTGGGGCCGCGCTCGCGCTCCAGGCGCAGCGCTTCGTCGCCGTGGAGGGCCGCGACGACCCGGGCCGCGGGCGCTTCGCCGGCGAGGAGGACGCCGAGGCGCTCGACCCCTACTACCGCGCCCACCGCTGCGCGGACGGGTTCGTGGCGCTCGCGTGCCTGAACGCATCCCAGCGCCGCTCGGTCTGTGAGCTGCTGGGGCTGGAGGACGCGCACGCCGACAACCCGCAGGCCGAGCCCGCCGGCGCCGCCGAGCGCGAGCGCCGCGGCGCGCACCTGGCCGCCGTCGAGCGGGGTTTCGCGCGGCTGACCGTCGCCGATGCGGTGGCCGGCCTCGCGGCCCGCGGCGTCCCCGCGGGCGAGGTGCGGAGGCTGTCCGAGCTGTTCGACGACGAGCAGGTGGCCGCAAACGGGCTCGTCCAGACGGTGGAGCAGCCCGGGGTCGGCGCGGTGCGACTGCTCGGTAGCCCGTTCAAGGTCGACGGCGCCGCCGGCGGGCGCGGGCGGCCCGCGCCGGGGCTCGACCAGCACGCCGGCGAGGTGCTCGGGGACCGCGTGCGCTGATGCGCGTCGTGACCGACATGCCGCGCACGGTGCGCGTGATCGACCACGTCTGGATCCCCCTCCCCGACGGCGTCCGGCTGGGCGCGCGCATCTGGCTCCCCGAGGACGCCGAGGCCGACCCGGTCCCCGCGATCCTCGAGTACATCCCGTACCGCAAGGGCGACGGCACCGCCCCGCGCGACTGGTCGCGGCACGGCTACTTCGCCGGCCACGGGTACGCCGCGGTGCGTGTGGACCTGCGCGGCAGCGGCGAGTCGGGCGGCCTGCTCCACGACGAGTACCTGCCGCTCGAGCAGGAGGACGCGCTGGAGGTGCTGCGCTGGCTCGCGGACCAGCCGTGGTGCACCGGCCACGTGGGCATGTTCGGGATCTCCTGGGGCGGGTTCAACGGCCTCCAGGTGGCCGCGCACGCGCCTCCCGAGCTGAAGGCCGTGATCACGCTCTGCTCGACCGACGACCGCTACGCCGACGACGTCCACTACCGCGGCGGCGCGGTGCTGGCGCTCGAGATGCTCTCGTGGGGCGCCTCGATGCTCTCGTACAACGCGATCGCCCCGGACCCGGAGGTGTACGGCGAGGGCTGGCGCGACGCGTGGCTCGAGCGGATCGACGCGGTCGAGCCCTACGAGTACGAGTGGCTGCGCCACCAGCGCCGCGACGACTACTGGAAGCAGGGCTCGGTCTGCGAGGACTTCGCGGCGATCGAGTGCCCGGTCTACGCGATCGGCGGCTGGGCCGACGGGTACTCGGAGGCGGTGCTCCGGATCGTCGCCGGGATGGGCCCCGAGCGCGCGCGGGGCCTGCTCGGGCCCTGGTCGCACTCCTTCCCCGACGAGGTCGAGCCGGGGCCGGCGATCGGCTTCCTCCAGGAGTGCCTGCGCTTCTGGGACCGCTGGCTCAAGGGCGCGGACACCGGCATCGACGCCGAGCCGGCGCTGCGTGTCTGGATGCAGGAACCCGTGGCGCCGGCGGCGCGCCATGTGGAGCGCCCGGGGCGGTGGGTGGCCGAGCGCAGCTGGCCGTCGCCCGAGATCGAGGAGCGGGGGCTCCAGCTGGGCCACAAGCGCGCCGAGATCTCGACGGACCTGCTCTGCGGGCTCGACAGCGGCGTCTGGTGCGCGGACGGCAACCCGGCCGACGCCGCGGTGGACCAGCGCGCGGAGGACGGGCGCTCGCTCGCGTTCACCTTCGACCCGCTGCCCGAGCGGCTCGAGCTGCTCGGCAACGCGCGCGTGGAGCTGGAGCTCGAGAGCGACCGGCCGGTGGCGCAGCTGACCGCCCGCCTCTGCGACGTGGCGCCCGACGGGACCTCCCTGCTCGTGACCCGCGGCGTGCTCAACCTGACCCACCGCGACGGCCACGAGCATCCGGAGCCGCTCGTGCCGGGCGAGCCGACCCGCGTGACGCTGGAGCTCGACGGCATCGCCCAGGCGATCCCGGCGGGGCACAGGCTCCGGGTGGCGCTCTCACCGGCGTACTGGCCGTGGCTCTGGCCCGCCCCCGAGCCGGTCACGCTCACGATCGACGCCGCGAGCAGCCGGCTGGTGCTGCCCGTGCGCGAGCCGCGCGCGGAGGACGCCGAGCTGCGCCCGTTCGGCGCGCCCGAGGGCGCCGCGCCGCTCGAGGTGGAGACGCTCGAGCCCGACGACGGCCGGCGGACGCTCGTCCGCGACTTCACCGGCGGGCGCAGCGAGCTCACCTTCGACTGGGCGACCGGCGGGCGCTACCGGATCGTGCGCGACGGGCTGATCGCCGGCTGCTGGGCGTCGACGACGTACTCGATCGTGCCCGGCGACCCGCTGTCGGCGCAGGTCAGCTGCCGCACCGCCACCGAGCTCGGCCGCGACGGCTGGACCACGCGGGCGGAGATCAGCGCGGTCATGGACTGCGACGCGGAGAGCTTCCGCGTGCGGACGGAGCTCGAGGCGTTCGAGAACGGCGAGCTGGTGCGCCGGAAGGAGTGGTCCTTCGTGACGCCGCGCGAGCTGGGTTAGGCCAGGCGGTCCCGGACCAGCTGCTGGAAGGCCCCGATCAGGACCTCCGTCCGGGCGAGCAGCCGGCCGTGCGTGAGGCCGCCGCTCCCGGCGCCGCGCTGCACCGCCTCCACGAGCGCGGTGTCCTCGGAGCCGACCTGGTTGTCGAACTCGAGCATCTGGGCGATCCAGGTCTCGTCCACGCCGTCCACGAAGAAGTAGTCGAACCAGGCCTCGGTGCGGTCCACGGCCGTCGGCCACATCGGGCCGATCGACAGGTTCGGCCGGCCCGGGTTGACGTTGAACTTCATCGCCGGGAAGAGGATGTGGTACTGCGCGGTGGGCACTCCGTCGGAGATGTCGTAGGGCGCGCTCCCGTTCAGCGCCTCGGGATGGACCGGCGGGAACTGGCTCAGGCGCAGGCCGCTCGCCTCGTGCCGCTGCGACTCCTCGTCGATCACCTTCATGAGGTCCGGGTGGTTCAGCTGGCAGTGGTAGCACTCGAGGTAGTTCTCGATCGCGATCTTCCAGTTGGCGTTGATCGAGTAGCTGGTCCGGTGGTGGAAGCGGAGCGCGTCCACGTCCAGCCCGTTCGCCGCCACGACCGCCGGCAGGTCGCCGAGCGTGTCCGCCAGCGGCGCCGCATCGGGGTCGGGGTTCACGAACACGAACGGGCCCCAGGTGTCCACGGAGACGGGCGCGAGCCCCAGCTCCTCCTTGTCGAAGCCCGGTTCGTCCTTGCTGCGCGGAGCGCCGCGCAGGGAGCCGTCGAGCCCGTAGGTCCAGGCGTGGTACGGGCACTGGATCGTGCCCCGCCGCTGCGGCTCGTCCACGAGGATCGTGCCGCGGTGGCGGCAGATGTTGAGGTGGCCGCGCAGCTCGCCGTCGTTGTCGAGCGCGACGATCACCGGGAAGCCGCCGGCCTGGGTGGGGAAGAAGCTGCCCGGCCCGTCCAGGTCGCCGGTGTGGCCCGCGTACTGCCAGGTGCGCCGGAAGATCCGGTCGCGCTCGGCCGCAAGCACCGCGGGGTCCACGTACCAGCTGTAGGGCGTCGTCTCGACGCTCACGTCGGCCAGCGCGCGGTCCATGGAGCGGGCTATCCTCCCAAAGTCGATATGCGAAAGCAAATTTCGCAGACTGAGAGCGGCCCCTCCGTCGGTACGCTCGCGCGCGGCCTCGACATCCTCGAGCTCTTCTCCACCGAGGCCCCCGAGCTGACGCAGAAGGAGATCTCCGAGCGGCTCTCGCTGCCTGTCCCCACGGTACACCGGCTGACGAAGCTGCTCGCCGAGCGGGGCTGGCTCGTGCGCGACCCGTCCACGCGCCGGCTGCGTCTCGGTCTCGGCGTCGCGCGACTGCTGCCGGCGGTGCTGTCGGGCCTGGGCATGCCCGAGCCGGCGCGCGACCACCTCCGCGCCCTCGCCGAGCGCACGGGCGAGACCGTCAACCTGGCCGTGCTCGAGGACGGCGAGGTCGTCTACCTGATGAGCGAGAGCGGGAGCCGCCTGCTCACGCTGCGCTCGTCCGTGGGGCTGCGCCTGCCCGTGCACTGCACGGCGCTCGGCAAGTGCCTGCTCGCCCAGCTGCCCGAGGCGGAGGCCCGCCGGGCCGCGGGGCCAGAGCCCTACGAGTCGCTGACCCCGCGGACGATCACCCGCTGGCGGAAGCTGAGCGAGAGCCTCGACCGGGTGCGCCGGGAGGGCGTGGCGATCTCGCACGAGGAGTACGAGGTGGGGCTCGACTCGGTCGCGGTGCCGCTGGCCTGGCCCGGCGACGGGCCGGTGGCGGTGAATGTGTCGCTGCCGAGCTCGCGCGCCGTGGGGCGTGCCGCCGCCGAGCTCACGAGCGAGCTGCGGGCGACGGTGGCGGCGATCGAGGTGTCCACGGGGGCGCGGGCCGCGTGAGCGGGACCGTCCCGTACTGGCTCGACGAGCCGTACGAGCCACGGCCGCCGCTGCAGGGCGAGCTGGAGACGGACGTCTGCGTGATCGGGGCGGGCACCTGCGGCCTCTCGTGCGCGCTTCAGCTCGCGCGGCACGGGATCGGCGTGGCGGTGCTCGAGCGCGGGACAGTCGCCGGCGGGGCGAGCGGGCGCAACGGCGGGTTCCTGCTCGCGGGCGTGGCCCCGTTCCACAACGACGCGCGCGAGCGCTACGGAGCCGAGCGCGCCAGGGCGATCTACGCGCGCACGTACGCGGCGCAGGAGGACGTCTATGCGCTCGCCCGGGACCTGGGGGTGGGGGACGCCGTGCGGCGCGTCGGCATGCTGCGCGTGGCCGTGTCCGAGGACGAGGCGGAGCACGTGCGCGCGTACGCACGGGCGCTGGCCGCCGACGGCTTCCCGGCCGCGGTCGTGGAGCGCGAGGACCTGCCAGAGGCGCTCCGCCACGGCGGGCTCGTGGCCTGCCTCACCGAGCACGACGGCGCCCTGCACCCGGCGCGCTGGTACCGCGCTCTCGGCGGCGCGGCCGAGGCCGCCGGGGCGAGGATCTTCGAGAACACGAGCGTGCACGCGCCGGTCGAGGAGCCAGGTGAGGGCCCGGTGCTCACGGACGCAGGCAGCGTCCGCGCGCGCCATGTGGTCGTGGCCTCCGACGGCGCGCTCCCGGTGCTCGTGCCGGAGTACGCGGGACGGGTGCGCTCGCGCCGCCTCCACATGGTCGCCACGGAGCCGGTCCCGCCGCTGATCGAGACGCTCGTGTACGCGCGCTGGGGCTACGAGTACCTCCAGCAGCGGCCCGACGGCCGCATCCTCGCGGGCGGCTTCAGCGACGTGGACGGCGACGATTCGTACACCGACAGCGACGACGGCAGCCCGGACATCTGGGAGCGAACGCGCCGCTACCTCGCGGGCGAGCTGGGGGTCGACGCCGCGATCACGCACCGCTGGGCGGGCGTCGTCGGCTATAGCGAGGACTCGCTCCCATACGTCGGCGAGGTGCCCGGCCGGGAGGGCCTGTACGTCTCCGGCGGGTACTCGGGCGTCGGGAACGTGCCCGGCTTCATGGGCGGCCGCGACATCGCGGACACGATCGCCGGCCGGCCCTCCGAGCCGCTGTTCCCGCCGGGGCGTTGAGGGAGCTCCTCGAGCGCGAGCGCGCTCTGTGGGCGGAGCGCACCCCGGGGTCCGAGCGGATGTTCGGCCGCGCCCGCGGCTCGCTCGCGGCGGGCGTGGCGTCGTCGTACCAGCGGCTCGACCCGTGGCCTGTCTACATGACCCGCGGCGAGGGCGCGCGCGTCTGGGACGTGGACGGCAACGAGTACATCGACTTCCACAACGGGTTCAGCGCCATGGTCCAGGGGCACGCCCACCCCGCGATCACCGCCGCGGTGTCGGCGCGCCAGCCGCTCGGCACCCATTTCGGCGCTCCGACGGAGGAGGCCGTGGTGGTTGCCGAGGAGCTGTCCCGGCGATTCGGGCTCTCGCGCTGGCGCTTCACCAACTCCGGCACCGAGTCCGTGATGCACGCGATCCGGGTGGCCCGCGCCCACACGGGCCGGGACGGCGTCGTGAAGATCGCCGGCTCCTACCACGGGCACGCGGACACGACGATGGTGAGCGTCGGCCCCGAGCCGGGCGCGTGGGGCGCGGGCATCCCGGACGCGATCGTGGCGCAGGTGCGGGCGGTCCCCTTCAACGATGCGGACGCGATGGCCGGGGCCCTCGCCGAGGCGGACCCCGCGTGCGTGGTCATGGAGGCGGCGCGGACGAATGCCGGCATCGTCCTGCCGGAGCCCGGCTACCTCGAGGCCGTCCGCGACGCGACGCGGGCGACCGGCACCGTCCTGATCTTCGACGAGGTCAAGACCGGGCTGACGATCGCGCCCGGCGGCGCGGTCGAGCGCTTCGGCGTGCGCCCGGACATGGTCACGCTGGCGAAGGCGCTCGGCGCCGGGCTGCCCACCGGCGCGATCGGCATGATCGAGGAGCTGGCGGCGCTCGTGGAGGACGGCCGGGTCCACCAGGTGGGCACCTTCAACGGCAACCCGCTCGGGATGGCGGCGGCGCGCGCGAATCTGCTCGAGGTCCTGACGCCGGCGGCCTACGAGCACCTCGAGCGACTCGGTGAGCGGATGGCCGCCGGGGTGGGCGCCGGCGCGATCGCGCTCGGCTCGAAGGGCTGCGTGCACAGAGGCGCGCCAGACCGGGAGCGGTCGGAGCTGATCTGGCTGTGGCTGGCCAACCGCGGCATCTTCACGACGCCGGGCCGCGAGCAGGAGTGGAACGTGACGGTCGCCCACGACGAGGCGGCCG
>JAFGJG010000096.1 GCA_016929195.1 Thermoleophilaceae bacterium
CCACGGCGGCTACGGCTACATCGAGGAGTACCCCGTCTGCCGCTTCTACCGCGACGCCAAGATCCTCACCATCGGCGAGGGCACCGATGAGGTCCAGCAGATGGTCATCGCACGCGCTCTCGGCTGCTGAGCGAAGATCACGGGCGATGGACACCGTCCACGCCTTCTACGACCTCTACAACCGCGGCGACCTGGACGCCGCCATCGAGCTGTTCACCCCCGACGCGCGCCTCGAGAACCGCGTGCTCGGCCAGACCTACGAGGGCGTGGCCGCCATCCGGGGCTTCTGGGACGAGTTCGCCGAGATCGTCGAGGACGCGCAGGCGGTCCCGAAGGCGCTGTCGACGGACGGCGACCTCGTGCTAGTCGACATCGAGCTGCGTGGCCGCATGCGCCACACCGGGTTCACCGAGGAGACGATGTCCGCCTACGAGGTCGTCCACGGCCTGCGCGTCGAGAACGACAAGGTCGCCTGGTGGGCGATCTGCTCGACCCACGCCGAGGTCCTCCGCGCCGCCGGCAGGCACGAGTAGCCCGGATTCGGCCGGCGCTCCTCATCCGCGTCTCGGGGCTCGCCGTCTTCGGGGCGGCGATCGCCGTCTATGCCGACGCCGGCTTCAGCGCGATCGCCTTCATCGTCCTGTTCCTCGTGCCCGACATCTCGTTCGCCGCCTCCGCGGCCGGCCCGAGGATCGGCGCGGCCGCCTACAACGCCGTCCACACCTACGCGGTGCCGGTCGCGCTGGCAGCCGCCGGCGTGCTCACCGAGACGGACACGCTCACCCAGGTCGCTCTGATCTGGCTCGCGCACATCGGCATCGACCGGTCACTCGGCTACGGGCTGAAGTACCCGACGGGCTTCAAGGACTCACACCTCGACCGGGTCTAGGGTCGGCGCAGCCCGTGCAGCTTCATCGCCACCCGCTGCGCCGCCGCCCCGGCACGGTCGGCGCGGGAGCCCTCCGCCGGCAGCAGCCCGAGCTGGCGCCCCACGTCCATGTTGTCGAACACGATCTTCAGACGGGCGACCTTCCCGTCGCGGTACTCGTGAAAGTCGGCGCCGTAGAACTCCAGGGGCCGGCCGGTGGGCGCGAAGCCGGGCGGCGACAGCGGCCCCGTGAACCGACCCGTGCCGCGCCAGTAGAAGGAAGCGGACGGCGCAGAGCCGGTCCCGATGAACGGGTCCCCCACCATTTCGAAGCGCAGATCCGGCATCGCCGTCCAGGCGGACGACAGGAATCGCCGCACGTCCGCGTGCCCGTGCATGACGACGGGCCACGCCGAGTCCTCGTACTCGATGTCCTCGGTCATGAGTCCGAGCAGGCGCTCGGGGTCATGCGAGTTCCAGCCGCCCTCCCACCTGGCGATGAAGTCCCTTAGCCATGCGACGTCGACGGGGGCTGCGGTGGGGCGGCCGGTGATCATGGGCCGACGCTAGCGCTGCGCGACGGAGCGGTCAACGTCCGCTTCGGCCAGCGCCGTCTCGCGGTCGAAGTAGTTCCGGATCTCGACCATCAGCCCCTCGCGGAAGCGCATCACGCAGAAGACCTCCCAGTCGATCGTCACGCCGGAAGGCGCGCGCGAGGAGGGCGCCACGCGCACGAACACGCCGTGCGCGCGCTCGGACACCTCGCAGACCGGGATCGAGAACCTCCCGAGCTGCTCCATGAACGAATCCATCCGCGCCAGCGACGCCTCGCGACCGTGCACGACCTGCGCGTCGGGGAGCTCCGGCGCGTCGTGGAACTCGAGGTCCGGGTGCACGTGCTCCGCCGCGTAGTCGCGGAGCGTCCCGTTCTCCCACGAGTCGAAGGCCAGTCGCGCGAGGTCCGCGTCGCGCGTGAACATGGGCAGACCCTAGCCTTCCGCCCCCGATGTTGCGAACCGCCGCCCTCTTCGCCGTCCTGTTCGGCGTCTACGCCTCGACAATCGGCGTCGACGCCTTCAAGGACTCCGACTACGCCGGCGACGAGCCGCACTACCTGCTGGCGGCCGAATCGCTGAAGCGCGACCGCGACGTGGACGTGAAGGACGAGTACGTCTCGAAGTCGTACTCCGAGTTCTACCCCTACGAGCTCGACAAGCACGGCGAGGAGACGGAGGGCCGGCTGAACGAGCCGCACGGCGTGGGCTTCCCGCTCTTCATCCTGCCCGCGTACCTGATCGGCGGCGCCCACGGGGTCGAGCTCTTCATGGCGCTGATCGCCGCGCTCGCGATCGCCCTCGCCTACCGGCTCGCCCTCCGCGTGGTGCCGGACCCCTGGGCGATCGGGTCGGCGGCGGTCGTGGGAATCAGCCCGCCGTTCATCGCGTACGGGACCGCGATCTACCCCGAGCTGACCGCCGGAGCCGCGCTCGCGGGCGCCGCGCTGCTCGCACTGCGGCTGGACGAGAGACCGCGGCGAAGGGAGGCCTTCCTCTGCGCGCTGCTGCTCGGCTCGCTCCTCTGGCTCGGCACCAAGTTCGTGGCGGCGGGCGTGGCGATCGCGTTCGTCGCCATCCGCGGCCTCTGGCGCGCGCGGCGCAAGGTGCTCGCGGTCTTCACCGTGGAGACCGCGCTTTTCAGCGCGATCTTCTACGTCGCCATCAACGAGGCCATCTACGGCGGCCCCACCCCCTACACCGCCGACGTCGCAGGCGAGACCGCCACCGACGCCTCCTTCCCCGGCGGCTACGCGGACAGGGCCTACCGGCTGGTGGCGCTCTTCATCGACCGCCAGTACGGCCTGCTCCGCTGGGCGCCCTTCTTCGCGCTCGCCTTCGTCGGGCTCTGGTGGCTGTGGCGCCTCCACCGCGACCGCGTGTCGCGCGCGGTGGCGGACGTCCGCCAGATCGAGCTGACCGGCGGGCTCTGCGCGCTCGTGCTCGGCGCCCAGCTGCTGGTGGCCGCGTTCCTGGCGCCGACGATGTTCGGCTTCTGGTTCCCGCCGCGGCACCTGCTGGCGGGCCTGCCGCTCGCGATCCCGCTGATCGCGCTCGGCCTCCGCCACGCGCCGCGCACCGGCATCGTGCTCGGCGCGCTCACGGTGGTCTCGGGAGCCTGGGTCTACGCGGACGCGCGGCTCTTCGGCGGCTCGCTCGTGACCGGCCGCCCGGACGCGCCGTTCGGCCCGCTCACCGCGGTGCTGCCCGACTTCACGAGCGACTCGGCCTGGCCGTTCGCGCTCGCCGGCGCGATCGGCGCCGCGCTGCTCGCCCTCGCGGCCCTCGAGGTCCGCCACTCGCGCCAGATGGCCGGCGCCACGCGCACGAGATACTCCGGGTAGCGCACGAACGAGCGCCCCGAGGTCCGCCGCCGGTAGCCCACCGGCACCTCGACCGGCTCGATGCCCGCGCCCCAGAGCGACAGCGTCAGCACCTGCGCGTAGTTGTAGTCGTGCGCGATCCGGGCGGACCGCAGCGCACGCGCCGAGAAGGCGCGGTAGCCGGTCTGGGCGTCGGTCGGGATCGTTCCGCACAGCGTTCCCACGAGCGCCGTCGTCAGCCGGTTGGCCAGGTCGCGGTGCCAGGTCATCCCCTCGCGGTGCCCGAGGAAGCGCGAGCCGAGCACGTAGTCGGCGCGCCCGCGGGCGACGGGTTCGAGCACGCGCGAGAAGTCGGCCGGGTCGTACTCGCCGTCGCCGTCGAGGTAGACCGCGGCGCCGTAGCCGCGCTCGCGCGCGTACGCCAGCCCGGTTCGGAGCGCCGCCCCCAGTCCGAGCGACGCCGGGTGCGAGATCACCTCCGCCCCGTGCTCGCGGCCGATCGCGGGCGTGGCGTCGGAGGACCCGTCGTCCACGAGCAGCACGTCCACGGGCAGCCCGCAGGCCTCGGAGGGCAGCCCGGCGAGCACGCGGCCCACGGCCGGCTCCTCGTCGCGGGCGACCACCACGGCGAGCGCGCGGCCGGCCGCGGTGCTGGGCTCGATGCAGGGGTCGAGCTGTGGCACCAGCGGCCGGCCCCGCGCCGCCGCGGGGGCCTCCACGCCGAGCAGGGTGGAGATCGTGGAGGCGAGCTCGCAGACCGAGCGCGGCTCACGGCTCACGTGCCCGGGGCGCGCGCCGGCGCCCCAGACGACGAACGGCACCGGCCGCTCGCCCCAGTCGAGGTGGCCGTGCCCGCCGATCCCGCGCCCCTGGCCGTGGTCGGCCATCAGGATCACGGTCGCGTCCTCGAGCCTGCCGCGCTCCTCGAGGAAGGCGAGGAAGTCCGCGACGTGGCGGTCGGTCTCCGCCACCTGGTCCAGGTACTCCGGGCTGCGCACGCCGCGCACGTGGCCGAGCTGGTCGGCGGCGAGCAGCTGGAGGACGAGCAGGTCGGGGTCCTCCTCCTCGACCACGCGGCGCCCCTCGGCGGCCAGCGAATGGTCGATCCGCGACGTGGGCTGCACCGAGGTGACCGAGCGGACCACGTCCTCGCCGAACGGGTCGAGCAGGTGGGCGATGCCCACGAGCCGCCCCCTGCGGCCGTTCCGCTCGAGCACGTCGAACAGCGACTCCACGCGCACGCCCAGGCGCGGCGCGAAGTTCGAGCGCATCCCGTGCTCGTCCGGTGAGGCGCCGGTGAGCATCGACGAGAAGCAGACGACCGTGCGCGCCGGGTAGGCCGGCTCCACGGCGAGGTACTCCGTCCCCTCGCGGGCGAGCCGGTCCATGACCGGCGCGTCGGCCTGCCAGAGGCGGCCGCGGTTCAGGCCGTCGACGACGATCACGTAGACGCGCTTCGCCAGAGCGGCGGCGGGCGCCTCGGCGGGATGACGGGCGGGGTAGCTCGGAAGCCGCGCGGTCGCGAAGCGGTGCCAGGCCCAGGTGCCGGCCGCGGCGGCCAGCGCCGCCACGAGGGCGATCGACAGCGCGGACGCCGCGCTCGGGTCCTCGGCGAGCAGGTTCCCCGCGGACAGGGTGAGGATCAGCTTCGGCACCTGCTCGAGCGCGTTGCCGCTCGTGGGATCCGAGTTCGTGAGCACGAGCCGCCAGAAGCGCAGCCCGTTCGTCCACGGGGCGCCGGTGCGCAGGTGGTAGTAGACGGAGCCCCAGACCACGACCGTGAAGAAGACCCAGCCCGCCAGCGCGCCGGCGATCAGCGGCAGCGCCTCCCAGGGACGCAGGAGCGGCAGCGAGACCAGCATGACCAGCCAGAGCAGCGCGCGCCACCGCAGCGGGAAGCTGAAGCGCGACAGCACGAGGGCCAGCCCGACCGAGCCGAGCAGCGCCCAGCCGATCCCCCCGTCGGGCGCGAGCCCCGCCGGCACCGCGCACAGCAGCACCAGCACCGGGTAGACGATCGAGAACGGCCGCCCCTCGTTCAGCACGTTCCACGCGCGCGCGGCCCAGACCTCGAAGGCCCCCGCCGCCCGATGTCCGTCGCCGCCGAACAAGACGGCGCGATTCTATTAGGGCGCCCTAACTCCGTGCGCCGCGACCGGCGATCAGCGCGGCCAGGCGCTCGGGCTCCTGCGCCATGAACGCGTGGCCGCCGCCGGCGAAGCGCTCCACGCGCGCGCCCGGGTGGACGGCCGCCAGCGCGTCGGCGTTCGCGGGCGGGATCACCACGTCCTCGCCGCCGCACGCGATCAGCACGTCGTCCACCCGCGCGGCGGGCTGCTCCGATCCGTGCCACGCCGCCATCGCGGCCTCCTGCGCGCGGAGCACGGCGGGCGACAGCCCGGCGCGGGCGGCTGCGACGACGTCGCCGAAGTCGCGGTCGATCGCCTCCGCCACGCCCGGCGGGAACAGGAGCGAGATCAGCCGCGACGCCTGCTCGCGCGCGGTCCCCGAGTGGTCGGTGAGCCGCGCCCAGACCTCCGGGTCCGCCGGCACGGCGGCGGAGCCGCCCGGGTCGGTCGACAGCAGCACGAGCCGAGCCACGCGCGCGGGCGCCCGCGCCGCGAGCCGCTGCACGACGAAGCCGCCCATCGACCAGCCGGCGGCGGCCAGCGGGCCGGTGCCGAGCGAGTCGAGCAGCGCCTCGAGGTCGGCGGCCATGGAGTCGATCGTCACGGCGTCACGGGGCGCCGACCCGCCCACGCCGCAGTTGTCCGGGCAGATGACCTCGAACGAGCGGCCGAGCGCCGCCACGAACGCCGGATCCCAGTCGGCGGCGGTGGCCGCATAGCCGTTCACGAGGAGGAGCGGCGGCCCGCTGCCGGCCGAGCGCCAGGCGAGCGGCGCGCTCATCCGCGCCACGGCCGCAGCCGCGGCAGCCAGGCGGGCACCGCGCTGCGATAGGCGTCGTAGCCGGCGCCGAAGCGGGCGGCGAGCGTCGGCTCCTCGTAGAACCTCACGAACGCGGCGAACACGGCCCAGAGCGCGGCCGCGTAGGCGAGCAGCACGGGCCGGCCGAGCACCAGCGCCTCGCCGAGGATCACCGCGAGGACGGCCACGTACATCGGGTTGCGCACGTGGCGGTAGATCCCCCCGACCACGAGCCGCTGCGGCGCGGCCGGCGGCGCGGGGGTGCCGAGCCCCTCGGCCACGAAGCGCCAGAAGGCGTGGAGGACGACCGCCGCGCCGGCGGCGATCAGCACCCAGCCCGCCAGCCGGAGCCCGATCCAGGGATCCTCGGACTCGAAGCCCGTGAGCAGCCACGGCACGAGGACCGCCGCGGTGCCCGGCGCCGCCACCAGGAACAGCGCGCTGCCGGCCGCGTGCCGGGCTCGATCGCTCAAGTCCGCAGCGACGCCAGCGCCGCGCCGCGCTCGCCGTGATCCTCCCAGCGCGCGATCCTGCCGTCGCGCATCTGGGTGACCCCGGCGGTCGTGACCGAGGTCTCCACCCCGCTGCCCTTCGCGCGGATCCGGGTGCGGCCGATGGCGACGATGAAGTCGCCGAACTCCCTGATCTCGTCGTAGCGCGCCTCGAACACCTCGAACGACTCCTCGGTGTCCGCGAAGAACGCGCGGACGCCCTCATGGCCGCGGAAGGCGCCGAGCAGCCTGCTGCGCAGCGGGATCAGCACCACGTCGTCGGTCACGTCCGCGAGCACGGCCTCGACGTCGTGGCGGTTCAGCGCGTCGACGGCGCGCAGGAAGACCGTCAGGTTCTCGGAGGGCACTCGGCGAGTATGGCCGCTAGTCGAACGGCAGCGGCCCATGCGCGAGCGCGAGGCCGAGCCAGACGATCGCCAGCGAGACGAGGAAGACGGCCCCCTCGATCGCGTGCCGCTCCGGGCGGCGGATGTGCCAGGCGATCAGCGCGCCGGCGAGCACCACGAGCGCCAGCTTGACCTGGAGCGTGCGCAGGTCCCAGAGGTGCTCGTGCGACGCGAGCGCGCTGCCGGTCGCGACGAGGACCGCGAGCGCCGCGAGCGACGCCCACCCGAAGCGGCGCGCGACGGCGCGCAGGGCCGGCCGCTGCTCCTCGCGCAGCGCCGGCACGACCGCGGTCACGAGGACGAGCTGCCCGCCGACGAAGAGCGCCATGGCGAGCACGTGCAGCCAGCGGATGGCGAGCCAGCCGGTTCCCATCGGGTCCGGCAAACGTAGTCGCTACGCGCGCTCCACGAGGCGCCGCGCCAGGTAGTCCCCGTCGCCCTCCACCCCCGGCGGGCAGAAGAAGTACCCGCCGCCGAAGGCGACCATGTACTCGTCGAGGTCCTGGCCGTGGGTGCGCCGCTTGGTCGTGCCGAACTGACGCTCGAGGTCGCGGCAGAAGGCGAGGAACACCGAGCCCGAGTCGAGCAGGCCGTACTCGTCGAACCCGTTCGCGTAGACGAACGGCCGGCGCAGGAAGCGGTGCCTCTCGTCGCCCGGCCTGCGCGGGTTCGCCATGCGGATGTGGGCGTCGACCGGCGTGCGCGAGTCGAGCTTCGGCACCTCCTCCTCGCGCGACCCCTCGAGGGGCGCGCCCGAGACCTTCTTGCGCCCGATCGAATCCTCCTGGGCCGTCCGCGAGAGCCGGTCCCAGCGCTCCAGCTTCAGCCGGATCAGCCGGACGGCGAGATACGAGCCGCCGCGCGCCCAGGGCTGCGCCTCCGCCCCGGCGAAGATCAGCTCGTGCCGGTCCACGCCGATGTTCTGCGACCCGTCGGGGAAGCCGAGCAGGCCGCGGGCGTCGGCCACGCCCTCGCGCCGCCGGGTGGACGGGTTGTCCTCCGCGAAGCGCTGGAAGCAGGTCTGCGCCCAGCGGCCCTCTAGCCGCCCCTTCGTGCGGCGCATGATGTCCCGCACCGCGTGGTGGGTGATCATCGCGTGGTCTGACTGCGCCAGCACCAGGATGTCCCCGTGGCAGCGCCGCGCGTCGAGGTTGTCGCCGGGGAACGACGGCATCCGGCTGAGCGTCTCGGGCCGCTGCGCCTCGAGACCGAAGCGGTCGTCGAACAGCGACGCGCCGAGCGCGATCGTGATCGTGAGCCGGCCGTCGTCGCGGTCCTCGAATCCGAGCTCGCCGGTGTCGGAGGGCGGCAGCGCGGCGTTGGACAGCGGGTCCATCCGGTCCGGGTGGCCCTGCGAGATCTCGGCGATCCGCGCGGTGAGGTCCTGGAACAGCTCCTCGAGGTCGTCGGTCACGACGTCGAACGCCGCGACCATCCCGTAGGACGTCCGCGGCGTGACGATCCCGGCCTGGCGCGGGCCCTCCCAGGGCAGGAGCTCCGCCCGCGCCTCCTCGCCCCCGTCGAGCAGACGGCCGGCGCCGATGGCACCGGCCGCCACGGCCGCGCCTCCCGCGGCCCCCTGGATCAGCCTCCGGCGTGAGACTCCGCTCAAGCCAGGCTCACCCCTGTACGCCGAGCGTCCCCTGCACCCGCGCGAGCGGCTCCGCGAGCGCCTCGATCGTCTGCTTCACCTCACGCTGCTGGGCGTCCGACAGCTCGTCGTAGGCCGGGAACTCGCCGCCCTCGCGCAGGCTGTCCACCTCCTCGAACGCGGCCCTGAAGGCGTCCGAGATCTCGTCGGCCAGCTCCGGGTCCTTGTCCTGCACGAGCGGCGCGAGCGCGTCGTAGAACTCCTGCGCGCCCTCGAGGTTGGCGAGGAACGTGGGCAGGTCGAGCTTCGAGTAGCGCTCCTCCTCGCCGGTGATCTTCGACTCCTCGATCTCGTCCACCAGCTCGGCGGTCCCCGGGATCACGACCTCGGGCGTGACGGTCACCTCGTCCATCCGCCTCTGGAGGGTGCGCGAGTCGGCCACGAGCCCCGCCGCGAGCACCTTCGTGCGCGGGGTGATCCTCCCGTCGTGCCAGAGCATCCGCTCGATCGGGTGGAAGCCGGTCCAGGTCGGGTCCTTTGCCTTCTTCGGGAAGTCGTCCTCGCGCGCGTCGATCTTGCCGTCGAGCTCCGGGAAGAGCGCGACGAGCGGCTCGATCCGCTCGTAGAAGGGCCGGCTGGCGGCGTAGGCGTTCTTCGCCTGCTGGACCGAGCCCGCGTCCACGGCCTTCTGGAGCGCGACCGTGGCGCCCACCAGGTCGGCCGTCTGGCCGCGCGCGTAGGCGGTCACCTGCGCCATGGCGCGCTCGAGCCCCTCGGCGCTCGTGGCGCTCGTGTCCACGGTGACCGAGCCCGTGCCGGTGCCGGTGGTGCCCGTGCCGGTCGTGCCGGTGGTGCTGCCCTCGATCTGGACGTCGCCGTCGTCCTCGCCGCACGACGCGATCACCGCGGATGCACCGCCGCCGATCACAGCCGCCGCCAGCACCGCGAGCCACTGCCTGCCTGACATACGCCCTCCGGAGGGTTAGGGAGACCTAAGAGTTAGGGAAACCTAACAAGTTCGGGAGGCCGCGGGCCGCCCGGCGCGTCACTCCGGTCACGTTGCCGAAACACGTCGGCCCGTGGGTGGGCTGAGTTGACCGTCATATAGACCGCAAAGTCAGCCCACCCCGGTCGGGCATCCGGCGAGGATCGACTCCGTTACGGGGCACCACTCCCGTGACAGACCCAGTCCCTCACTGCCCGCCGTTCGCCGGTCCCTGCGTCCCTTCTAGCCCTGGCGCTCGAGCAGCTTCGCCGCCGCCGAGGCCGGGTCCACGCGCCGCGCGACCACCTCGTCGAGCAGCTCGTGGACGCTCCCGTCCTCGCGGACCTGCTCCTCGAGCCGGCGCCGCAGCCGCACCGCGGCGAGCGCCAGCACCTCGTTCATCAGGTTGCGCCGGCGGCGCTCGTCGAGCGTGCCCTGCTCCTTGATGAACTCGCGGTGCTCCGTGATCTTCTCGGCCACCGCCTCGATGCCCTC
>JAFGJG010000097.1 GCA_016929195.1 Thermoleophilaceae bacterium
CCGTCGAGCAGGCGGCGGCGGTGGTCCGGTTTGCGCTCTTCGGTAATAATCAGTACCATACCGCCGGTACCCGCGATTACCAAGGATCCGCGCCCATGTCCTCCACCCTCGCCGCGACCGCCCCGCTGTCAGACGAACACCGGCTTCCGCCCGGCCCGCGGGCCCCGAGGGCGGTCAACGCCGCGCGCTTCCTGCTCACCCGCCGGTCGTTCATGCGGCGCATGCGCCGGCGCTACGGCGACGCCTTCACCCTGTCGCTGCCGGCGATCGGGAACGCGGTCGTGGTCTCGCGGCCGGAGCTCGTGAAGGCGGTGTTCACGGCGGACGCCGAGGTGCTCCACGGCGGCAAGAACCCGCTCGGCGAGGTGCTCGGGCCGGGGTCGCTGTTCTCGATGGACGAGGGGCGACACCTCGACGAGCGCCGCCGGCTGCTGCCGGCCTTCCACGGCGACCGGATGCGCTCCTACGACGGCCTGATCGAGGAGGAGGCGCTGCGCGCCATGGCCGCCTGGCCCGAGGACGAGGAGTTCGCCACCCTGCCCGCCTTCAACCGGATCACCCTGCGTGTGATCCTCCGCGCCGTCTTCGGCGCCGAGGGCGCCGAGCTGGCTCAGCTCGAGGCCATGCTGCCGCGCGCGACCGCGCTCGGCCAGCGGCTGGTGACCGCGCCGTTCCTGCGCCGCGACCTCGGGCGGTTCAGCCCGGGCGGCCGCTTCCGGCGCTCGCGCGAGCGCTACGACGAGCTGGTGGGCGTGCTCATCGACAAGCACCTCGCGGACCCGCACCTCGAGGACCGGATCGACATCCTCGCGCTCATGCTGTGCTCGCTCCGCGAGTCCGGCGAGGAGATCGACCGCGCGGCCGTGGCCGACGAGCTGCTCACGCTGCTCGTGGCGGGCCACGAGACGACGGCGTCGTCGCTGGCCTGGGCGGTCGAGCGCCTCCGCCGCCACCCCGAAGTCGTGCGGCGGCTCGAGGAGGAGGTCGCCGCCGGCGGCTCGGCGCTCCGGACCTCGGCGATCCTCGAGCTCCAGCGCCACCGGACGATCATCGGCGCCACCGGCCGCAGGGCGATGCAGACGTTCCAGCTCGGCGAGTGGCGCGTCCCGGCCGGGACGGTGCTGATCACGTCCGCGGAGCTCATGCACGAGGACGACGGGCTCCATCCCCACCCGTGGGACTTCGACCCGGACCGCTACGTTGACGCCAAGCCCGGGACCTACTCCTGGATCCCCTTCGGCGGCGGCAGGCGCCGCTGCCTCGGCGCCGCGTTCGCGCTGTTCGAGATGGACGTGGTCCTGCGCACGCTCCTGAGCCGCTTCGAGCTCGTCCCGGCGAGCGATGCGGGCGAGCGCGAGAGCTTCCGCGGCGTGGCCTACGCGCCGGCGAAGGGCGGCCTCGGGAGGGTCCGCCGCCGGCGGGTCGCGCTCGGCGGCGAGCACGAGGCCGCCGCGGCGCGCTGTCCCGTTCACCACGCGGGTGCGGCCGCGTGAGGCGCCGCGCCCACCAGCCGCTCGCCGGCCGGACCGCGGTCATCACCGGGGCCGCGTCCGGGATCGGCCGGGCGCTGGCCGTGCGCCTGGCCGAGCACGGCTGCCCCGTGGCGCTCGCCGACCAGGATGCCGCGGGCCTCGAGGACACCGCAGCCTCGCTCCGTACGCCGGTCCTCGCCGAGCGGCTCGACGTGAGCGACCGCCAGGGCCAGCTCGCGTTCGCCGCGAGCGTCGCCGACTGGGCCCCGGCGCCGATCGGCGCGGTGTTCAACAACGCCGGCGTGGCTGTCTCGTCCAGCGTCGCCGCCGCCGCGATCGAGGACGACGAGTGGCTGCACGCGATCAACTTCGAGGGCGTGGTCCACGGCGTGCGCGCCTTCCTCCCGATCCTGCTCGACCAGGGCAGCGGCGCGGTGGTGAACACCTCGAGCGTCTTCGGCCTGGCCGGGATCCCCCACCAGAGCGCCTACTGCGCCTCGAAGTTCGCGGTCCGCGGGTTCACCGAGGCGCTGCGCCACGAGCTCGCCGGGAGCGGCGTCCGGGCGGTGACCGTTCACCCTGGCGGCGTGCGCACCAACATCGCGCGCAACGGCCGGCTGCACAGCGACCCGAAGGGGCTCGGCCGGACCCGCGACCAGATCGCAGACGAGTTCGAGGCGCTGGTGCGCACGACGCCGGAGCGCGCCGCCGAGGTGATCCACCGCGGCGTGGACGCCGGCAAGGCGCGCATCCTGGTGGGGCCGGACGCCTACGTATTCGACGCGCTGACCCGGCTCACCCCGACCCACTACTGGAGCGTCCTGAACCGGCTGGAGGCCGTCGCCTCGCGGAGGGCCGCATGAGCAACACGGACCTCGACGTCCTGATCGTCGGCGCGGGCATCTCCGGCATCGGCGCGGCCGCCCACCTCACGCGCAGCCACCCGGGCAAGACCTACGCGATCCTCGAGGCGCGCGACGCGATCGGCGGCACGTGGGACCTCTTCCGCTACCCCGGCATCCGCTCGGACTCGGACCTGCACACCTTCTGTTACGCGTTCAAGCCCTGGCTCGAGGACAAGGCGATCGCCGACGCGGCGTCGATCCTCGACTACGTACGCGAGGCTGCGAGCGACCACGGCGTCACGCAGCACATCCGCTTCGGCCACGCGGTCCGCGAGGCGAGCTGGTCGACCCCGGACGCGCGCTGGACCGTGGTGGCCGAGCACGACGGCGAACGGGTGGAGCTGACCGCGCGCTGGCTTTTCTGCGCCGGTGGCTACTACCGCTACGACCGGGGCCACGAGCCCGCGCTGCCCGGGATCGACCGCTTCGGGGGCGAGGTCGTCCACCCGCAGCACTGGCCGGAGGACCTCGACTACACGGGCAGGCGCGTGGTGGTGGTCGGCAGCGGCGCGACCGCGATGACGATCGTCCCGGCGATGGCCGAGCGGGCGGAGCACGTGACCATGCTCCAGCGCACGCCCACCTACGTGCTGCCCGCTCCCGCGGTCGACCCGCTGGCGGACCGCCTAAAGAAGTGGCTCGGGCCCGAGCGCGCCCACCGCGTCGCCCGCCGGAAGAACATCCTGCTCGCGCGCGCCGTCTACCGGGGCTCGCAGCGCTGGCCTGACCGGGTGCGCCGGCTGATCCGCGCGATCAACGTCCGGGCGCTGCCCGAGGGCTACGACGTGGACACCCACTTCAACCCGCCCTACAACCCGTGGGACCAGCGCCTCTGCCTGGTTCCCGACGGGGACCTCTTCCGGGCGATCCATCAGGGCACCGCCTCGGTGGTCACCGACCGCATCGCGACGTTCACGGAGACCGGGATCGAGCTCGAGTCGGGCGCGCGGCTCGACGCGGACATCGTGATCACGGCCACCGGCCTCCAGCTGCTGCCGCTGGCGGGGGTGACCTACAGCGTCGACGGCCGCCCGGTCGTGCTTCGGGACACCATCACCTACAAGGGGATGATGCTCACCGGGGTGCCGAACTTCGTCTACGCCGTCGGGTA
>JAFGJG010000098.1 GCA_016929195.1 Thermoleophilaceae bacterium
CACGCGATCCAGGACGCCCAGATCCCGGGGTTCCCGCTCAGCGACTCGGCGGCGGCGATCGGCGAGGGCTTCGGCGACTACTTCGCCTCGGCGCTGTCGGCCACCTTCACGCCGCGCGCCGGGTTCGACGGCTGCTGGGACGAGTGGGACGCGTTCGCATCGGGGCTCGGCAACTGCCTGCGGCGGGTGGACTGGAATCTGCGGCCGGGACAGGCCAGCTCCGACTGCCCCGACGTGACGGAGGAACACTGTGCCGGCGAGGTCTGGTCCGGCGCGCTCTGGGCGATCCGCAATGCGATCGGTGGCCGGACGGCGGACCGGTTGGTGCTGCAGTCTCACTTCAGCCTGACGGCCACGGCGAGTTTCGGGGATGCTGCCCGGGCCCTGTTCGCCGCCGACCGCGCGCTCTACGGTGGCGCCCACAGGTTCGCCCTGGCGGCTGTCTTGGCCTCGCGCGGTTTGATCGATGCCGAGCGACTGGACGACACCCCCGCCGACGCAGTGCCGCTCGGTGTGCCGGCACGATTGATCGGACGGCTCGCCAGGGGCGGGGACGAGCACGACGTCTACGCTCTCGCGCTGGGCGCAGGGCAGCCGGTCGTGATCCGCCTGAGCCCGGCCGCCGACTTCGACCTGCGGCTCTTGGCGGCGGGTGCTGTAAGCCTGGACGCGCCTCCGATCGCCTCCTCGGAGGGCGCCGGGAATGAGGTGCTCCGGTTCACGCCGCGCACGGCTGGACGCTATGTCCTCGATGTCCGCGCGATCGAAGGGAGCGGGCAGTATGTCCTGGAGACCGTGTCCGATGACCGCGATCGCGACGGCGTGGCCGACGCGTCGGACCTTTGTCCGTTGGTCGCGGACCCGCGTCAGCGCGACTGGGACAACGACGGGCGCGGGGATCTGTGTGACCGGAGTGCGCGTATCAGGATCGCCCGCGTGATGAGGCGGGGAAAGCGCGTCCGGGTTCGGGCGCAGATGTGGCCCAGCGCCCTGCCGGCGCGCGCGATGCGCTTGCATGTCGGCCAGCGGGTCTGTCGCCGTTCCTGCCGCTTCCGCAGGCTGCGAAGCGTGCGCCCTCCCAGCGCAATTAACGGCCACGTCAACCTGGGTCTCAAGCTAAGGCCCGGCCGCTACCGACTGACGGCCGTCGTGTCGGCGAAGGGATTCCGATCCGTCCGAAGTCGGTCAAGGGGTATTAGCGTGCCCGGCTGATGGAGCACGAGCTGCAGCGGGTCGGCCGCGCGATTCACGCCGCGCTTCCCGGGCGCGGCCACCATCCGCTCCGGGCGCTCGACCAGCGCGCGATGGAGCTGGCGGCCGGCGACCAGGAGCTGCGCGCCGCGCTCTTCCGGTTCGTGGACGTGACGCCCGCATGCCGGTCGCTCGAGGACCTCGCCCGCCATCTGGCCGACTACCTCCACGAGGTCGACGAGCGCCCCCCGCCGCTCCAGGCCGCGATGCGGGTGTCGGGCACCAGGGCGGGCCGCACCGCGCTCGGTGCGGCGGCCGCCGCGGGCGTTCGGCACATGGCGCACCGCTTCATCGTCGGCGAGACGCCGGCCGCCGCCGTCAAGCCGATCCGGCGGCTGTGGGAGCACGGCGCCGCGGTGTCGCTCGACCTGCTCGGCGAGGCGACCGTCACGGAGGCCGAGGCGGACCGCTATGCGGCGCGCTGCCGCGAGGCGCTCGACACGCTCGCGGAGGCCGCCCCCGCCTGGCCGGGCCGGCCCGTCCTGGAGGCCGACTCGCACGGGCGGGTCCCGCGGGTGAACCTGTCGGTCAAGGTGTCGGCGCTCACGCCGCTGCTGCGCCCCGACGCGCCCGAGGTCGGCCGCGAGGACGCGGCGCGTCGCATGCGCCCGCTGCTGCAGCGGGCCCGCGACCTGGGGGCGCACCTCCACATCGACATGGAGTCCGTGAACACGCTCGAGGCCACCACCGATCTCGTGTTCGAGCTGCTGGACGAGCCGGAGCTGAGCGACGGCCCCTCCACGGGGATAGTGATGCAGGCCTACCTGCGCGAGTCCGGGGAGCAGCTCGAGCGGGTGATCGACTGGGCGCGCGCGAGCGACCGCCGCCCGCCGCTCGTGGTCCGGCTCGTCAAGGGCGCCTACTGGGACCACGAGGTCGTCGAGGCCCGCCAGCACGGCTGGACGCCGCCGGTGTGGGAGGAGAAGGCCGAGTCGGACCGGAGCTTCGAGGCGCTCACGCGGATGCTCGTCGACGCCCGCGGCCACGTCCGTCCGGCGATCGCCTCGCACAACCTGCGCTCGGTCGCGCACGCGATCGCCTACAACCGCGCGACCGGCGGGCGGGACGCCGATCTCGAGCTCCAGGTGCTGCGCGGGCTGGGCGACGAGCTGGCCGCCGCGCTCGTGGCGCACGACATGCGCGTGCGGATCTACTGCCCGGTCGGGGACATGGTCGCCGGTATGGCCTACCTGGTGCGGCGCCTGCTCGAGAACACCTCGAACGAGTCGTTCCTCGGCGATCAGCAGCGCGGCGTGCCGATCGACGAGCTGCTGGCGGCCCCGTGAGCTTCGCGAACGAGCCCGTGCTCGAGCTGCGCCGTGCCCCGGTGCGCGAGTCGCTGCTCGAGGGCCTCAGCGCGCTGGACGCGCGCCTGCCGCTCGAGGTGCCCGTGCTCGTGGGAGGCGAGGCCGGCGCCGCGGCGGGCCTCGACTCGACCGACCCGGGCGACCCGTCCCGTCTGGTCGCGCGCGCGGGGCGCGCGGGCCCCGCCGAGGCTGCGGCCGCGGTGGAGGCTGCCGAGCGCGGCTCCGGCGAGTGGTCGTCGCGGCCGGCGGCCGAGCGCGCGCGTGTGCTCTCAGGAGCGGCCGCCCGCCTGCGCGAGCGCCGCCTCGAGCTCGCCGCGCTCCAGGTGCGCGAGTGCGCGAAGCCGTGGCGCGAGGCCGACGCCGACGTGTGCGAGGCGATCGACTTCCTCGAGTACTACGCGCTCGCGGCTGTCGAGCTCGAGGAGGGCCGGGCGCTGGTCCAGGCGCCCGGGGAGCGCAACACGATGCGCTACGTGCCGCGCGGCGTGGCGGCGGTCATCGCCCCGTGGAACTTCCCGCTCGCGATCCCCTGCGGGATGACGGCCGCGGCGCTCGCTGCCGGCAACGCCGTCGTCCTCAAGCCGGCGGAGCAGTCGCCCGCGAGCGCGCACGCGCTCGTGGAGGCGCTCCACGGGGCCGGCGTGCCGCCCGACGCGCTGGCGCTGCTGCCGGGCCACGGCGACGCCGGGGCCGCGCTCGTAGCCGATCCGCGCGTGCACGTCGTGGCCTTCACCGGCTCGAGCGCGGTCGGGCTGGAGATCGTGCGCGCCGCCGCGGAGACGCCGGACGCCCAGCCGCACCTCAAGCGGGTGGTGGCCGAGACCGGCGGCAAGAACTGCGTGATCGTGGACGCCGACGCCGATCTCGACGAGGCGGTTCCGGAGATCGTGTACTCCGCGTTCGGGTACGCGGGCCAGAAGTGCTCGGCGGCCGCGCGGGTGCTGGTGCACGAGGCGATCGCCGACACGCTCGAGGAGCGGCTGGCCGGGGCGGTCGCGGTCCTTCGGGTGGGCCAGGCGGAACGCTTCGCCACGGACGTGCCGCCCGTGATCGACGAGGAGGCGCGCGAGCGCGTGGCCGCGTACACGGCCGCCGCCGCGCGCGAGGGCGGGATCGCCGCGCGCGCCGAGGCGCCTCCGGGCGGCGGGAGCTTCGCGCCGGCCGTGCTCGCCACCGGGCTCCCTGAGAGCTCGCCGGTGCTACGCGAGGAGGTCTTCGGCCCGCTGCTGGCGGTCACCCGGGTCCCGGATCTCGACGCCGCCTGCGACATCGTGGACTCGCTGCCGTTCGCCCTGACCGGCGGCCTCTTCTCGCGCAGCCCGGGCGCCGTCGAGCGCGTCGTGCGGCGCTCGCCCGTCGGGAACCTGTACGTCAACAGGGGGACGACGGGTGCCATGGTCGGGCGACAGCCGTTCGGGGGCAACCGGCGCTCCGGCAGCGGCTCGAAGGCGGGCGGCCCGGACTACCTGCTGGGCTTCGTCGAGCCGCGAGTTGTGACCGAGAACACCATGCGGCACGGGATTCCCGTCGAGTAGCCTGCTGGCGCGTATGAGCGCCCCCGCCTTCGACCTGCAATCGCACTCGCTCCACTCGGACGGCGACCTGCCGGTGGCCGACGTGGTGGCAAATGCCGCCGAGGCGGGCGTGGAGCTGCTCGCCCTCTCCGACCACGACACGGTGGACGGCGTGGACGAGGCCCTGGCCGCCGGCGCCCTGCACGGCGTGCGCATAACGCCGGCGACCGAGATCTCGGCCGTCGACGGCCCGTACGAGGACCTCCACGTGCTCGGGTACGGGATCGACCACCGCAGCGCGCTGCTCCAGGAGCGCCTGGCGGACGCGCGCGCCGACCGCGAGCGGCGCGCCGACGCCATGGCCGAGCGGCTCGAGAAGCTGGGCTTCGCGGTCGACCCCGCCCCGATCGAGGCGCGCAAGGCCGCGGGGAAGCCGGTCGGCCGCCCGCACCTGGCGCAGGCCGTGCTCGACCACCCGGACAACGCCGAACGGCTCGTGGAAGAGGGCCACGAGAGCGTCTCGACCTTCATCCCCGCGTACCTGATCCAGGGCAAGCCGGGCTACGTGGCACGGACCCACCCGACCGTCGAGGAGGCGATCGGCTGGATCCACGATGCCGCCGGGGTGGCGGTCTGGGCGCACCCGTTCTGGGACATCTCGGAGCCCGACGAGGTGCTCGCCGCGGTGGACCGCTACTCGGCCGCCGGGCTCGACGGGGTGGAGGTCTTCTACACGTCGCACACCGAGGAGCAGACGCTGCTGCTCGCGGACCGCTGCGCCGAGCTCGGGCTGCTCCGCACCGGCTCGTCCGACTACCACGGCCCCGACCACCGGCTGTTCTCGCGGTTCCGCGCCTTCGACCTTCACGGGCGCGAGCCGAACCTCGGTCCGATCGCGCACGGGACGCTGGCCGCCCCGGCGCGCGGCGGCGACGGCCTCTGCATCTGGCTCACCGGCCTCTCCGGCTCGGGCAAGTCCACCGTCGGGCGGATAGCCGCCGGCGAGCTGCGCGACCGCGGCTACCGGGTCGAGATGCTCGACGGTGACGACGTGCGCCAGAACATCTGCGACGGGCTCGGCTTCTCGCGCGAGGACCGCGAGATCAACGTGCGCCGGATCGCGTTCGTGGCGGACCTGCTCGCGCGCAACGGGGTCGTGACCTTCGTCGCGGCGGTGTCGCCCTACCGCCGCCCGCGCGACGACGCCCGCGCCCGCATGGGCGCGCGCTTCGTCGAGGTCCACGTGAGGGCGTCGGTCGAGACTTGCGAGGAGCGCGACGTGAAGGGCCTCTACGAGCGCGCCCGCGCGGGGAAGATCGAGGCGTTCACGGGCGTCTCGGATCCCTACGAGGAGCCGCTGAGCCCCGAGCTCGAGCTGGACACCGAGAGCGAGAGCGCCCAGGACTCGGCCGCGCGGCTCGTGGAGCTCGTGGAGGCGCGCCTCGCCGAGCGGGCCGAGGCCGAGAGGGCCGCCGCGGGCTAGCCGCCGGCCTCCGCCGCGGCCGCCTTCTGCTGCTGCGCCGCCATGAACTCCGCCCGTGCCTGCGCGGGCGTGCGCGTGAGCGCGCCCAGCAGCGGGAGCACGGTGAGGATCAGGAGCGCCGCCTGCCGGAAGGCCCACGCGAATCCCTCGCGCGCCGAGCCGGCGGTCTGGCGAATGATCTCGTCGTCGAAGCCCGGCTCCGGCTCGAAGCGGTGCGTGCTGCCGCCGGTGTAGTCGTGGAGGGTCGACTGGATCACCTGGCCGGCGAGCGGGCCGGGGATCTCCCATTCGTCCACGGCGTCCTCGATGCGCTCGTCCGCGAACCAGGACATGTGGGCGTGCAGGGCGCCCCCGAACGTCGCCACGAGGATCGCGATGCCGATCGCCGCGCCGAGCTGGCGTGCCGTGTTCAGCACGCCGGAGGCGAGCCCGACCTCGGGGCCGGCGACGGCGCCCATGGCGCCGACGTTCAGGGCGGGGAAGCCGATGCCCATTCCCACGCCGATCATCATCAGGCCGGGAAGGACGCGCAGGTAGGTCCAGCCGTCGGCGGCCGTGGACGGCAGGAACGAGACCCAGAGCATCCCGAGCGCCATCACGATCAGCGCGGGCCTCGCGATCTGGCCCGGCGCGCGGGTGTCCGCGGCGCGCCCGACGAACGGCCACACGGCCAGGCCGCAGAGCGGCACCGGCAGCAGCGCGAGGCCCGCCTCGATCGGGGAGTAGCCCCAGAGGTTGATGAAGACCAGCGAGAGCAGCAGCAGGCTGCCGATCGCGCCGGCGCCGAAGAAGAGCATCCCGAGGTTGGCGTTGCGGAACTGCTTGTTCTGGAGCAGGCCCGGCGTGATCATCGGGCTGGGCGCGCGGCGCTCCCACCAGAAGAACGCGATGCCGAGCAGGATCGCCGCCTGCATCAGGCTCAGCCACAGCGCCAGGTGGCCCGCGAACGGGTTCGCCTCGACGAGCGCGACCGTGAGGCAGAGCACCGCGAGGCCGAGCAGGACCATGCCGCGCACGTCCACCTCGCGGCCGGCGCTCAGGTCCCAGGTCTCCGGCCACCAGCGCCACGCCAGGCCCACGCCGACGATGCCGATGGGGATGTTGATCAGGAAGATCCAGTGCCAGCTCGCGATCTCGATCAGGATGCCGCCGATCACCGGGCCGGCCGCCGAGGAGACGAGCGCCACGACTGCGATCAGGGCGAGCCCGCGGCCGCGCTGCTCGGGCGGGAACACGAGCACCGTGATCGCAAAGCCGAGCGGCGCCAGGATGCCGGCGCCCACTCCCTGGACGACGCGGAAGAACATCAGCCATTCGACCGACCAGGCGGCCGCGCACAGTCCCGAGCCGATGGTGAAGATCGTCAGCCCGAGCAGGAAGAAGCGCTTGCGCCCGAACTGGTCGGCCAGCCGCCCCATCGACACGAGCAGGATCGCGAAGACGATGTTGTAGGCGTTTATGACCCAGGTCACCGTCGCCACGTCGGTGGAGAGATCCTCCTGCAGCTCCGGGACCGCGATGTTCACGATCGCCACGTCGAGGAGCACCATCGACCAGGCGACCATCATCACGCCGAAGATCCGCCACTTGCGCTCGTAGAGGAACTCGGTGGGCGGGTTCCGGCGCTCCTTCACCTCGCGCCGCTCCGGTCCTCGGCGTCGCGGCCGTCGTAGCGGAGCGCCTCGGGAGTTACGCCGTCGTCCGGCTCGTCGTTGTCCACGGCGTCGAAGTCGTTGGGGATGCCGTCGTCGTCCGCGTCGTCGTCGCCGCGCTGCCGCAGCGGGCGCAGCGCCCCGTCCGGGCCGAACTCGGGGAGCGTGCCGCCCGCCACGGCGAGGGCCGCCGCCGACATGTCGGTGAGCTTCCCGGGCTCCTCGTTCGCGATGTCGTCGTAGCGCGTGATGTCGTCCTCGGCCTCCTCGTCGTCGTCGTAGAGGCGGCGCTCGATCTGCTCGCGGTCGGCGACCATCAGGAAGCGGTCGTCGCGGACGATGATCAGCTGGCCGCTGGCGGTGATCGAGAACGGCCGGTCCGGCAGGTCCCACTGGTCCACGTCGTCGAACAGCGCGGTCAGGTCCTCGCCGCGCATCTTGCCCGGGATCGTGAGCCCCAGGTGGGCGAGGATCGTCGTGGGCACGTCGTGGGTCGAGGCGTACCACTCGATGCTGTCGCCGCCCTTCTCGCCGTCGGGGTGGCGGATGAGGTACGGGATCTCGTAGGCGCGCCGGTAGGAGGTGGGCGTGCCGCGCCCGAGGAAGGAGTGGTCCCCGAGCGAGTAGCCGATGTCGCCGAGGACGAACACCAGCGTGTCGTCGGGCACGGCGTCGAGGAGCTTGCCGAGCCGGTCGTCCACCGCCTCCACGTGGTCGCGGTAGGCGGAGCGGAGCGGCTTGGTGTCGCCGTCGCTGAACTTCAGCTCGACGAGCCTTTCGCTCATCGGGCCGATGCCGTCGTGCTCGACCACGCCGGGGCGGACGTAGATCGGCGGGGCGGCGATCGCGTCGACCGGGTCGAAGGGGTCGACGGCGACGAAGAAGCTGTCCTCGTCCTTCACCTCGCCGAGGGCGGAGATGCCCGCCTTGAACGTGCGCTCGGTCGCGCGCGTGGAGCGCTCGATCGCCTCGATCTCGGAGCGGATCCCGTCGCTCGGCGGCTTCGCCGCGGCGGGCGCGCCGCCCGGCCTGCGCGCCTCCGGGAAGCGCGGGCCGGAGACGATCGGGCTGTCGGTCACGTAGATCGTCCTGACGCTGGCCGCGCTCGTGACCTCCGTCATCACGGGCTGCCAGTCCCAGGGAGGGTTGTAGCCCGGCACCGCCGGCATGCCCTCGGTCCGCCTCCAGTCGCGGAACGGGTACGAGCGCATGCCGGTGATCAGTGTGCGCCGGACCGGGAGGGACGGCATGCACTCGGGAACCGCGCGGTCGAAGCGCAGCGAGTCGCCGGTCAGGTCGTTGAGGTTCGGCGTGTCGGCCCCGTCGCCGTCCTTGAACGCCTTCACGTGGTCGGCGCGAACGAGGGGCAGGACGATGAGCACCGCGCGCCGGCGCTCCTTCCCCGAGCCCGCGGCCCGCGCGGCCCCCGGGAGGCCGGCGAGCGCGGCGGCCGTCGCGGCCCCGGCACCCCCGTGCCGGAGGAGGCCGCGGCGTGTGAGCCTCACCCGCCGATCACCGTCTTCGCTCCGGACGGCGCGAACTGGGGCAGGGTGCCGCCGGCCTCGTCCGCGAGGACCCGCCAGAGCCGGTCCACGATCTCCGGGTGCTGTGCGGCGACGTCCCGCAGCTCGAGCGGGTCGCTCCTCTTGTCGTAGAGGCGCTTGCGACGGCCCTCGCTGTCCGAGATGAAGAACCAGTCCTGGTCGCCGGTCAGGACGTAGTTGTCGTAGCAGGACGTGAACCAGGGCCGGTCGGGCGGCAGCTTTCCGTCGAACAGCACGGAGAGGTCCTCGCCGTCCATCAGCCCCGGGCGCCTGACGCCCATGAACGAGAGCAGCGTCGGCGACACGTCGTGCGTCGAGGCGAAGTAGTCGCTCGTCTGGCCCGCGAGCTTGCCCTCGGGGTGCCGGATCATGCAGGGCACGTGGTAGATGTGCCACTGAGCGCGCGCGCCGTGCTTGCCGAGGATGCCGTTCTCCCCGAGCGTCAGGCCGTGGTCCGAGATGTAGTAGACGACCGTCTCGTCGAGCAGCTTCTGATCGGCCAGCTCGTTCATCAGGCGCCCGATCCACTCGTCGACGAAGGTCACCTCGGCCGCGTACAGCTCGCGCACGCGCTGGATCGTGGGGTCGTCCACGTCCACGTCCACGGCCCACGAGTAGGGCACCTCGAACGGCTGGATCGGGGTGATCCCCTCGAGCTGGATGCCCTTCGGCGAGCCGGCGGCGAGCTGGAACGCCTGCGGCGCGTCGAGCGGCTCGTGCGGGTCGAAGGCGTCCACGCCGAGGAAGAACGGCCGCTTCTTCTTCAGGTCGTCGAGCAGGTTGATGCCGGAGCGCATCACGCGCGCCGTGGGGTACTGGGTGTCACGGCGCCGGTAGATGCTGTTCCAGCCCGCCATCGATCGGAGCCGGCCGACCTCCACGGAGTCGGACAGCGCGGGCAGCAGGTACTTCTCGATCGCGCTGCGCGGAGCGGGGCGCTTGAAGGGCTTGTTGAGGAAGCGGTAGGCGCCCTGGGAGTAGCTGGGCCGGACCTCGTCGAGCGTCCGGCGGAAGTTCCCGAACCGCGGGCCGATGAGGAACGGGTTGTCCGTGCAGTAGGCGGTCTCGATGCCCGCCTCGCCCATCACCTCGGTGACGATCGGCTGGAAGTCCTGGATCCCGATCCAGCCGGGGCCCACGGGAAGGCCCGGCGTCGGCACCGAGTTGCGGAACGGGAACGAGCGGACGCCGGTGAGGATCGCCCGCCGCGCCGGGCCGGTCGGCATCGCCTCGGGCACGGCCGTCCTGAACGTGAGCGAGTCGCGCGAGAGGGCGTCGAGGTTCGGCGTCTTCGCGAGGCTCTTCGGGTTGTAGGCCCCGATGTAGTCCGCCCGCGTGGAGTCCGTGACGATCAGGAGCGTATTCGGCGCGTCCTTGCCGCGCGGGGTCTTGGGCGAGAAGTAGTCGTCCCCGCACGCGCCGAGCCCGAGCGCCGCCGCGCCCGCGCCGCCCGCCTCGAGCAGCCGGCGACGCGTGAAGCCTCTGCGCGAGCCCGTGGACACGGAGCGGCAGGCTAGCTGAGGGGTACGATCACACGCCTTGGCGGCGACCCGCTACTACCTCGCCCAGAGCCTCGACGGGTACCTCGCGGAGGTCGACGGCGGGATCGACTGGCTCGAGGACTACGAGGGCGAGGCCGAGCTCGCGGGACCCGACCTGATCGACGGGTCCTATGACGAGTTCATCGCCGGCATCGGCGCGCTCGCCATGGGCTCCGCCACCTACGAGTTCGTCCTCGGGGTGGGGAGGTGGCCCTACGCGGGTCTTCCCACGTGGGTCTTCACCTCGCGCCGCCTGCCCACCATGCAGGGCGCGGACATCCGCTTCGCGAACGGCCCGGTCGCTCCTCACCACGCCCACATGACCGCCGCGGCCGGCGACCGCGACGTGTGGCTCGTGGGCGGCGGGGACCTTGCCTGGCAGTTCGCGGCCGACGGCCTGATCGACGAGCTGATCCTGACGGTCGTGCCCGTGGTGCTCGGCTCGGGGCTGCCGACGTTCGCCGGCCGGCTGACCGATCCGCTCGTGCTGACCGGCGTGCGCCCGTTCCGGAGCGGGATGGTGGAGCTGCGCTACCGGTTCCAGGGCTCCGCAGAACGATCGAACGACAGCGATGAAGTGGGCGGCTAGCCCGCGCCTCGGGGATCCTCGTTACGTTGACCGGCGTATAGCGGTCAAACGTAACGCGGATCGAATCCGGCGCGGGCTCGCCTAGCTCGTGACCTCCGCTGGCACCTCGATCTCGCGCTTCAGGATCTTGCCGGTCGGGCCCTTCGGCAGCTCGTCCAGGAACCAGAGCTTCCGCGGGTACTTGTAGGCGGCCACCTGCTCCTTCACGTAGGAGCGGATCTCGTCGGCGTCCGCGCTCGCGCCCTCGCAGAGGACGACGGCGGCTCCGACCTCCTCGCCCAGGGCGTCGTCCGGCACGCCGACCACGGCGGCCTCCTTGACCGCCGGGTGCTCGTAGAGGACCTCCTCGACCTCGCGCGGGTACACGTTGTAGCCGCCGCGGATGATCAGCTCCTTCTTGCGGTCGACGATGAAGAAGTAGCCGTCCTCGTCCACCTTGGCCATGTCGCCGGAGTGGAACCAGCCGTCGTCGTTGATCGCCTCGGCCGTCGCCTCGGGCCGGTCCCAGTAGCCCTTCATGATGTTGTGCCCGCGGATCACGATCTCGCCGATCTCGCCCTGCGGCACCTCGTTGCCCTGCTCGTCCACGCAGCGCATCTCGACGCCCTCGATCGGCGTGCCGATCGAGCCGGGCTTGCGCTCCTTGTCGGGATGGTTGAAGGACGCGACCGGAGAGGTCTCGGACAGGCCGTAACCCTCGAGGATGATGCAGGCGAACTTCTCCTCGAAGGCCCGCATCAGCTCGGCGGGCATGGCCGCCCCGCCGGACATGCAGATGCGGAGGGTCGAGGCGTCGGCGCTGTCGGCGGACTCCGAGTGAAGCATCCCGTTGTACATCGTCGGGACGCCCTGGAAGACCGTCACGCCGTCGCGCTCGATGATCTCGAGCGCCTTGTCCGGGTCGAAGCGCGGGAGCATCGTGACCGTCGCGCCCGTGGAGACCGTCGCGTTCATCGTGCAGGTCTGCCCGAAGGAGTGGAACAGCGGGAGCGCCCCGAGGAGCACGTCGTCCGCCGAGATCTCGGCGAGCGAGGCGCCCACGGTGCCGCAGTTGCGGGTCAGGTTCGCGTGGGAGAGCTCGGCCCCCTTCGGCTTGCCGGTGGTGCCCGACGTGTAGAGGATGACCGCGGTGTCGTCGCCGCCGCGGTCCGCGACCTCGCGCCGCGGCTCGGACGAGGCGAGCAGCTGCTCGAACTCGCCGGGCTTCACGAGGATGCATTCGGCGCCGGCCTCGTCCGCGCCGGTCTGGGCGGCGTCCGCGAAGTCGTGCCACGCGAACACGAGCTTCGCGCCCGGGTCCTCGAGGTAGAAGCGCACCTCGCGCTCCTTCAGGAGCACGTTCATCGGCACGACCACGCCGCCGGCGCGGAGGATCCCGTAGTAGACGACCGGGAAGTAGGGGACGTTCGGGAGCATCAGCCCGACGCGATCGCCGGGCTCGAGGCCCTTCGCGGCGAGCAGGCCCGCGACCCTCGCGCTGCCCTCGTCGAGCATCGAGTAGGTCAGCTCGACGTCGTCGAGCTTGAACGCCACACGGTCGCCGTGCTTCGCGACCGTGTCGGTCAGGATCGTGGCCAGGCTGTCGCTCATCCCTCGCTCCCTTCGTAGGTGCGGGCAGCGTACCCCGCGGGGACGGCTCGTGGGAAGGCAGCCATGCTTTCCCGCCAGAAGTACCAAGAAAGGTCCAAAAAACGTTGCTCTGCGGGGCTTTCGAAAGGTTTTCGTGCGCAAGATCGTTCAAGACACGATGGATCGCCCAAACGCCGCCCAGAGAGAGACCCCCCGCCGCCGCCACCTCGTCGGCAAGCGGACCATCCGGCTCGTCCGCCCCTTCTTCCGGTACAGCCGCGTGCGCGACGCGTACGTGCTCCGGGTGGTCGGACGTCGCCACGGACCGGTGCTGAAGCTCAAGCGCCCGGGCCTGCGCCCGCGCCCGCGAGTGCCCGACGTGAAGCCCGCGGTCCGGGGGCGCCAGCCCACGCCGTAAGGCGCCGAGCCCGCTCGCGCCGCGCGCTACTGTGCGTGATGTGGGCTCTGGCTTGGTCTTGATCGTCCCGTTGGTGTTGACGGTCGTCCTGGTCGGATTCGCCCTCTACAGCCGGAACGAGTCCTCGAGCTCGCGCAACCGCGTGGTCAGGGCGACCCCCAGGCGGCGCCGCTACGTCCCGCCCTGGACGCTCAGGGCGATGAAGCCGCTGTTCGCCTACAACCACAACCGCGACGCCTACATCCTGCGCGGGGTGGGCAAGCGGTTCGGGCCGGTGCTGCGCAACCGGGACGAGCAGCGGAGGCGCACCGGGCGCTTCGACCGCGAGGCCCGCTCCGAGGACCTCGTCGAGCGCTAGCTAGCGCAGGTTGCCGATCGACGTGCCCGCGTCACGCGCGAGGTCGAACAGCGGGTCGGGCCAGACCCCGAAGAAGAGCACCGCGGCCGCGAAGACGATGGCCACCAGCGCCACCTCGGGCTGGGCGCGCAGGTCGGCCTCCGGCGACCATCCGGTCACCGGCTTGACGCGGCGGCCCGGCGCCTCCGGCAGCTCGACCTCGTAGGCGCCCATCCACATCACGGCGACGACGCGCAGGTAGTAGGCCAGGGAGATCACCGAGCCGATCACGATCACGACGCCGAGCCAGGCGTAGTCGCCGGCCACGGAGGCGTCGATCAAATAGAACTTCCCGATGAAGCCGGCGGTGGCGGGGAAGCCGGCCAGCGAGAGCATCGCGATCGTCATCGGCCACGCGAGCCACGGCTGCGCCCGCCCGAGGTTCTCGAGCGAGGCGAGGTCGTCGCCGTGCCCGGACACCCGCTCGCGGGCGATCACGACGGCGAAGGCGGCGACATTCATCGCCAGGTAGGCGGCGAGGTAGAAGACGGTGGCGCGCACGCCCAGCTCGCTGCCCACGACGACTCCCGCGAGCAGGTAGCCCGCCTGGCCCACGCTCGACCAGGCGAGCATCCGCTTCAGCGAGCGCTGGGCGATGGCGCCGACGTTGCCGACGACGATCGTCACCGTGGCCAGCGCCGCGAGCGCTGGGGCCCACTCGAGCTGCGCCAGCCCGAGCGCGTGGTCGAACAGCCTGAGCATCACCCCGAAGGCCGCGGCCTTCGTGGCCACCGCCATGAACGCCGTGACCGGCGTGGGGGCGCCCTGGTAGACGTCGGGCGTCCACTGGTGGAACGGCGCCACGGACGCCTTGAAGGCGAGGCCGGTCATCGTGAGGGCGATCCCCGTGAGGAGCAGCGGATCGGTCACGCTCACGTCGCCCGCGAGCGCGGACGCGATGGCGGGGAACTCCATCGCCCCGGTGGCCCCGTAGATGAGCGCGAGCCCGTAGAGGAGGGTCGCGGAGCCCACCGACCCGACCACCAGGTACTTGAGGCCGGCCTCGAGCGAGCGCCGCTGCAACAGCTCGGTGGCGCACAGCGCGTAGAGCGGGATCGACAGCAGCTCGAGGCCCACGAACAGCGAGATCAGGCTCTCCGCCTCGGCCAGCACGACCATGCCGGCGATCGACCCGAGCAGCAGCGCGTGGTACTCACCCTGGCCCGCCTCGCGCACGGCATGTGCCCGCAGCGAGAGCAGCACGGCGGCGATTCCGGCGATGAACACGAGCGCCGAGATGCCGAGCGAGAGCGCGTCCACTGCGAGCGCGCCCTCGATGATCGGCCGCGTGTCCCCGGCCTCCCAGATCCAGACCGTCAGGCCGAGCGCCGTGGCGAGCGCGGCCACGGTGAGCAGCGGCACGACCACCGTGCGAACGAAGCGCGAGCTGAACAGGCCGGCCATCAGGACGACGACCGAGCCGCCCGCGACCGCGAGCAGCGGCGACAGGAGCTTGTAGTCGATGTCCGGCGCCTGGACCGCGGCGATGACGCTCATCGGCGATCCCCCAGGAGCTCCTCGTACGGCAGGATCGTCGTCTCGATGCCCGCGGCGGCCTGAGCCCCGCGGATCTTCGTCACGGTGCCCGCCTCGCTCCGGTGCGTGACGAAGTTCGGGTAGACGCCCAGCGCCACGATCACGGCCACCAGCGGCGCGATCGCGACCAGGTCGAGCCGCGACAGGTCACGCGACTCCACCGCCGGGCCCTCACGGTTGTGCATCGTGCGCTGGTAGACGCGGATCATGTAGACCGCGGCGAGCACTACGCCCGCGCTGGCCACCACGCCGTAGACGAGGTTCTCCTCGAAGGTCCCGAACAGCACGAGGATCTCGCCGACGAAGTTCGCGGAGCCGGGCATGGCGAGCGTCGCGAACGTCACGATCAGGAACAGCGCGGCCATGACCGGCGCCCGTTTGGCCATCCCGCCGAGCTCGGAGAGCGACTCGCTCCCGGCCGCCCGCCCGGCGATCGCCCCGATCACGAGGAAGAGCGGCACCACGACGAGGCCGTGGTTGAGCATCTGGAAGACGGCGCCCTGGGCGCCCTTGTCGTCCAGGGAGAAGATCCCGAGCACGATGAAGCCGAGCTGCGCGATCGACGAGTACGCCACCACCATGCGCACGTTGTCCTGGGAGAACGCGAGCACCGAGCCGTAGAGGATCGAGAAGACCGCGAGCACCAGCATCAGCTCCTGGAAGTGCTGGGCGGCGTCGGGCATCGTCGGGAGGACGATCCGCAGGAACCCGTAGACGCCGACCTTCGAGAGCACCCCGGAGAGCAGCGCCAGCACGACGATCGGCGTGGAGCGGTAGGTCTCGGGGACCCAGCCGTGAAGCGGGAAGAGCGGCGCCTTCACGAGGAAGGCCAGCGCGAACAGCAGGAAGATCCACTCCTGGGTGCCGTCCCCGAGGCCGCGTTCCTGGATCGTCTGGATCGAGAACGAGACCGCCTCTCCGGAGGGCGTGGCGAGCACGCCGAGGGCGATCGCCCCGGCGAGCATCAGCAGCGACCCGGCCAGCGTGTAGATCACGAACTTCGTGGTCGCGCGGACGCGGTCGCCCGTGCCCCAGCCGCCGATCAGGAAGTAGAAGGGCACGAGCATCAGGTCGAAGAAGACGATGAAGAGCGCCAGGTCCTGCGCCATGAACGCGCCGAGCACCGCGGTCTCGGCGAACGCGAGGTGGAACAGGAACAGCTTCGGCCGGTCGCGGTCGCCGAAGCAGGCGACGAGCGTGCACGGGACCCAGGCCACGGCGGTGAGGACGACCATGAACAGGTTGAGGCCGTCGA
>JAFGJG010000099.1 GCA_016929195.1 Thermoleophilaceae bacterium
GTAGGCGAGCGCGTCGTCGAAGGAGCGCTGCGCCAGCCCGAGCGCCGAGGCCGCGAGGATCACGCGCTCGTAGTTGAGCCCGGCCATCAGCTGGATCCAGCCGTTCCCGGCGGTCCCGAGGAGCGCGTCCTCCGGCACCCGCACGCCGTCGAGATGCAGCTCGTTCGTCTCCTCGCCGCCCATGGTCTTGATTGGGGTGATCGTCAGCCCGGGCGCGTCGTGGGGCACGAGGATCATCGAGAGGTCCTCGTGGCGATCGCCCGCGCCGCTCCGGCAGACGATCAGGATCTCCTTGGCCTTGTGGGCGTAGGAGCACCACATCTTGGCCCCGTCGAGCACCCACTCGCCGTCCTCGAGCCGGGCCTTCGTCTTCAGGTTGGCCACGTCGGAGCCGGCCTCGGGCTCGGACATGGCGATGGCGAGCGTGCCGCCCCCGACCACGTGCTCGAACAGGCGCCGCTTCTGTTCCTCCGTGCCGAAGCGCCCGAGCGCCCCGACCACGATCAGCGTGACGCCGTAGGCGGCCACGGGGATCTGGCCGCGCGCGGTCTCCTCGAGGAACAGCGTGGCGTCGAGGAAGCTGCCGCCCGAGCCGCCGTACTCGTCCGGGATCTGGAGCCCGTACCAGCCGAGCTCGCCCATACGCCGTGCGACGTCCTCCTGGTGGGCGTCCTCCCCCTCGGTCTCCCACTTCTCGCGCACCGCGAAGTCGCGGATCGCCTCGACGAACGCGCGCTGCTCGTCGGTCAGGCCGTGGTCGGCCGTCGATACGCCCGTCAGGACGCTCATGCCTCGACGGGCTCGCGCGGCTTGAAGCGGTTCAGCTCGCGCATCGCGATGACCATCTTGTGGACCTCGTCGGGACCGTCCGCGATGCGCAGCCAGCGCCCCTGGCGCCACATCGCCGCGAGCGGCGTGTCGTCGGACATCCCGAGCGCGCCGTGCACCTGCATGGCGCGGTCCACCACGCGCTGATGCATCTGCGCGGCGATCACCTTGATCATCGAGATCTCCTGGCGGGCCGCGCGCTTGCCCTCGGTGTCCATCTTCCACGCGGCGTGCAGGACCATCAGCCGCGCCGAGTCGATCTCCATCCGCGACTTCGCGATGAAGTCCTGGACGAACTGCTTCTCGGCGAGCGGCCCGCCGAAGGAGGTGCGCTCGTGCGCGCGCGTGCACATGAGCTCGAACGCGCGCTCGGCCGAGCCGATCGCGCGCATGCAGTGGTGGATGCGGCCGGGGCCGAGGCGGTCCTGCGCGATCGCGAAGCCCGCGCCGCGCTCGCCGAGAACGCTGTCCGCCGGCACGCGGACGTCCTCGTAGCGGACCTCCCAGTGGCCGGGGCCCTCGTCGTGGCCCATCACGGGCACCGGCCGGATGCCGTGGAAGCCCTCGGTCTCGATCGGCACCAGGATCATGCTCGCCCGCTTGTGGGGCGGCGCCTCGGGGTCGGTCACGACCATCGCGATCGCGATCGAGGCGCCGTTGTAGCCGGAGGTGAACCACTTGTGCCCGTTGACGACCCACTCGTCGCCGTCCAGCTCGGCGCGTGCGGCGAGCTGGGTCGGGTCCGAGCCCGAGGTCTCGGGCTCGGTCATCGAGAAGCAGCTGCGGATCTCGCCGTCGAGCAGCGGCTGGAGCCAGCGCTCCTTCTGCTCATCGGTTCCGTGCTCGGCGAGGATCTCCGCGTTGCCGGTGTCCGGCGCCGCGCAGTTGAAGACCGTCGGCGCCACGCCGCTGCGGCCCATGAGCTCGCAGAGCATCCCGTACTCCCAGTTCGTCAGCCCCGGGCCGTACTGGTCGTCGGGCAGGAAGAGGTTCCACAGGCCCTCGGCGCGCGCACGCTCGCGCAGCTCCACGACGATCCGCGCGTAGGGAACGCCGGGCCGGACCTCGTCGTCGAACGCACGCATCGCCTCGGCCTCGACCGGGTCCACGTGCTCCTCCATGAAGGCGCGGACGCGGTCGAGCAGGTCGGCGACGCGGTCTGACGGGGCGAAGTCCATTGGGCGCGGAGTCTACGGCCCCTGCAGCAGCCACGCGACCAGAGCCACCAGCCCGCCGCCCCCGAGGATCACCGCGAACAGAACGAGCGGGTTCGGCCGCGGCGCGGGGGCCTCCGAGGCGCCGAGGCCCGCCCCGTGCAGCAGCTCGCGGGCGTGCCCGGCGCCCGACTCCGGGACCATCACGTCGCGCGGCCCGGCGGCGAGGAAGTCGGGCACGTCGAAGCCGGCGCTCCGGCGCAGCACGCTCGGCACGCCCTCCTCGAGGAGGATCCCCTGGATCAGCTCGGCCTCGGCCTGATTGCGGCCGCCGGCGACGCGGACCAGCTCGCCCTCGGTGTAGAGCGGGTCGATCTTGCGGGCGCGGCCGTGAGCCTCGCTGAGCGGCTCCTCGAGCGGCGCGCTCCCCTGTGCCACGAGCGGCGTCCCGCACTCCGCGCAGAACGGCTCGTCCCCGGTGGCCGTGGCGCCGCAGGCGGGGCAGGAGAACGGCGGGTCAGTCCTCGACGACGAGGTCCTCCTCCTCCACCGACCCGTCCGCGATCCGCCACGCGCGCACCTCCGGCTCGCCCGCGAGCGAGACGATCAGGTACGTCCAGTGCGGGTAGTGCGCCAGGTTGATGTCGGTCTGGGAGGGCTCGGCCGGGGATTTCGGGTGGGAGTGGTAGATCCCGACCTCGAATCCGGCTTCGTCCAGGTCATTCGCGGCGAACAGGCTCTTGTGGTCGAGCTCGTATCCGTACGGTGACTTGCGCGGGTTGTCCGCCCGGAAGACCTCCTCCACGCGCCCGCCCGCGGCGCGCAGGTAGCCGCAGCACTCGTTCGGCGCGTCGTCGCGCGCGTGCGCGACCAGCTCGTCCCAGTGGGCCCGCGACATCCTCACGGAGCCAAGGCTATTGAGGCGGCGCTACGAGGGGAACATGCGGCGCGCGCGCCAGAGCCAGCGGACGTCGCCGCTCGGCCGCAGGCCGCCGCGCAGCGCCAGCCGGCGCGGATCCACCCGCTTCGACGTCACGTCCACGAAGTCCTCGAAGCGCGCCCTCAGGGTCACTGTCGGGTCGGTCACGCGTCCCGGCTCGGCGCGCGTGGAGCCGTTGTCCACGACCACGTGCCAGGGCTCGGCGTCGGGGAAGTCCCACTGGATCGTGCCGGACCCCGGCGACTTCGAGACGTCGAGCCCGGAGGCCACCGCCTCGAAGAGCAGGCGCATGTCCTCGCGCTCCGTCGAGGGCGGCCCAAGCTTCTCGCCGAGGTAGCCGGCCTTGACCATCCGCTTTCCGATGATCGCGCGCTCGCGCGGGGTCCCCGAGATCGCGAAGATCGGCGGGCCCGGCAGCCCGTCGATCGGCATTCCCGCGGTGCGCAGCTTCGTCTCGAGCGAGGTCGCCCCCTCCTCGCCGATGTCGGCCATGGTGAAGCCGAAGCACTCGATGTAGCGCTCGTCCCAGTTCGGCGGGATCAGCACCGACGCCGTCCACGGGATCACCTCGCGGAGCAGGTCGGCGACCGCGGCCGGCACGTCCGGGTCCATCTTGCGGAGGTCGGAGAGCATCTTCACGCCGAAGCCGATGTGGCGCTGCTCGTCGGTGGCCACGTTCTCCATGCCCTCGCGGAAGCCGGGGAGGAGCTTGCGGTCCTCGAGGTAGCTGGTGATGAAGTGCTGGCCGGGCTGCGCCAGGGTCGCCTCGATGACGATGTGGTAGAGCGTGATCGCCTGCGCGAGCTTCGTGATCGACCGGTCGCGGCGGAGCTCCTCGGACATGAGCTCGAGGCGGTCGAAGACCTTCGTGAACCCCCAGGTGAGCTGCGGCTTGATCGCGGTCAGGGCGTCGCCCGTCGACGAGCCGCCGACGCCGGCGACCTCGGTCATGAAGCGCTTGAAGAAGACGGCGTGGCGCGCCTCGTCCACCTGCTGGGTCGCGAGGAAGTACTTCTGCTCCTCGAGCGGGGCGGCGCCGATGTAGGGCGAGAGGCCGTCGGCCACGGCGTCCTCGCCCCAGAAGAAGAGCGAGTAGTTCCAGAGCGCCGCGGCGCGCTCGAGGTCGGAGAACTGGGTCTCCCACTGCTCCTTGTCGACCGTGAAGTCGAGCTCCGTCGCGCGCCAGTTTCCCTTCTCCCAGCGTGCGTAGAGGTCCTCGTAGCTGACGTTGTCGAGGGGCGAAGTCGCGCCGAGCTGGATCATCTCGTCCTCCGGAGGCTCGTGGTACGTTTGTACCAGCTGATGGCACAAAAGTACCAGAGCGCGCCCCGGGGCGAGGCCAGGCGCGAGGCGATCCTCAGGGCCACGCTCGACGTGATCGCGGCGCACGGCACCGACGGCGTGACGCACCGTGCCGTGGCGGCCGCCGCCGGCGTGCCGCTGTCCGCCACGACCTACTGGTTCTCCTCCCGGGACGAGCTGCTCGAGGAGACGCTCCGCTACGCGGCGCGCGCGGAGGTCGAGCGCTTCGAGCGGCTGGTGCTGGAGCTGGCCACGCAGGAGCTGGACGTCTTCGAGTGGGCCGCGGCGCTCGCGGCGGCCCTGGCGGGAGAGCTCGACGCGCACCGCACCCGCCACCTCGCGCTGTACGAGCTCGCGCTCGAGGCCGCACGCCGGCCCGCGCTGCGCCCCGAGGCGCAGCAGGTCCGCGAGACGCACCTGCGGCTGGCCGAGATGGGCGCCCGCGCGGCGGGGTCCGACGACCCGGCGGCCGACGCCCCGATCATCGTCGCGACCGTGTCCGGGCTGATGTTCGAGCAGCTCGCCGCACCGCGCCCGGCCTTCGAGCCCGAAGTGCTCCGCCCCGCGCTGGAGCGGCTCTTCGAGCGGCTCGTCGCGGGCGCTCGGCAACCTGCCTAGGCTCCGGGCTCATGACGGGAGGCCTGACCCGGAGAGGCGTCCTGGCGGGCGCGGCGCTCGCCGTGTCCTCGTGCGGAGGCGGCGACGCGCCACCGGCCCGCGGGCCGCGGCCGGGCTCGGGCGTCGGCCTGCTGAACTCGGTCCTCGCGCTGGAGCACGCGACCGTCGCCGCCTACGACGCGCTCGCCCGGCGGCTCGCTGCACCGGGCCGGGCCGCCGCCCTCGCGATCGCGCGGCAGGAGCGCGAGCACGTCGCCCGCCTCTCCGAGGTGATCGCAGGCCTCGGCGGCACCCCGGTCGAGGGCCGCCCGCCCGAGTCCTACGCGTCCTCCTTCCCGGTGCTCGACGACGCGGCCGACGCCCTGCTCCTCGCGCGCGACGTGGAGGAGCGGCTGGTGCGCGCCTACCTCGACGCGCTCACGAAGCTCCCGGCCGGGCCGCTCCGGCGCGAGGCCGCGGGGCTCGCCACCAGCGAGGCCGAGCACCTCGCCGTGGTCCAGGGACTCCAGGGTCAGCCACTGGCCGCGCAGGCCTTCGTGACGGGTACGTCGTGAGGGCCGGCCGCAGGGAGGCGCTGGCGCTCGCCGGCTCCGCGGTGCTGCTGGCGGCGGCGCCTGCGCGGGCGCAGGGGCAGCGCGCGGTGCTCGAGGACCTGCTCTCGCTCGAGCGGTCGCTCGAGTCGATGTACGAGGCGGCGGCCCGGCGCGGAGCGCTGCCCGGGACCCTGGCGGAGCGGCTCCGCGACCACGAGCGCGAGCACGCGAAGGGGCTGGAGCAGGTCCTGACCGGCAGGCGCGCGCCCGTCGCGACGGTCCCGTCGCCCGCCCTGAACCGCGCGCTCGCGGCGGGCGGCGACGCCTTCGCCGCCTACGCGCTGCGCGCCGAGGAGGAGGCCGTTCGCGCGTACGCGAACGCCGTGACCGGCCTGAAGGACCCAGAGCTGCTCCAGCCGCTGGGCAGCATCATGGCCGCCGAGGGGCAGCATCTGGTGGCGCTCCGGGCGGAGCTCGGCGCGCGCCCGCTCACGAAGCCGTTCGAGATCGGTCGGGTCGTCGGCTAGCCTGCCTGTATGGGCTTCTTCTCGGCCCCCGGCCCGCTCGAGATCATGGTGATCCTCGCCGTGGCGTTGATCTTCCTCGGCCCGAGCCGGCTGCCCGACGCCGCCCGCTCGGTCGGCAAGGGCATGCGCGAGTTCCGTGACTCGCTCTCCGGCTTCGATGACCCGTACGACCGGGACGAGCTCGAGTCGGACGATCCGGACGACGACGAGAACGAGGGGCCCGACGACGAGCAGGCGCTCGCGCACGAGGCCGCTCCGGTCGGCCCCGAGCCGTCGCCCGAGAAGGACTCCTGAGCCGTTGCGGCAGCAGCCGGCTCGGCCGGCTGCGCACCGTTGGCTACCAGAAGGACGCGGAGTCGAGCTCCCGCTCGAGCTCCTCGATGGGCTTCGTGTAGACGCCCGAGCTGAGGTACTTCCAGCCGTCGTCGGGGGCGACGAACACGATGTTGCCCTCGTCCAGCTTCTCGCCGACGCGCACCGCGATCGAGGCGATCGCGCCGCTCGACACGCCGACGAACACCCCCTCCTCGTCGAGGAGCCGCTTCGTCCACACGACCGCGTCGCGGTTCGAGACGAAGATCTTCCGGTCGAGGAGCGTCAGGTCGATGATCGGCGGGATGTAGCCGTCCTCGAGCGAGCGCAGGCCCTGCACCAGCTCGCCCTGGAGGGGCTCGGCCGCGACGATCAGCGTGTCGGGGTTCTCCTCCTTGAGCCGGCGCGCGTTGCCCATTAGCGTCCCGCCGGTTCCGAGCCCGCCGACGAAGGCGGTCACCTCGTCGAGCTCCTCCAGGATCTCGACGGCGGTTCCGTTGTAGTGGGCGTCGGGGTTCGCCTGGTTCCCGTACTGGTACGGCATGTAGTAGGAGGCGTCGCTCTCGGCCATCTCGAGCGCCTTGGCCACGGCCCCGTTGGAGCCCTGCTCGCCCGGCGAGTAGACGATCTCCGCGCCGTACATCCGCAGCAGCTGCGTGCGCTCCTGCGTCACGTTGTCCGGCATGACGACCTTCAGCGGGTAGCCCTTGCGCCGGCAGATCATCGCCAGCGAGATGCCGGTGTTGCCGGAGGTGGGCTCGAGGATCGTCTGCCCGGGCTCGATCGCGCCATCCTCCTCGGCGCTCTCGATCATCGAGCGGGCCACGCGGTCCTTGACGGAGCCGGTCGGGTTGTGGCCCTCGAGCTTCGCGTAGATCCGGACGCCGGGCTTGGGGCTCAGCCGCTTCAGCTCAACAAGCGGCGTGTTGCCGATCGCCTCGACGATGTCTCCGTACTTGCCTCCGCATGGGCGGTTGTCGAGGCGGGGCTCGAGCATCGCTTCAGAAAGTGTAGTGCTTCGCTAACTCTCCGTGAGGACCGTGTCCTCGTGGGAATAGGCGGGGGCGCAGGCGCACAGCAGGCGCAGCGGCTCGGTGCCCGTGTTCCAGACCTTGTGCACCACGCCCGGCGGGATGACGACGGTGTCCCCGGCCGCCACGTCGCGCTCCTCCTCGCCGAGCCGCATGCGGCCGGCGCCGTGGGTGAAGAGGTACACCTCCTCCGTCGTCCGGTGGAAGTGCCCGGTGGTCGCGCCGCCCTCGGGGACCGTCGCCTCGGCGAGGCTCTGGTTCGCGGCGTTGCCGGTGGCCGGGCCGGCCACCTCGCGGATCGTGGAGCCGTCGAGCGTCACGAACGGCTCGACCATGCCGAGGTTCTCGACCCTCATGCGGGCCGGAGCTTCAGCGGCCGCCGGCCATGGCCGGCAGGATCACGATCGTGTCGCTCTCGCCGACGCTCGTGTCGAGGCCCTCGAGCACGCGCACGTCCTCGTCGTTGAGGTAGACGTTCACGTAGCGGTTCAGCTCGCCCTCCTCGGAGAACAGCTGGCTCTCGGTGGCGGGGTGCTGGCCGGCGAGCGAGCGCAGGACGTCGCCCACGGTCTGGCCCTCGGCCTCGACCTCGCGGGCGCCGCCGGTCGAGCTCCTGAGAACAGGCGGGATCTTCACGGTGCTCACGGGGCGGAGAGAGTAGCGGCAACGATCTTCCCAGCGTCCCTCGGCGGCGCTTGCTACAACGCAGGACATGGCTCCGCCCAAGGAGGGGCGGCCGAACCTACGCCGGATCGCCGCCCTAGCCCTCGCAGGCGCTCTCAGCGCCGTCGCCGCGCCGACCGCCGGCGCGACCCCGCTCACGCTCCACGCGGTCAACACGCGCGGGGTCGACCAGGCGAGCCTCGTCACGATCCCGGCCGGCACCACCTTCACGGACGCCAACGGCCGGATCACCGTCGACGTGCAGCCGGGCGACACCCTGCGCGTCACGCGCGGCGGGCTCGCCCCCGAGGGCGCGGGCATCCCGTACACGGTGCCGAGCCCGGTCCCGTCCGGCCCCGTCACGGTCACGCTGGACGCGCTTGCGGCCACCGTCGCCCCCGCGATCGA
>JAFGJG010000100.1 GCA_016929195.1 Thermoleophilaceae bacterium
ATCGTCGACATCGCGATCTCGGCGCCGGCCAGGTCGATCGACGCGCAGGCGATGTCCACCTCGCGCCGGCGGATCACCTCGCGCATGGAGACGTGATGGACGAGCACGTCGTACATCGAGACCTCGAGCGAGTCGGGGTCGATGCCCTGGCTCATCGTGAGGTTGGCCTGGGGGTCGAGGTCCACGCACAGGACGCGGTTGCCCCGCTCGACGAACGCGGCGGCGAGGTTCAGCGTCGTGGTGGTCTTCGCGACGCCGCCCTTCTGGTTGGTGAAGGCGATGACCTTGGCCTTCTGCGACACGGGTGCCTCCGGTTCAGTCGTCTGCTGCGCAGGACGAGAGCGCTCGAACAGTCCCATTACAGGGGGCGTATTCGCACGAGTTGAAGGGAATCCTTCACCCTGTCCTCCCGTGATGTCACCGCTGGACAAGCGGCTGCTGCTCGTGACCGGCAAGGGCGGCGTCGGCAAGACCACCGTCGCGGCGGCGCTGGGGCTCGCCGCCACGCGGCGCGGCAAGCGCGTGATCCTGTGCGAGCTGGGCGAGCAGGAGCGCCTCACGGCCCTGTTCGGCTCGACCCTCGCCGACGAGACCGAGCGCGAGCTGGCGCCCGGGCTGTTCGGCGTGACGGTGGACCCCGACCGCACCAAGGAGGAGTGGCTCCGCTACCAGCTGAAGTCGGACACGCTGGCGGGGCTGCTCGGAGGCAGCCGTGTGTTCCAGTACCTCACGGCGGCGGCGCCCGGCCTGACCGAGCTGGTGTCGATGGGCAAGGTCTGGGACCTCGCCCAGCTCGAGCGCCGCACCGAGGGGGCGGTCTACGACCTCGCGATCGTGGACGCCCCGGCAACCGGGCACGGGCTCGCGATGCTGAGCGCCCCCTCCACCTACGCCGGCGTGGCGCGCGTGGGCCCGATCAGGCGGCAGGCGGAGATCATCGACGCGTTCGTGCGCGACCGGGACTCGACGGGCGTACTCGCCGTGACGCTCCCGGAGGAGATCCCGGTGAACGAGACGATCGACCTCGAGGCGCGGCTCCGCGACGAGCTCGCCATGCGGCTCGACGCCGTGGTGGTGAACGCCGTGCACCCGCAGCGCTTCACGGCCGCGGACGCGCGCCGCCTCGAGGGCATCGACGGCCGCGGCTCGGACGAGGCGCGCGCCGCCGTGCGCTCGGCCCTGTCGGAGGAGCGGCTCGCCCGGGCGGAGCGCTCGCAGGCGGCGCGCCTCCGCCGTGCGTCGAGGGCGAAGCTCCTGACACTGCCGTTCGTGGTCGAGCCGGAGCTGGGCCTCGAGGAGCTCGAGCGCCTCGCGCGCATCCTGGAGCGGCGGCTGTGATCGAGCGCTGGCTCGAGGGCAAGGACGTGTGCATCTGCGCCGGGCCCGGCGGCGTCGGCAAGACGTCCACCGCCGCGGCCGTTGCGCTCGGCATGGCCGGCCGCGGCGCGAAGGTCGCGGTGCTCACGATCGACCCCGCGCGCCGGCTCGCGCACGCGCTCGGGCTCGACGAGCTCGGGCACGAGGCGCACCTCGTGGACGTGCCGGTGAAGGGCGAGCTGTGGGCGATGATGCTCGACCCGAAGCGCACCTTCGACCAGCTCGTCGAGCAGCACGCCCCCGACGAGCGCACGCGCGACGCCGTGCTGTCGAACCGGATCTACCTGGAGCTGTCGAACGCGGTCGCCGGCTCCCAGGAGTACATGGCGATGGAGAAGCTCCACCAGCTGCACTCGGAGGGTGAGTACGACCTGCTCGTCCTCGACACCCCGCCGACCCGGCACGCGCTCGACTTCCTCGACGCGCCGCGGAAGCTCGCCGCGTTCATCGACTCGCCCTCGCTCCAGCTGCTCGCCGGTCCCGGCACCCTCGGCCTGAAGCTGCTCGGACGCGGGAGCGGCGTGCTGTTCGGGGCGATGAAGCGGGCCACCGGCGTGGATCTGCTCGCCGACCTGTCGGACTTCTTCCGGAGCTTCGGCGGCATGGTCGAGGGGTTCCGCGAGCGCGCCCACGAGGTCAACACGCTGCTCGCGGACGAGCGCAGCACGTTCGTCGTCGTGACCTCACCGCGCGAGGACTCGCTCGACGAGGCCGCCTTCTTCCACGACCGGCTGCGCGACGCGGAGCTCCCGTTCGCGGGGGTGATCGCCAACCGGGTGCGGAAGCCCGCGCCCGAGCACGAGGCCGACGTGGCCGGAGAGGTCGAGGAGCTGCTGGGCGCGGAGCTCGGCCGAAAGGTCGTGCGCACCTGGGACGAGGAGCGCGCGCTGGCCGCGCGCGACCGTGCGGCGCTGAGGCGGCTGCGGAAGCGCCTCGACGGAGTGCCCCTGATCGAGGTGCCGCGGCTCGACGAGGACGTGCACGACCTCGACGGGCTCGCCCGCATGAACGAGCACCTGTTCAGACGGGCGCGGAGTAGTCCTCCGGGTCGTCCCAGCCCCAGTCGGCGGACTGGGTGACGCCCTCGAGCTCGTGCTGGACGGGCTCGGGCGCCTCCTCGCGGATGTCCCTGGCCTCGACCCTCACCTCTTCCTCGGGGTCCGCGTCGAGCGCGAACGGCTCGGGCGCGGTCTCGAGCAGGATGTCGTCGGCGAGGCTCTTCAGATCCGGCTCGAGGTAGCCGCAGAGCACGTCCCTCAGCAGCGCGCGCAGATGGCCCTCCATCGCGTGCACGAGCGCGCGCGGGGACTCGGAGCCGATGCGATCCTGGAGGCTGCCGCGGCTTCCCATGAGGAAGCCCTCGAGCCCCACCGCGGCCTCGATGCGCCGCTGCACCGCGCGGCGCTCGCCCTCCTCGGCGCAGAGCGCGGCCACGCGCAGGGCGAGGCTCGCCTCGCCGGCCTCGCTGGTCGCGTCGAGCAGCGCGCGCAGCCCCAGCAGGTAGTCGGACAGCGCCTCGGCGTCGTGCTCGCGCTCGCACCCCATCTCGAAGCGCCCGAGCGCCCAGCCGACCGGGCCGCCCGCCGGCGCGTCGCCGAGCGCGTCGAGGAAGGCCCGCAGGTCCTCCTCCTCGTCCGCCGCCAATGTCCACGGCTCGCCGCGCGCCGTGCCCGGCCCGCCGACGGCGGCCGCCCCCCAGCGGCCCTCGCCGGAGCGGCGCCAGCCCGGAGCGCAGAGCGCGATCCGCCCGGGCGCCCAGAGGCGGAGGGCGGTCACGAGACCCCGGAACCGCTCCTCCGCCTCCGCCGCCGGGATGTGGTCGTCAGCCTGCACGTCGCGCTCGAATACGCAGAGGACCGCCGGCTCGTCATCCTCGGAACCCTCCGGCCAGACAGCCTCCGCGGGCGCGTCCACGCAGTCGCCCACACCGAGCGACAACCCGCCGCCCAGATCCACCGAGTCGCTCTCGATCCGCACGCCGGCCAGCGGCGCCAACACGCGCGCGCCGACCGCGTCGCGGAACAGCGTCGACTCGACCTCCTCGTACAACCGCTCGAAGCGCTCCTCCGGGAAGCCGAAGCTCGTCGCGTCCTCGTAGAGGCGGTCGACCATCGCCCGCAGCGCGGGCTCGGCCTGCTCGCCGCGCATCCCGTTCACCCGCAGCCACGGCGCGGCGCCCGCGCCCAGCTCCTCGGCTGCCCGCCGGCAGGCGGGCAGCGCGCGCAGCTCCTCCCAGCGCGCGTCGAGGAAGGCCGCGGTCCGCGGCTGGTAGCGGTAGAGCGCCGGCCCGGATCCGTGGCCGCCGTCGATCACGTCGAACTCGAGCTCCGCACCGGCGCGGATCTCGTCAGTCAGGAACGCGGCCGTCTCGAGCGCGAACTCCCTGAGCGCATCGTGCAGGCCGCGATTCCGCATGCGGGGCGGATTCGCTTTCGGCGGGGCTCTTCCTGCCGATGGCAGCCGGGGGCTCGCGCCCCCGGACCCCCGAGTGCGCTGGCCGGTCGCGCTGGGCTCAGGCGGCGGCGGCCGCCGGCTCGCGCCGGCCGGCCGGGCGGCAGTCGCCCTCGGTCACGCCGAGCCACTCACGCCCGTACGCGCGCATGCCGTCGATCAGCGGCACGAGCGCCTCACCCTTCGGCGTCAGCGAGTACTCGACCCGCGGGGGCACCTCGGGGAACGTCTCGCGCGCAACGATGCCCTGCTCCTCGAGGCCGCGCAGGCGCAGCGACAGCGTGCGCGGGCTGATGCCGGCGAGCGAGCGCTCGAGCTCGCAGAACCGGCTGCGACCGCTGGCCAGGTCGCGGATCACGAGGATCGTCCATTTGCCGCAGATGATGTCCGCGGTGGCGCAGACGGGACAGCTCTCATCGGGCATACATCCGCCAGTCTAGCGCAAGACTTCACGAACTGAAGTGAGGAAAGCCGCCCGCTAGCCGCCCAGGCTGCCGAGCAGCCCGCCGCCGCTCGAGGAGACCTCGACGCGGCCCTCGCTCGGCTGGACGAGGACCCAGCCGGGCCCGCTGAAGGCCATCTGGAACGTCTCGCCGGACCCGAGGCCGATGAGGCCCTTCAGCTTCACGTCGGTCTTCACCGACGTGCGGACCGACGATGCCCAGGTGATCGCGGCCTGCGGGTCCGCAAACGTCGGCGCGTCCTCCGGGTTGAGCAGCACCGGCGGGCCGTCCGAGACGACCGCCACCCAGCCGGTCCCGCGGAGCACGGTGTTGAACAGGCCGCCGGCCATCACCCCGCTGCCGCCCTCCACCTTCTTGATGTCCCAGTCGATCCCCGCGTCGAAGGCGAGCAGGTTGCGCGAGTTGGCCGTGATCGAGTCGTCCTCGAGCCTCAGGAGGTGGATCTCCTGCGCCTCGTCCGCGAGGAACACCTCGCCGGTCCCGGACATCTTCATCAGCGACTGACCCTCGCCCGTGACCGCCTTCTTCAGGAGCCGGCCCATGCCGGTGCTCGCGCGCTCGAAGGAGACCTCGCCCTGGTAGGCGACCATCGACCCGAGCTTCGCCTGGATCGTGACCTCCTCGAGCCGGACCTTCAGCAGCTTCGAGTTCTGAAGCGCGAAGGCCTCCTGCGACTGCGTCTCCGCGAACTGCGCCAGCGTGTTCTCCACCATTCCTCCTGAGTCGATCGGCCGGGCGTACACTAGGCTGACCGGGCGTTGTTTCGCCGTGTCCTGCTGTCGGCTCTGGTAGTTCTGACGCTCGCGCCGGCGGCGCGAGCCGCGGACCCGATCATGCCCCTCTCGCAGGTCCGCCCGGGGATGGAGTGCACCGGGCTCTCGGTGGTGAGAGGCACCACCATCTCGCAGTTCGACGTCGAGATCCTCGACGTGATCGGCGCCCAGGCGGGCCTGAGCGGACCGCGGATCCTGGTCCGGGCCTCGGGCCCCGCCGTGGACGCGACCGGCATCGGCCCGGGCTTCTCGGGCTCGCCGATCCTCTGCCCGGGCGCGGGCGGCGCGCCGGCCAACGCCGGCGCCATCTCGGAGGGCCTCGGCGAGTACGGGAACCACGTGGTGCTCGTCACGCCGATCGAGGAGATGCTGCGCGACCAGCCCGGCCCCGCCCCGGCCACTGCTGCCGGCCCGGCGCGCCCGCTCGACGCCCTGTCGGTCTCGGGTCTCTCGCCGCGCACCCGCGACCTCGTCCTGCGCGCGGCCGCGCGCGCGAAGCGCACCGTGCTGGCCGCCCCCGCCGGGCCGCTGGGCGGTTTCGCTCAGCAGCCGCTCGTGCCCGGCGCATCCGTCGCGGCGATGCTCTCGTCCGGCGACATCGGGCTGGGCGCGATCGGCACCGTGACCTACCGCGACGGCTCGAAGATCTGGGCCTTCGGCCACCTCTTCGACGGCGCCGGCCGGCGCGCGCTGATGCTCGAGGACGCCTACGTCTTCGGCGTGATCGGAAACCCGCTCGGGGCTCCCGAGGTCGGGCTCGGAACCTACAAGCTCACCTCCGCGGGCGGCCACATCCAGGGTGCGGTCACCTCCGACACCGTGGCCTCGATCGCCGGAAACGTGGGCGCGCCGCCGCCGCAGATCCCGCTGACGATCACCGCGGCCGAGGCGGGCGGGGCCGGCCGCAGCGTCCAGCTGGACGCCCAGCTCGCCGACGAGCGCTCGCTGGGGCTCGGTGCCTCGATGTCGCTGGCGGCGCCGATCGGCGCCTCGCAGGCGCTGGAGCAGCTGTTCCGCGACTACGGACCCGCGACCGTGACGGCGTGCTTCCGCGTGAAGGTGGCGGGCCGGGCGCGGCCGATCGGGTTCTGCAACCCCTACTTCGACCAGTTCACGCCGCTCGACGACATCCTGCAGGCCGGCTCGCTCGTGGACGCCTTCGACCTGCCGGCCCCGCGCATCGAGCACGCCGTCGTCCGGATCCGTGCGCGCCGCGGGGTCAGGTCGGACGTGCTGATCTCCGCGAAGCTGCCGCGCCGCGTGGTGGCCGGCCGGCGGGCGCGCCTGCGCATCACGGTCCAGCGCCGCAGCGGCGGCCGCCGGACGCTCAGTGTCCCGATGCGCGTGCCGCGCGGCCTGCGCCCCGGCTCATACCCGCTCGTGCTCTCCGGGACCGGCGGCTCCGCCTCGGCGGAGGACGCGTTCCTGATCGAGTTCGCGGCCGAGTTCTCGGACTTCTTCGAGGGCCCGTCCGAGCCGCGCACGCTGCGCGAGCTGGCGAAGCGGGTGGCCGGCCTTCACCGCGACATGGGCATCACGGCGCGCATCAGGCGCGGCCGGGAGCGGCTGATCCACCGCTCCGACGCGATCAGCTTCGAGGGACGGCTGCGGCTCAGACTCCGGGTCGCGCGGGCGCGCCGCTGACGGCGGCCTCTTCCTCGATCACCGTCTCGACCGAGGTGTGGCGCTTGCCCTCCGAGGCGACCAGCAGCCTGAAGTCGTGCGGATGTGTGGCCGCCTTGAGGGCGTCCTCCATCGACACGCGGCCCGCCTGGTAGTGCTGCAGCAGCGCCTGATCGAAGGTCTGCATCCCGTAGTAGCCGCCCTCGGCGATCGCCTCGGGGAGTCGGCCGGTCTCGTCCGAGTTCAGGATCATGTCCCGCACGCGGCCGGTCATCCGCAGGATTTCGCAGGTGGGCACGCGGCCGAGCCCGTCGGGCGTCGGCACGAGCCGCTGTGAGATCACGCCCTTCAGCGTGCCGGCCAGCATGGCGCGCGCCTGGCGCTGCTCGGCCTGATCGAAGAAGTCGATGATGCGGTTGACCGACTCGGAGGCGTCCACGGTGTGGATCGTGGAGAGCACGAGGTGGCCGGTCTCGGCGGCCGACAGGGCCGTCCGGACGGTCTCCTCGTCTCTCATCTCGCCGATCAGGATCACGTCCGGGTCCTGACGGAGCACTCGCCGCAGGGCGCGGGCGAATGAGACGGTGTCCTCGCCGACCTCGCGCTGGTTGATGATCGCGCGCTTGTCGCGGTGGAGGAACTCGGCGGGGTCCTCGATCGTGACGATGTGCTTCGCGTAGTTCGAGTTGATGTGGTCGATCATCGCCGCGAGCGTCGTCGACTTGCCCGAGCCCGTCGTGCCCGTGACGAGGATCAGGCCGCGCTCCTCGTCGGCGAGCGTGTTGATCACCTCGGGCAGCAGCAGCTCGTCGACCGACTTGATCTGGAAGGGGATGGCGCGTGCGACCAGCGAGATCGAGCCGCGCTGGACGAAGGCGTTCACGCGGAAGCGCGCCACACCCGGGATGGAGTAGGAGAAGTCGACCTCACGCTCCTGGCGGAAGGACTCGAGCTTGCGCTCGTCCGTCAGCATGTGGAACAGCACCTGCTCGGTCTGCTCCGGACGGATCCGCTCCGTGTGCGGAATCGGGATGAGCGTGCCGTGCCGGCGGATGCACGGAGGCGAGGGCACCTTGAGGTGGAGGTCCGAGCCCTCGGTCTCGATCACGTGCATGAGGGCCTGATCGATGTCGAACATGCCCTAGGTATCGGCCATCCGGGACGCTTCTTGAAGACGGCACGACGCCAACTGGACCCGGCTCTGAGCAAGTGTCCTGCCCTGTGGTTGCTCTGCAACCAGAAGTCAGGACGGTCTCCGTCAGCGGTACACCACGGCGGCGGCGACCAGACCGCTCCGTAACACTTCGGTGCGTCTTTCGCTCGAAGTGTCCTGCCCCGTGGTTGCTCTGCAACCGGAAGTCAGGACGGTCGCGCGGCTAGGCGACGTCGCGGAGCTTCTGCGCCTCTGCGAGCGACTGAAGCTTCTTCAGCGACTGGTTCTCGATCTGGCGGATGCGCTCGCGCGTGACATTGAACGTGCGGCCAACCTCGTCGAGGGTGCGCGGGTGCTCGCCGCCGAGGCCGTAGCGCAGCTCGAGGACGCGCCGCTCGCGGTACGAGAGGTTCTCGAGCGCCTCACGGAGGGCTTCCTTCGTGAGGATCTCGGCGGCCCGCTCGTAGGGGGACTCGGCGCGCTCGTCGGCGATGAACTGCCCGAACTCCGACTCCTCCTCGTCGCCGACCGGCTTCTCGAGCGAGACCGGGGCCTGGGCGGAGCGCTTGATCG
>JAFGJG010000101.1 GCA_016929195.1 Thermoleophilaceae bacterium
ATCGAGCGGTTCATGGCCTTGGCCATCAGGTTCGTGAGGATCGAGCCCGACGCGCCGACGATGATGCCGCCCACGATCAGGGCCACGTTGTCGAGCGCGATGCCGGCCGCCGCGGCGGACAGGCCGGTGAAGGCGTTCAGGAGCGATATGACGACCGGCATGTCGGCGCCGCCGATCGGGAGGACGAACATGTTCCCGAGCACGGCCGCGGACAGGAGCAGCAGCAGGAACAGGCCCTCGGACTCGGAGCCGGCGGCGATGGCCACGGCGGAGCCGAGCGCGACGAGCGCCAGCAGCGCGTTGATGACCTGCTGGCCCGGGAGCTGGATCGGGCGCCCGGGCAGAACCTCCTGAAGCTTCCCGAAGGCGATGTTCGATCCCCAGAAGGACACCGAGCCCACGATCGCCGCGAAGACGAGCGGGATGATCACGTCGGTGGGGAGGTCGCCTCCCGAGTCGCGGAACTCGGCCCAGGCGATGAGCGCAACGGCGCCGCCGCCGACGCCGTTGAACAGCGCCACCATCTGCGGCATGGCGGTCATCTTCACGCTGCGCGCCGCGGGGACGCCCACGGCGGTGCCGATGACGATGCCGAGCGCGATCAGCCCGTAGTCGCCCACGTGCTCGTCGAGCAGCGTGGCCCCCACGGCCACCGCCATGCCGGCCGCGGCGACCATGTTCCCGTGGCGGGCGGTGCGCGGATGGTTGAGCAGCCGCATGCCGATGATGAAGAGCGAGAACGCGACGATGTAACAGACCCGGATGAAGTCCGGGTCCTGCAGCGAGAAGGCGTACAGCGTCACGAGCGCGGGTCCTTCTTCGGCTCGGGCCGGCGCTTGAACATCTCGAGCATGCGGTCGGTCACGAGGAAGCCGCCGACCACGTTGATCGTGCCGAAAGCGATGGCGATCACGCAGAGGAGCTTGTTGAAGGCGCCGTCGGCCTCGCCGATCAGCAGGATGCCGCCGAGGAGCACGATGCCGTGGATGGCGTTGGTGGCCGACATCAGGGGCGTGTGCAGCGTGTTCGGCACCTTCGAGATCACCTCGAGGCCCACGAACGCGGCCAGCACCAGGATGGTCAGCTCGGTGATGAGGTCCATCAGGCCGGCGCCTCCGCCGCCTTCTTCGCGCCCTCGTGCACGATCTCGCCGTCGCGGGTGATGCAGGCCCCCGCGATCACCTCGTCCTCGAAGTCCAGGTTCAGCGCGCCCTCCTTCACCATCAGCTCGAGCAGGGACGTGACGTTGCGGGCGTAGAGGCTCGACGCGTGGTCGGGCATCGTCGACGCGAGCCCGAGCGGGGCGGCGATCTTCACGCCGTGCCTCACGACGGTCTGGCCGGGCTCGGTCAGCTCGCAGTTGCCGCCGGTCTCGGCCGCGAGGTCCACCACCACGGAGCCCGCCTTCATGTTCTTCACGGCCTGCTCGGTCACGAGCAGCGGCGCGCGCCGGCCGGGCACCGCGGCGGTGGAGATCACCGCGTCCATCTGGCCGATCACCTCGGCGAGCAGCTCGCGCTGGCGCTGCTGCTCCTCCTCGGTGAGCGCGCGGGCGTAGCCGCCGGCCGTCTCGGCGTCCTCGAGCCCCATGTCCAGCTCCACGAAGCGCGCTCCGAGCGACTCGATCTGCTCCTTGACGGCCGCGCGCACGTCGAAGGCCGAGACCACCGCGCCGAGCCGCCTGGCCGTCGCGATCGCCTGGAGGCCGGCCACCCCGGCGCCCAGCACCAGGACCTTCGCGGGCCTGACGGTGCCGGCCGCGGTCGTGAGCATCGGGAAGAAGCGGGGCAGCTCCTGGGCGGCGATCAGGCCGGCGCGGTAGCCCGCCACGGTCGCCTGCGAGGAGAGCGCGTCCATCGACTGGGCGCGGGTGATGCGCGGGATCGCCTCCATCGCGAAGCTCGTCACGCCCGCGTTGGCCAGGGCGCGCACCGTCTCGGGGTCGCCGAGCGGGTTGAGGAAGCCGATCAGCACCGAGCCGCGCTCGAGCTTCACGAGCTCGCTCGCGGTCGGCGGGGCCACCTTGGCGACCACGTCGCCGCCGAAGCCGTCCCCGACGGCGGCGCCCGCCTCCTCATAGGCGGCGTCGTCCTGGCCGGCCTCGAGGCCGGCCCCGGACTCGACCACGACGTCGATCCCGCCCTTGGCGAGACGCTGTACGGCCTCGGGGACGAGCGCGACACGGCGCTCGCCCTGGGCCTGCTCCTTGGGTACCGAGACCTTCATGAGGGGCGCTCCGGGTGGCGGAGGGCGCGAAAGGGTATCCATACACTCCCGCGTCGTGCGCAGAGCCTTCGTCACCGCGCTCGCCCTCCTGGCCGCGCTTCCCGCCGCCGCCTCGGCCGCGTCGCCGTCCGTGGCCCGCTGCGCCCTGGGCACGAGCGCGGCCGACCTGAAGGGCTTCGAGGCACGCCAGCTGGTCCGAGGGGAGCGCCGGCTGAGCGGCCGGGCGGCGCGGCGCGCGTACTCGGCCGGAGTGGCCGCGTACGTCTACGGGCTCGCTCCGCTGAGCGTGCGCGGCACCGTCCCGCGCTTCCCGCGCAACCAGATCGTGAGCATCGGCGAGCTCGTGCACCCGGAGGTCCGGACCGTCGTCTCACCGAACGTGGACACGACCTACACGGTCGGGCAGATCGACCTCTCGGACGGCCCGCTCGTGGTCGACGTGCCGGACACGAAGGGGCGCTACTACGTGCTCCAGTTCATGGACGCCTACTCGAACACGTTCGCCTACATCGGCCGGCGCACGACCGGAACGAGGGCCGGGTCCCACGTGCTCGTCCCGCCCGGGTACTCCGGCGCGCTCCCCGCGGGGGCGAGGGCCATCCGCAGCCCCACGAACCTGATCTGGCTGATCGGCCGCACGCTGGTCCGGGGCCAGGCCGACCTGCCGGCGGTCAACGAGCTCATGAGCGGCTACACGCTCACGCCGCTCGCGAGCTGGACGGCCGGCGATCGCTCCAGCCCGCTCCTGCTCCCCGCCTTCCCGCCCATGCTGAACCCGCTGGTGATCCCGAAGGGGCTCGCCTACTTCGACCAGCTCGGGGAGGCGCTCGCCGCCAACCCGCCGCCGAGGGGCGACCGCTGCGCGCTGAAGGCGTTCCGCGCGGTGGGCATCGGTCCCGGCCGGGCTCCCTCGACCGAGGCGAGCGGCGCCACCCGTCGCGGCCTCGTGGCGGCGGCGAAGGCAGGGCCGCGCGTCGTGGAGCGCGCCGTCGCCCAGACCAACGCGTACAGCCGCGTGCGCCACAACGGCTGGCTGGTCCCGCTCGGGTACGTCGGCGACTACGGGCGCAACTGGCTCGGCCGCGCCGTCGTGGCGAAGTTCGCACTCGGTGCCAACACGGGCCCCGAGACGGTCTACCCGGCCGCGCGCACCGACAGCCGCGGCCGCGCGCTGCGCGGGAGCCGCCGCTACCGGATCCGGTTCGCGAAGGGGAGCCTGCCCCCGGCCGACGCGTTCTGGTCGCTGACGATGTACACCGCCCGGAACTACCTCCATCCGAACGCGCTGCGCCGCTACGCGATCGGCGACCGCACGCCGGGGCTCCGCCGCGGGCGCGACGGCTCGCTCACGATCGCGATCCAGCGCTCCCGGCCGACGGGCGCCCTGGGCGCGAACTGGCTGCCCGCGCCGCCGGGGCGCTTCCGCATGATCATGCGGATCTACGAGCCGCGCCGCTCCGTCCTCCGCGGGTCGTGGGACCCGCCGCCGGTGCTGCGCCTGGCCGACTGAGGGCCTGGCTAGACTCGGTTCTCCACCCCTGTGGAACAGCGGACAGTCGAGAAACGGGACCGCGTGGTCGTCCGGTTCGCGGGCGACTCAGGCGACGGGATGCAGCTCACGGGCAGCCGCTTCACCGACGCCACGGCCATGGTCGGCAACGACCTCGCCACGCTCCCCGACTTCCCCGCCGAGATTCGCGCCCCCGCGGGAACGCCGCACGGGGTCTCGGCCTTCCAGATCCATTTCGCATCGCGCGACATCCTCACGCCCGGCGACCACCCCAACGTGCTGGTCGCGATGAACCCAGCCGCGCTTATCACGAACCTCGGGACCGTCGAGAAGGGCGGCACGGTCATCCTCAACGAGGACGGCTTCACCCAGCACAACCTCCGCAAGGCCGGCTACGACTCGGACCCGCTCGAGGACGACACGCTCGACGGCTACCAGGTCTTCCGCGTGCCGATGACGACCATGACCGTGCGTGCCACGGAGGGGATCGAGGGGGTCACCTCGCGCGACGCGGCCCGCTCCAAGAACCTCTTCGCCCTCGGGCTCGTGTCCTTCATGTACGGGCGCCCGACCGAGCCGAGCATCGCCTGGATCGAGAAGAAGTTCGACGACAGGCCTGCGGTCCGGGACGCCAACCTCGCCGCGTTCAGGGCGGGCTACAACTTCGGCGAGACCGCCGAGCTGATCGCCGTCACCTACGAGGTGGAGCCGGCGCCCGCTCCGCCCGGGACCTACCGCAACGTCAACGGGACGCAGGCCCTCGCGTTCGGGCTGATCGCCGCGGGCATCAAGTCGGGCCTGGGCCTCTTCTACGCGAGCTACCCGATCACGCCGGCCTCCGAGGTGCTCCATGCGCTGTCGCGCTACCGCCGGCTCGGCGTGCGCACGATCCAGGCCGAGGACGAGATCGCGGCCGTGAACATGGCGCTCGGCGCCGCGTTCGCCGGGCAGCTCGGCGTGACGGCCACGAGCGGCCCGGGCATGGACCTGAAGTCGGAGACGATCGGCCTGGCCGTGGCGATGGAGCTGCCGCTCGTCGTGATCGACGTCCAGCGCGCCGGCCCATCCACCGGAATGCCCACCAAGACCGAGGCGGCCGACCTGCTGGCGGCCCTGTACGGCCGTCACGGCGAGTCGCCGCTGCCGGTGGTCGCGCCCAGCACGCCCTCCGACTGCTTCCACGCCGCGATCGAGGCGGCACGGATCGCGGTGCACCACCGCACCCCCGTGATCCTCCTCTCGGACACCTTCCTCGCGAACTCCTCGGAGCCGTGGCTGCTGCCCGACGTGAGCACGCTTCCCGACATCGACCCCGGCTTCGCGACGGGCCCGAACCAGGACGACGCCTTCCTGCCCTACCTCCGCGACGACAGCCTGGCGCGGCCCTGGGCGGTGCCCGGCACGCCCGGCCTGCGCCACCGGATCGGCGGGCTCGAGAAGGAGGACGGGACCGGCAACATCTCCTACCAGCCCGAGAACCACGACCACATGACGCGCCTGCGCGCGGAGCGCATCGCGCGCGTGGAGGTGCCCGCGCTCGAGGTGGACGACCCGGAGGGCGACGCGCAGCTGCTCGTGCTCGGCTGGGGCTCGAGCTACGGGGCGATCCAGGGCGCGGCGCGGCGCGTGCGGCGCGAGCAGGGCGTGAGCGTGGCCACGGCGCACCTCCGCCATCTGAACCCGCTGCCCGCGAACGTCGGCGAGGTGCTCCGCTCCTACGAGCGCGTGCTCGTGCCGGAGATGAACATGGGCCAGCTCGTGAGGATCCTGCGCGCCGAGTACCTCGTGGACTGCGAGAGCTTCACCAAGGTCGACGGCCTGCCCATCTTCACGCGCGACGTGATCGCCGAGATCCTCGCGCGGGTGGGCGAATGAGCGGCAACGGCAACGGCCACGTAGACGGGCTCGGGTTCGGCCAGCCCGGGGAGGAGGCGGTGTCGGAGACCGCCGTCCCGGCGGTCGCCCCGCTGACGAAGGCCGACTTCTCCTCCGACCAGGAGACGCGCTGGTGCCCGGGCTGCGGCGACTACGCGATCCTCGCGTCGGTCCAGTCGTTCATGCCCGAGCTGGGCATCCCGCCCGACCGGATCGTGTTCGTGACCGGCATCGGCTGCGCGGGCCGCTTCGTCTACTACATGGACACGTACGGGATGCACGGCATCCACGGCCGCGCCCCGGCGCTCGCGACCGGCGTCGCGACGTCGCGCCCCGACCTGTCGGTCTGGGTGGTGAGCGGCGACGGCGACGCGCTCTCGATCGGCGGCAACCACCTGATCCACGCGCTCCGCCGCAACGTGCCGTTGAAGATCCTGCTCTTCAACAACCAGATCTACGGGCTCACGAAGGGCCAGTACTCGCCCACGAGCGAGGAGGGCAAGGTCACGAAGTCCACGCCCTTCGGGTCGCAGGACCATCCCTTCAACCCGGTCTCGCTCGCGCTCGGGGCGGAGGCGACTTTCGTGGCGCGCACGGTCGACACGGACAAGGCGCACATGGCCGAGACCCTGCGCGCCGCCGCGGCGCATCGCGGCGCGGCCTTCGTCGAGATCTACCAGAACTGCAACGTGTTCAACGACGGCGCCTTCGACGCCGTGCGCGCCAAGGGCCGGCGAGAGCTGAACCAGATCCGGCTCGAGCACGGCAAGCAGGTCCGCTTCGGGCCGGAGGGCGAGCGCGGGGTGGCCCGCGGCGAGGGCGGCCGGCTCGAGCTGGTGGACGTGGCCGAGGCGGGGGAGGACGCCCTGCTGGTGCACGACGCGCACCGCCTCGAGCCGAGCCTCGCCTTCGAGCTCTCGCACCTGGCCGCGCGCCCGACCGGCCCCACGCCCATCGGGGTGTTCAGGGACGTCCAGCGCCCCGTCTACGGCGAGGAGCTGGCCCTGGAGCTCGAGGAGACGCGCGCGTCGCTCGGCACGGAGGAGCTCGACAGGCTCCTCCACTCGGGCGAGACCTGGACGGTCTCCTAGGCCCGGCGGGGCTCAGGCCGCGAGCGGTGAGACCACGTCGGTCACGGCACCGTGCTGTTGCTCCTCGCCGGCGTGGCGCGACAGCTTCTCGAACAGGCGGTGCGCGGCGGTGTTCGTGCTCGACATCGTCGCCGTGAAGCGGCGGATGCCGCGAGCGCGGGCGCGCGGTGCGAGCTCGTCCACCAGCAGCGTCCCGAGGCCGCGGCCCTGCCAGTGGTCGGCCACGACCACGGCGACCTCGGCCGCCTCGGGGTCCTCGGGCAGGCGCACGTAGCGCGCGACACCCAGGAGAGCCCGCCCGGGGGAGTCGGGGCGCTCGGCCACGAGCGCGACGTGGTTGCGGCCGTCGACCTCGGTGAGGTAGCGCAGCTCGGAGCGGCTGAACTTCGGCTTCGGCGTCAGGAAGCGGCGCTGCACGCTGGTCTCCGACAGGTTGCGGAGCCCGGCCTCGAGCAGCCGCTTGTCGTCCGGCCGGATCGGCCGGATCAGGACGAGCGTGCCGTCGGGGAGGCGCTTGAGCATGCCTCGAGTGTCGTGACGACTCCGGTCACGTTGTGTGCGCCGCCTCACGCTCGTAGGCCAGCTCGGTACGTACGCCGAGCCCGCGCAGCACCGCCTCTCCGGCGTCGATGTCCGCGCAGTCGAGCACCGCGGCCGCCAGCCGCGCCGCGGACGCCACGGCGGCCGCCGGGTCCACGTAGACGGTCCCCGCCCCGACCGGCGAGAGCTCGACCGTCCTTCGCCCGCCCCGGATCGTCGCCTCGCCGAGCTCGCCCCTGAAGCAGCGCAGCGCCTGGGCGCTCGCCTCGGTCGGAACGGCCTCGACCGCGGCGTCCAGCCGCTCGACGACCGGCTCGGTCAGGCCGCGCCAGCCCGCGAGCCCGCCGGCCCGGCCCACCTCGGCCAGCCGCCCCAGCACCTCGGCCGGCCGCAGCTCGCCGTCACAGCCGACGCCGAACACGCCGGCCAGCACGGGGATGTCGCCGGAGCCCGCCAGCCGGGCCCCCGCCGCCAGCATCAGCGCGTCGCAGAGCGGGCTGGCGAGCCCGGGCTCGTCTCCGTGGGCGAGGGCGTCGCCGCCCACGTCCACCAGCACGAGCAGGTCGCAGTCGAGCGCCGCCGCGGCGGCGGCGAGCCCGCCGGCGAGCGTCGCGGGCCCCTCGTTCACGTCCACGAGCACCGTCGGGTCGCCGAGGAACTCGGCCATGCGCGCCTCGGCGAAGCGCACGCCGCTCGCCTCCACGCAGGTCTCGGCGCGCGCCAGCATCACTCCGGGGGCGAGCGGCTCCGCCCCCGCGATCTCCGACGCCCGCCGGGGCCCCGGCAGCGGGTCGATCGGCCGCCGCTCCCAGGTGACGCCGCCGACGACGGGCCGCGCGCCGGAGTAGATGCGGCAGGCCTCTCCGGTGGCGAGCGCGCCGACAACGTCGCCGCCGCCGCCGATCCCGATGCAGAGCGGCCGGCGCGCGTCCGAGAGGAGCCGTTCCGCGTCCATCAGCGGGCGGCCGCGGCGATCGACTCCGCGTACGGCGGGCGCAGCACGCCGGCCTCGGTGACGATCGAGGCCACGAGCTCGGCCGGCGTGACGTCGAACGCGAGGTTGAGGGCGGGCGACCCGGACGCGACCTCGCTCGGGTCGCGCTCCTCGATCGGGATCTCGCCTCCGCTCGGCGTCGCGGGGTCGAGCGTCGAGACCGGCGCCGCGACGTGGAAGGGGATGCCGTGGCGCTCCGCCAGCACCGCGAGCGGGTAGGTGCCGACCTTGTTGGCGACGTCGCCGTTGGCGGCGATCCGGTCGGCGCCCACTACGACGACGTCGACATCCCCGCGCGCCATCAGGCCGCCCGCGCTCGAATCCGTGATCACCCGGTGCGGGATACCCGCGCGCCCGAGCTCCCAAGCAGTCAGGCGCGCGCCCTGGAGGAGCGGCCGCGTCTCGTCCACCCACACGTGGGCGAGCCGGCCGTGCTCCCAGGCGGCGAGCAGCACGCCGCCGGCCGTGCCGAGCCCGCCCGTCGCGAGCGCGCCGGCGTTGCAGTGCGTGAGGGCGCGGGCGCCCTCGGGGAGCAGCTCTGCGCCCATCTCGGAGAGCTTCCGGTCGGCCTCGCGCTGCTCGGCGTGGAGCCGCTCGGCGAGCGCCAGCGGGTCGTCCGCCTGGAGCGAGCGCCCCACGGCCCAGGCCAGGTTGACCGCGGTGGGCCGGGCGGAGCGGAGCAGCTCGGCCGCCGCGGCCCGGTCCGAGGCCAGCGCCATCCCGTAGGCGGCGGCCAGCCCGATCGCGGGCGCGCCGCGCACCGCCAGCGTGCGGATCGCCGCCGCCACGTCCGCGGGGGAGTCGCAGCGCAGCCAGGCCTCCTCAGCCGGCAGCCGGCGCTGATCGAGCACCCAGAGGGCGTCGTCCTCCCAGCGGAGCGGTTGGCTCATCGCGCCCGACGCTACAGGCGCCGGGCGCGTGAGCTCATGACGGATCGGCTACTCGACCAGCCCGGTCTCGGACAGGTACTCCCCGGCGACCTGCTCCGGGGTCTTCTTGTCGAGGTCCACGCGGGCGTTCAGCTCGGACATCACCTCGTCGGTCAGCCCCTCCTGGACCTGGGCGATGACCTTGGGCATGTCGGGCCCGGCCTCCTTCACGACGTCGTCGCGCACGAGGAGCATCGAGTTGTAGGGCGGGAACATCTGCTGGTCGTCCTCCAGCAGGACCTCGTTGTTCTTGCTGACCTGGGGGTCGGTCGTGAAGACGATCGACAGGTCGGCCTGGCCCTTCTCGAGCACCTCGTGGCGCAGGTCGATCGCCACCGGGGTGAACTTCTTGAACTTCAGGCCATAGACCTTCTCGAGCCCGAGCAGGCAGTCGAGGCGCTGCCGGCACTCCGGCGTGCCGTAGAGCGTCAGCTCCTGTGACTTGCCCTTCAGGTCGGAGATCTTCTCGAGCCCGTACTTCTCGGCGGTCTCCTGGGTGGTCCCGACCTCGTTCGAGTTGGTGAACGGGGTCGGATCGAGCGCCGTGATCTTGTCCGGCACGAACCTGATCTTGGCCTGGTCGAAGGCCTCCTGCGGGTCGGTCGGGATCTTGTCCGACGGGATCGCGAAGAAGGACGTCAGCGCCGTGCCCGTGTACTCGGGGTAGGCGCTGATGTCGCCCTGCTTGAGCGACTTGAGCGCGATCTTCTCGTCACCGAGGTTCAGCTCCGTGTCCACCGTGTAGCCGGCGGCGGCCAGCCCCTGGGCGTAGATCTCCCCGAGCACCTTCTGCTCGGTGAAGTTCTTGGACCCGATCGTGAGCTTGACCTGCTTGTTGTCGGGGTTCGACTCGATCGCGGACGCGGCCTCCCCGGTGGTCTCCGTGGCGGCGGCGCCCGAGCTCGAGCCCTCGTCGTCGTCGTCGCCGCACGCTACGAGCGCGAGCGAGGCGATCACCAGCAGCAGCGCGGCCAGAAGGCCGGCCGGAAGTCTCTTCTTCATGTGGTCGCTTCCCTTCCGAATCTGATTCTCATGCGCCGTGACGCGGTGTCGGGTTCGAGCTTCAGCCCTGCGGGCGTCACGGCGCGCTGAACGGCGCCGAGGGTGAGCTCCGTGAAGATTGCGAGTGCCGCGACGCAGATCGCGGCGGCGAGCCGGCCAGTGTCGCCGTACCCGGAGACGTTGATGATCGGGTCTCCGAGCGTGTTGATCCCGGCGAGCGGCGCGATCGTGGCGGTCGCGATCACGTTCACCGCCGAGATGCGGATGCCGCCGAAGATCAGCGGCAGGGCGAGCGGCAGCTCGACCTTCCGCACGATCTCGGCGCCGGTCATCCCCATGCCGCGCGCGGCATCCACGGTGTCGCGCTCGACCTGGGTGACGGAGACGTAGGTGTTCGTGAGGATGGGCGGGATCGCTAGGAGTACGAGCGAGAGCGTCAGGTTGGCGAAGCCCGTGCCGAGGTAGGCGACGAAGAACGCGATCAGCGCGAGGCTGGGCACTGCGCGCCCGACGTTCGAGAGGCTGATCGCCAGGAAGCTGCCGCGCCGGATGTGCCCGAGCCAGAGGCCGAGCGGGATGGAGATCGCGCACGCGATCGCCATGGACACGCCGCTGAGCTTCAGGTGCTCCCAGGTCAGGTCGAGGAACTGCGAGCCGCCCACCTCGGCGCCCTCGCGGGTGGTCTCGCCCTGGAAGATGAACTGGAGCGCGTCGCCGAACTCGCCGAGGAAGGCGTAGGTGGTGGTCATGACGCCCTCGCCCTCGCCCAGGGGGTGACCGCCCTCTGGACGATCAGGATCACGACGTCGAACGCAGCGGCGAGCAGCACGGCCAGCGCGCCGGCCGTGACGACGTTCGACTTGAAGACGATGTCCTCGAAGATCCGCTCGCCGAGGCCGCCGGCCCCCGCGAAGAACGCGAGCGTGGCCAGGCCGACGGTCGTCGTGGCCGCGATCCGGAGCCCGGCCAGGATCTCGGGCAGCGCGAGCGGCAGCTCCACCCGCCAGAGCAGCTGCCGGTCGGTGAGACCCATCCCGCGCCCGGCGTCCTTCGTCTCGGCCGGCACGTTGTCGAGCCCGGCGATGATGTTCCTGAAGATGATCAGGAGCGAGTAGGCGACGAGCGCGATGATCGCCGTCGTGTTCCCGCGACCCGTGATCGGCAGCAGCAGGAAGAACACGGCGATGCTGGGCAGGGTGTAGAGCACGCCGGTGATCTGGGTGATGGGCGCGACCAGCCAGCGCCGGCGGTGGGCGATCAGCGCCAGGCCGAACGAGATCGCGAAGCCGATCGCGAGCGACACGATCGTCAGGTACACGTGCTGGAGCAACGGGTCCGTGTAGCGGTTGAGGTTGTCGACTATCCAGCTCGGGCAGAAGCCGTTGTCCGCCACGCAGCTCGCGTCGCCGGACGAGCGGTCCTGGATCTGCACCTGGGCGATCAGGTCGAGCATCAGCCGTCCGCCGCCAGCGCGTCGGCGCCGCTCCTGACCTGCTCGGGCGGCTCCTGGAGCGCGTGCCCGATGATCTCGAGCGAGAGCACGCCCGCGACGGCGCCGCGCGCATCGAGGACGGGGCCGTACTGGGCCTCGTTCGCCAGCAGGTCCGAGAGCGCGTCGCGCAGGACGTCGTCGAGCTCGACGGCCGGCTCGGCCTTCGAGCGCAGGTCCTCGGTCACGCGCTCGCCGGTGAGCGCCCGCTCGCTCAGCCAGCCGAGTGGCCTGCCGTCGGCGTCCACGAGGAGGGGGTAGGGGACGTCCGAGTCCTGCACCTTCCTGCGCGCATCGGCCACCGGCTCGCCGACCCGCACGAGCGGCGCCTTCCACAGGTCGATGTCGCGCACCCGCTGGAGCGCCAGCCGCTTGAGCGCGCGGTCGGCGCCCACGAAGTCCTCGACGAAGCGCCCGTTGGGATACATGAGCAGCTCGGCGGGAGGTGCGTACTGGGCGAGCTTGCCGCCCCTCTGGAGCACCGCGATCCGGTCGCCCATCTTGATCGCCTCGTCGATGTCGTGGGTGACGAAGACGACCGTCTTGCGGATCTCCTTCTGGAGCCGCAGGAACTCGTTCTGGAGCCGCTCGCGGTTGATCGGGTCGATCGCGCCGAACGGCTCGTCCATGAGCATCAGCGGCGGGTCGGCCGCGAGCGCGCGCGCCACGCCCACGCGCTGGCGCTGGCCGCCCGAGAGCTGGGCGGGGTAGCGGTCGCGCGTGTCGGCCGGGTCGAGGCTCACCAGCTCGAGCAGCTGGTCCACGCGGGCCCGGGTGCGGTCCTTGGGCCAGCCGAGCAGCCGCGGAACCGTCGCGATGTTGTCCGCCACCGTCAGGTGGGGGAACAGGCCGATCTGCTGGATCGCGTAGCCGATCTCGCGCCGCAGCTCGGCGGGCCGGCGCTCGCGCACGCTGCGCCCGTCGAGCAGGATGTCCCCGCTCGTGATGTCGATCATGCGGTTGACCATCCGCATCGCGGTCGTCTTGCCGCAGCCGGAGGGGCCGACCAGCACGCAGATCTCGCCGGCCGGGACCGTCAGCGACAGCGCGTCGACCGCCGGGTCGTCCTGACCGGGGTAGATCTTGGTCGCTTCGCGAAACTCCAGCGTGGCGGCCGCGGGACGTGCCGACGGCCCCTGTTCCTGGGCGGGTTCTGAACGGTTCACGAGGGGCGCTCTCGAGGAAAGAGCGCCAGGGATGCTACCCGGGCGGGGTGTCCGGCTCGGGCGCGCTTCGCGAAGCCTTAATGTCGGCGTCGGACAGGCGCGCGAGCTCGCGCGCGAGGTCCTCGCGCAGCTGCAGCACCTCGCCGGCGTCGAGCTCCGGATCGCCGGCGGCGGCCTCGATGATCGCCTCGGCCAGCGTCGCGCCGTCGGCGCGCGCCTCGGCGCCTGCGCGCTCCCGGTCCAGCGCCCCGCGCAGGTCGAGCGCGGAGCGCCTGGCCCGCTCGGCCACGGGCTCCAGCCGCTCCCGGTCGCCCTCCGGCAGCGCGTTCCAGCGGGCGTAGAGGGAGCGCGTGACGCGCACCGTCAGCGCCGCGGCGCCGGCGCCGCCGATGAGGAGCTTCGCGGAGGTCATCCCCGCGGGATCGTGACGCCGCGAAGGGACGGAACCCCTAGCGCGGCTTGGCCACGTCGACCTTCACCCGGTTGGCCTTCGCGAAGGCGTCGTGCCTGATCCCGGTGACCTGCCAGGAGACCCTCACGTGCGGGCGGCTCGTCCGGATGACGAAGGTGTTGCGCTCGACCTCGCGCCAGACGATGGCGCGGGCCCACGACCGGATCGGCGTGAGCTGGTATCGGAAGTCGCCGTTCAGGGCCTGGAACCAGGCGGGGAGCCGCACGGTCGCCCTGCCGCGGCCGTCCGTGCGGACGACGCCGTCGTAGATGTTCTTCATGTCCGGGGACTCGACGAACGAGTGCTGGAGCCAGCGCGTCCGGGGCGCGAGCGGGTGGTCGATACGGAAGGTGCCGCCGCCCTTGCTGAGCATGCCGTCCACGCTCAGGTCGCCGGTGATGTTCACGTTCCCGGAGAAGAAGCCGGCATAGGAGGTCGGGTCGGTGCTGGTGGAGCGCGCGTAGAGGGCGTCGGCGCCGCCGTCGCTGTTCACCTCGGCGCGCACGGCCTGGCCCCCGCCGGCGGTGCGGGCGAAGATGGCCGCCTTCGGGTTGGCCGGGTTCACGAGCTCGGCCAGGAGGCCGTACCCGTCGGTGCCGTAGTTGTAGGCGCTGACCGAGTTGCCCTGGGACCCCGCCGTGGTGTCGGCGCGCAGCGCGGCGCCGTCGGACGTGCCGAGCGCCCGGAAGTAAGCGCTCGCGAAGCCGGAGCTCGACTCGCCCACGACCGCGCCGCCCGTGCCGTTGTTCTTGATGTCGAGGAGCGGGATGCCGGCGCCGGCGTCGAAGGCGAGCGGCGGTGCGATGGCGAGGTCGATCGCCCCCGACGCGCCGCCGCCCGTCAGGCCCTGACCGGCCGTGATCGACGTGATGTCGCCGGTCACCTGGCAGGTGACGGCGCCCATCCGCGAGATCGCCCGGATCGCCTGTCCAGGCGGGCAGACCCCGGCCAGCGGCCGCTGGAGCAGCGTGGAGTCGACGATGTTGGCGAGCACCGATGCCGGGAAGCGCCCGCCGCGCCCGAGCGGGACGAGCATCCCCGGGCGCGGGCGGCGCGAGGCGCGGATGCCGTTCACGGCGCGCGCGTTCTTGGCCGTGTCGGCCAGCTTCGCGCGCGCGGCGACCTGAGCCGGGGCCGGGCCGGCCGTGGCAGCGGCAAGCGACGCGGCGAGCGTCGCGACGAAGGCCGCCCTGAGCGTCGTCCTTGATCCGGCCATCACGTCCTTCTCGGCAAGATAGTCCCGGTATCGGCCGGGACGGGCAGGCGCTTCAGTTGCGGCCGGAGCGCTCGACGGGGCGCCCGGCGCGGGACCACTCGCTCCACGAGCCCGGGTAGAGCCGAACCGGATCGAGCCCGGCCAGCTCGGCGGCGAGCACCACGGTGCAGGCGGTCACGCCGGAGCCGCAGTACGCCACGGTGTCCTCACCGGCACCGTCGAGCAGGCGCCTCAGCTCGCCCGGCTCGCGGAAGCGGCCGTCCGGCGCGAGCTCGGTCGCCGGCACGTTCACGGCGCCGGGGATCCGCCCGGCCACGGCGTCGATCGGCTCGGCCTCGCCGCGGTAGCGCTCGGGAGCGCGGGCGTCGACCAGGAGCCTCGCCGCGGCGGCGCCCTCGGCGTCCACGCAGTCGCCCTCCCGCGGCCGTGCCTCGAACGCGCCGGGCGCGATGTCCGGCTCGCCCTCCTCGAGCGGGAGCCCGGCCGCGCGCCAGGCGCGCAGGCCGCCGTCGAGCACCGCCACCGGCTCGTGGCCGAAGTGCCGCAGGAGCCACCAGAGCCGCGCCGCACCGCCCTCGCCGGCCTCGTCGTAGGCGACCACCTCGGTCTCCGCGCCGATGCCGGCCCGGCGGGCGGCCGCCTCGAAGGCACCGGTGCCGGGCAGCGGATGGCGCCCGCGCTCGCCGGGCTCGCCCGCCAGCTCGGCGTCGAGGTCCATGTGGGCCGCGCCGGGCACGTGGCCCTCGAGCCAGGCCGGCCGCCCCGCGCCGGGACGGCCGAGCACGTAGCGGCAGTCCACGCCCCGGAGCCCGGGGCCGGCGAGCCGCCCGCGCAGCCACGTGACGTCGACCAGCGGGTGCACGGGCGTAGCCTAGGCCGGGTGCGGGCAATGGTCCTCGCGAGCGCTCCGGGCGGGCTCGAGCCGCGCGAGCTTCCCGATCCCGAGCCGGGCCCGGGCGAGCTCCTGCTCGAGGTGCTGGCGTGCGGCGTCTGCCGGACCGACCTCCACATCGTCGACGCCGAGCTGCCCGACCCGAAGCTGCCGCTGGTGCCGGGCCACCAGATCGTGGGCCGCGTGGTGTCGGGCGGCGAGCGCTTCGAGCCGGGCGCCCGCGTGGGCGTGCCCTGGCTCGGGGGCGTGGACGGCAGCTGCCGCTTCTGCCGCTCGGGCCGCGAGAACCTCTGCGAGCAGGCGGTCTTCACCGGGTACACGCGCGACGGCGGCTACGCGCAGCTGGCGGCCGCCGATGAGCGCTTCTGCTTCCCGGTCCCCGAGGGGTATCCCGACCTCCAGGCGGCGCCGCTCCTGTGCGCGGGGCTCATCGGCTACCGCGCGCTGCGGCTCGCCGGGGACGCCGAGCGGCTCGGCCTGTACGGGTTCGGCGCCGCGGCGCACATCATCTGCCAGGTCGCCCGCCACCAGGGGCGGCGCGTGTTCGCGGTCACCCGGCCCGGCGACGAGGAGGGGAGGGCCTTCGCGCTGTCGCTCGGGGCCGAGTGGGCCGGAGGCTCCGACGAGCGGCCGCCCGAGGAGCTCGACGCCGCGCTGATCTTCGCCCCGGCCGGCGAGCTGGTCCCGCTCGCGCTCGCGGCAGTCGGGCGCGGAGGGACCGTGGTCTGCGCGGGGATCCACATGAGCGACATCCCGTCGTTCCCGTACGAGCTGCTGTGGGAGGAGCGGGTCCTCCGCTCCGTGGCGAACCTGACCCGCCGCGACGGCGAGGAGTTCCTGGACCTGGCGCCGCGCGTGCCGGTGCGTACCGAGGTGGAGGCACACCCGCTGGCGGACGCGAACGAGGCGCTCGAGCGCCTCAGGACCGGGCGGGTGCGCGGCGCGGCGGTGCTGGTGCCGTAGGCGGCTAGGCGGCCTTCGCGAGGCGCACGCGCGCGCGGCCGGCGCGCTTGTCGCGCCGGCGGAAGTCCGACAGGGCGTCGGCCACCGCGCGCCACACGCTCGGGTGCACCGCCATCCCGCAGTGGCTGGTCCGGACCTCGACGTGCTCGTCGGCGGCCTCGTCGATGCAGGAGCGCCAGTCGACCACGCCGTCGCTCTGCGAGTAGACGGAGACGAAGCCCACGCCGCGCGGCAGCCGGCCCGCCTGGCGCGCCCAGAAGTCGGTGCAGCAGTCGCCGTCGAGGCAGGTGGTCTTGAAGAGCCCGGGGGCGCCGAGCGAGCCGAGGGTCGCCACGGCGCGCACGTTGGCGCGGACGAGCGGATGCACGCCCAGCGGGTCGACGGTCGGCGAGCCCAGCGTGACGATGCCGGCGATCAGCTCGGGCCGGCGCGACGCCAGCACCTTGGCCAGACCGCCGCCGCGGCTCTGGCCGACGATGGCCGCCCGCCTGCCCTGCTCGCGCACGAGCTTCTCGAGCCGGCGCTCCAGGCGGTCGACCGCGGCGCCGGAGCAGTCCACGTTGGCGAGCATCCCGGCGCGCGACGGCCGGTGGCCGGTGCGCCGCAGCCAGTTGGCCATCAGCGACAGCGAGCCGTCGCCCGCGAGGAAGCCCGGGATCAGGAGGACGGGCTGTCCGCGCCCGTCGTCGACCCCCTGCCCCCGCAGAATCGGGCTGCGCAGCAGTGCTGCGGTCTCCAGCCCGACGCGTGCCTCCCGCCAGATGGGGATCCGTCCACTCACCCTGATCTCCACCATAACCCGGGTTTCGGAAGGAGGCTAGATTTCCGCTCCGTGCTTGCCGCGACCGTGAAAGACGGGGCCCTGATGGTGGAGGAGCGGCCCGATCCCGAGCCCGGGTCGGGCGAGGTGCTCGTCCGTGTGCGCGGGGCGGGCATCAACGGGGCGGACATCCTACAGCGGGCAGGTGGCTACCCCGCGCCGCCAGGCTCCCCGCCGGACATCCCGGGTCTCGAGCTGGCCGGCGAGGTCGTGGCGCGCGGCCCGGGCGCCGAGCGCTTCCAGGAGGGCGACCGCGTGATGGCCGTGGTCGGCGGCGGGTCCCAGGCCGAGCTCGCGACCGTCCACGAGCGGACCGCGATGCCGGTCCCCGAGGGCCTCGACTGGCCCCAGGCGGGCGGGCTACCCGAGGTCTTCACCACCGCTCACGACGCGATCTTCAGCCAGGCCGGCCTCCGGCCGGGGGAGCGTCTCCTGGTCCACGGCGCCGCCGGCGGTGTGGGCACGGCGGCGGTGCAGCTGGGTCGCGCAGCCGGCGCCGACGTGGTGGCGACCGTGCGCAACGACGGGCTGCGCGGTGACGTGGAGCGGCTGGGCGCGCGGGCGATCGCGCCCGAGGGCTTCGAGGACGAGGGCCCGTTCGACGTTGTCCTCGAGCTGGTCGGCGCCCCGAACATGCCCGGCAACCTGAAGGCGCTGGCCACGGGCGGCCGGATCGCGGTCATCGGCGTGGGCGGCGGCATGAAGGCCGAGCTGAACCTGCTCGCGCTGATGGGCAAGCGCGCCCGGATCCACGGATCCACGCTGCGCGCCCGCCCGCTCGAGGAGAAGGCGATCGCGGCGCGGCTCGTGGAGCGCGAGGTGCTGCCGCTGTTCAGGTCCGGCGCGCTCACCGTGCCGATGGCCGCCACCTTCCCGCTCGCCGAGGCCGAGCAGGCCTACAAGCGCTTCACCGACGGCGGGAAGCTCGGCAAGATCGTGCTTCTGCCCTAGCGGAGCCCGTCGAGCAGGGCCATCACGGCCGGCTCGACCTCGACGCGAGCGGCGGCCGGGTCCTCCGCGTTCGCGATCAGCATCCCGGCCTCGCCCAGGGCGCCGAGCAGCAGGTGCGCGAGCGGCTTGACCGGCCGCCGTGGGATCTCGCCGGCCTCCATCGCGCCCTCCAGCCCCGCCGTGACGAGCCCCAGGCCGTGCCGCTCGTCTATCTCCCGCCACTCCTGCCAGCCGAGCACCGACGGAGCGTCCACGAGAGCGATCCGCGCCAGGGCGGGGTCGGTGCACGCGTCGAGGAACGTGCGCGCCCCGGATTGCAGGAGGTCGAGCGCCCCCTCGCCGCCCGCCGCGAGCTGCGCGGCGATCGTCTCGGCCAGCTCGGCCTCGAGCTCCTCGTGCACGGCGCGGAACAGGTCCTTCTTGTCCTCGAAGTGGTGGTACAGCGCGCCGCGCGTGACCTCCGCGCGGCGCACGATCTCCTCGGTGCCGACCCCCGCGTAGCCGCGCTCGGCGAACAGTGACCGGCCGGCCGCGACCAGTGCCGCCCGCGTGGCCTCCGACTGCTCTGCTCGCGGCCCCCTTCCCTCCACAGGACCGATGACCCTACTGTCGAGACTTGACATACATACTGTCTGTATGTTGAATGACGAGTCGTGAGCGCGCAAGCCGTGGCCGCCCCGTCCGCAGCCGAGGAGCTCGTCGAGTTCTTCGCCGCGGGCTGGCGGATCGGCGCGCGGGACCCAGAGCGCTTCTACGCCCACTTCGGCTCCCGCTTGACGCCCGACGCCCTGATGACGCAGCCGCTGGCCGCCCCCGTTCGCGGCCCCGGAGGCCTGCGCGAGCTGTTCGCGCCGCTCTTCGCCGCCATGCCCGACTTCACGGCCGACGTGGTTCGCTGGGGAGCCACCGACGACGGCGTGCTGATCGAGATCCGCCTGCACGGCACGCTCGGGGGGAGGCCGGTCTCCTGGGAGGCGGTCGACCGCCTGGTCGTCTGCGACGGGTTGATCGCCGAGCGGCACTCGTACTTCGACCCGCTGCCCGTGGCGCTCAGGCTGATGCGCGCGCCGCGGTTGCTCTGGAACACCATGAGGAGGCGCATATGAGCAGCGCAGACAAGGCACGCTGGCGCGATCCGGCGCTGGGCACCGCCCGGACGCTCGACCTGTCGCAGGGCCCGCTCGAGGTCTTCGAGGCCGGCTCCGGGCCGCCGATCGTGTTCGTCCACGGAGTGCTCGTCAACGCGAACCTGTGGCGCAAGGTGATCGCGCGGCTGTCCGGCCGGTTCCGGTGCGTGGCGCTCGACATGCCGCTCGGCGCCCACCGCAGCCCGATCGGCGAGGGCGCGGACCTCAGCCCGCCGGCGCTGGCGGACCTGATCGCCGATGCGCTGGAGGCGATGGGGCTCGAGGACGTGACCCTGGTCGGCAACGACTCGGGCGGCGCCCTGTGCCAGATGGTCGTCACGCGGCGCCCCGAGCGGATCGGGCGGCTCGTGCTCACGTCGTGCGACTACCGCGACAACTTCCCACCGCCGATGTTCTCGTACTTCAAGCCGGCCGCGACGATCCCGGGGGCGTTCGCCGTGCTGCTCGCCCCGATGCGCTTCCGGGCGCCGCGCCGCCTGCCGTTCGCGCTCGGCTGGCTCACGAAGCGGCCGATCGACCGCGACGCCGAGGACTCGTACGTCTTCCCCGCGCTGACCGACAGGCGCGTGGCGGCCGAGGTCAAGCGGTTCATCCGCGCCGGCGACAAGCGGCACACGAACGAGGCCGCCGACCGGCTCGGCACCTTCACCCGTCCCGCGCTGATCGCGTGGTCGCGCGAGGACCGCTTCTTCAAGCCCGAGCACGCCGAGCGGCTGGCGAAGGACCTGCCGTCCGCCCGGCTCGAGTGGATCGACGACGCCCGGACGTTCTCGTCCGAGGATCAGCCCGGCCGGCTGGCCGAGCTGATCTCCGGCTTCGTCCGCGAGCCGGTCCCCGCCGGCTGATTCAGCCCGACCCGTCCTGACTTGACCGCCCATATGCCGGTCAAGTCAGGAACCGCGGGAGGTCCGGGGGCGTGAGCCCCCGGCTGCCATCGACCGGTCAGGGTGACACGGGGGTCCGGGGGCGTGAGCCCCCGGCTGCCATCGACCGGCCAGGGTGTCGCGGGGGTCCGGGGGCGCGAGCCCCCGGCTGCCATCTAATTCAGGCGCTCGACGATCATCGCCTGGCCCTGGCCGCCGGCCACGCACATCGTCTCGAGCCCGATCGTCTTGTCGTCGGTCTCGAGCCCGTTAAGCAGCGTGGTCATGATGCGCGCGCCGGTCATCCCGAAGGGGTGCCCGAGGGCGATCGCGCCGCCGTGCGGGTTCATCTTCTCCAGGGGGATTCCGCAGACGTCCATGATCGGGATGACCTGGGCGGCGAAGGCCTCGTTCAGCTCCACCGTGTCCACGTCCTCGATCGTCATCCCGGCGCGGTCGAGCACCTTCTTGATCGCCCCGATCGGGCCGACGCCCATCAGCTCGGGCTCGATCCCGGCCGTGGCGGCCGTGACGATGCGCGCGCGGGGCTCGAGGCCCAGCTCGGCGGCCTTCGTGTCCGACATGACGAGCACGGCGGCCGCGCCGTCGTTGAGCGGGCAGGAGTTGCCGGCGGTGACCTTGCCGCCCTCGCGGAAGGCGGGCTCGAGCTGGGACAGCTTCTCGAGCGTCGAGCTGGCGCGCGGGCCGTCGTCCTTGGCGACCTCCGTGCCGTCCGGGAGCTTGACCGGCACGATCTCGCGGTCGAAGTAGCCCTCCTCCTGCGACTGCACTGCGAGCTCCTGGGAGCGCTGCGCGTACTTGTCCATGTCGGAGCGGCTGACCTCGTACTTCTCGGCCACGTTCTCGGCGGTCTCGCCCATGGCGATGTAGGCGTCCGGGTCGCCGTTCTTGCCCTGGAGGTGCTCGTTCTGGTCGGCCACACCGGCCGCCTCGCTGCGCTCGTTGTAGCGCGAGACCCACTCCACGCCGGCGGCGATGTAGGCGTCGCCCTGGCCCGCGGTGATCGCGTTGCCGGCGGCGCGGATCGACTCGAGGCTCGACGCGCAGTAGCGCGAGACCGTCACTCCGGTCACGCCGACCGGGAGCTTCTCGGACAGCAGCGAGATGATGCGGGCGATGTTGAAGGCCTGGAGGCCCTGCGGCATGCCGCAGCCGCAGTAGACGTCCTCGACGAGCGCCGGGTCCACGCCCGGGTTGCGCTCCAGCAGCTGGTCGACGACGTAGGCGCCCATCTCGTCCGGGCGGAGGGCGGCGAGGGAGCCCTTGAAGGCGCGCCCGATTGGCGTGCGCACGGCATCGACGATCACTGCTTCAGGCATCTGTTCATCTCCTGTGGCGACGGATGGGGGGACGAAAAAACTACCGAGGGGCCATTCGCAGGGCGCCGTCGAGACGGATCGTCTCGCCGTTCAGCATCTGGTTCTCGGCGATGTGACAGGCCAGGCGCGCGTACTCCTCGGGCACGCCGAGCCGCGACGGGAAGGGGATCTGGGCGCCCAGCGCCTGGCGCGCCTCCTCGGGCAGGCCGGCGAGGAGCGGCGTGTCGAACAGCCCCGGAGCGATCGTGCAGACGCGGATCCCGAGCCGCGCGAGATCGCGGGCGGCCGGCAGCGTGAGCCCGACGACGCCGCCCTTCGAGGCGGCGTAGGCGGTCTGGCCGATCTGGCCGTCGAAGGCGGCGATCGACGCCGTCATCACGACCACGCCGCGCTCGCCGTCCTCGCCGGGCTCGGCGGCGGCCACCGCGGCGGCGCCCAGGCGCAGCACGTTGAAGGTCCCGATCAGGTTGACCCGCACGACGGTCTCGAACGGCTGGAGCTGCGCGGGGCCCTGCTTGCCGACGGTCCGCTCGGCCCAGCCGATGCCCGCGCACGACACGACCATGCGCAGCCCGCCGAAGGCCTCGACGGCGCCCGCGACCGCCGCCTCCACCGCCGCCTCGTCGGTCACGTCCGCCTGGTGGGCGACCGCGCCGTCGAGCTCGGACGCGAGTGCCTCGGCGCGCTCGGCGTCGCGGTCCACGACGGCCACCCGCGCGCCGCGCGCGGTCAGCTCGCGGGCGGTTGCCGCGCCGAGCCCGGAGGCCCCGCCGGCCACCAGCGCGCCGATTCCGTTCAGCTCCATGGGTGGCGCCAGGCTACCCAAATCGCATATGTTCCTCAGCGCGGCGCAACTCTTGTGCGAAGTCTGTGTTGCGACGGCCAATCAATGCGGCTTTAGGGAGGCTTTAGATGGGCGGACGGCGCAGGCTCCTGTTGTTCGTGTCCTTGGCGGTCGTGGCGCTCACCGCGTCGTCGTGCGCCTACTACAAGGGCGCCCTCGATGCTCGCGACTCGGGCGGCGGGGTGCCGTGGTGGTGCAAGTCGAGCGAGGAGATCCCCGTGACATCGGGCCCCGCGGTCGGCACGGTCGACTGGTATGCCGGCACGCACAAGGCGCCGCTCGCGTGGGACCAGTGCCTCGCGATGTCCGTGCAGTTCGACGCCGGCAAGAAGTTCGCCGAGGAGTGGCCGACCCGCGGAGCGGCCGAGGCCGACGGATGGCGCGAGATCACGGGCTACGTCCCCGGCATGGGCACGCATCACGCCCGTGGCGGCATCACGCCCGCGATGCTCAACAGCCCGTCGTTCAACCGCCAGAACCCGATCCTCGACAGCGTCGGGCTCGACGACAAGTTCGACGTCTCGACGCCGGACGTCCTCCAGTTCGACGGGAACGGGGCGAACGCCAGGCTGGTCGGGTACGACTACTACGTGCGCACCAACACCGGGCGCCCGCCCGAGGGCTTCCCCGGGAACCTGGACTGGTGGCACCACCATCCGTGGATCTGCCACCGCAAGACGGACGCGGCGATGATCGCCTTCAACACGAGCGACGCCAACTGCACGTCGCTGGGCGGCATCAACGTGAACCTGTCCAACTACTACATGCTCCACGTCTGGGTGCTCGACGACATGAAGTTCCTCCCCGACGTCTTCGCGGGCCAGATCCCGTGCATCAGCGGCGGGACGGCGATCCACGATCCGAACGACCCCTGCCACTTCTCGCGGACGGGCACGACGACCGCGAGCCTGAAGACGGGGCCGGGCGGGCCGCTCACCACCGCCTCGGCGAGCGGGCCGAGCTTCGTCTGCCACATGGAGGAGGCGGCGCGCACGACCAGTTAGGTTGCGCGCTCAAGTAACCGCACGGACCTGCCGAGGCAGGTCCTGTGCGGGGCCGGACGGCCACACGTGATGCGGTAGAGGAGCTCCTCCGCGCGGGGGAGCTCCGTTCCGCCTACCAGCCGATAGTCGCGCTCGACTCGCTCGAGCCCGTCGGCTACGAGGCGCTCGCGCGGGGGCCCGAGGGATCGGCCCTCGCCCGGCCCGATCAGCTGTTCGGCGCCGCGGCGGTCGCGAACCTGTCGACGGAGGTGGACGAGGCCTGCCGCCACGCCGCGGTGACCGGCGCGCTCGAGGCGGGCCTCGCGGCGCCCGCGACTCTCTTCGTCAACGCCGAGGCGTCCACGCTCGACCCCTCGCGGCGATTCCTCCCGGACGGGGAGGAGGCAGTGCGGGACGGGCGGCTGCACGTGACGGTAGAGCTGACCGAGCGCGCGCTCACCGCGCGCCCGCGCGAGCTCTTCGAGCTCGTCCGCTGGCTGCGCGACCGGGGCTTCGGCGTGGCGCTCGACGACGTGGGCGTGGACGACGGCTCGCTGGCGCTGATGCCCCTGATCGCGCCCGACGTCATCAAGCTGGACATGAGCCTCACGCGGCGGCGTCCCGACGCCGACCTCGCGCGGGTGGTCCACGCCGTCCAGGCGGAGGCCGAGCGCACCGGCGCCGCGATCGTGGCCGAGGGCATCGAGACGGATGAGCACCTCGCGCGCGCGATCGCGCTCGGCGCCCGCTACGGCCAGGGCTGGCTGTTCGGCCGCCCGGGGCCGCTGCCCGAGCGCACGGCGCGACCGACCGTCCCTGCGCCGATCTCGGGGGACCCGCTGGAGCCGCCGGCACCCAGCCCGTTCAGCCTGGTCGCGGCCCGGCGCTCGACCATCGTCGGCGACAAGCCGCTCCTGCTCTCCTTCTCGCGCCAGCTTGAGGCGCGCGCGCTCGAGCTCGGCCGTGAGGTCGTGGTCCTCTCGACCTTCCAGGATGCGCGCTTCTTCACACCGCGCTCGGCCGAGCTCTACCGCTGCCTGGGAGAGCACGCGGTGCTCGTCGGCGCCTTCGGCGTCGGCATCCCCGGCAGCCCCGCGGCCGGCGTCCGCGGCGTGGCGCTCGAGGAGAGCGAGGCGCTGCGCGGCGAGTGGAACGTCATCGTCCTCGCACCCCACTTCGCGGCCGCCTTCGTCGGGCGCGACCTCGGCGACGGCGGGCCGGACGCCTCGCGACGCTTCGAGTTCGCGATCACGCACGACCGCGGCCTCGTGATCGAGGCCGCGCGGACGCTGCTGCTCAGGACTGCGCGCGCGACCTGAAGGGCTCTGCCGGCGACGCCACGGCCAGGCCGAACAGGCCGCCGTCGTCCGTGAGGAAGTCGTCGAGCCGGAGCCCCGCCTGCCCGAGCTCGGCGCGAACCGCGTCGCGCGTGAACTTGGCGCTGATCTCGGTGCGGATCTCCTCGCCGTCGGCGAAGCGCACGTCGAGGTTCATCCCGTCGATGTGGACGAGCTGCGCCCCATTCGCGCGCAGGCGCATCTCGATCCAGGAGTTCGCCTCGTCGAAGAACGCCACGTGCTCGAACGACTCGGGGTCGAAGTCGGCGCCGAGCCCCTCGTTCACCACGCGCAGAACGTTGCGGTTGAACTCCGCGGTCACGCCCTCGCTGTCGTTGTATGCGGCCTCGAGCATCGCGCGGTCCTTGACGAGGTCGGTGCCGATCACCAGGCGGTCCTCGGGCGCCATCGCGGTCCGCAGCCTGCGCAGGAAGCGGGCGCGCTCCTCGGGGTAGAGGTTCCCGATCGTCCCTCCGAGGAAGGCGAACAGGCGTCGCCGGCCGTCGGGCACATGGGCGAGGTCGCGCCCGAAGTCCCCGACCACGCCGTGAACCTCGAGCCCGGGGTAGAGCTCCACGAGCTCGACCGCGCACGCCTTGACGACCGACTCGTCCACGTCGAAGGGCACGTAGCGCCGCAGCGAGCCCGCGCCCGCCATGGCATAGAGCAGCGCACGCGTCTTCGAGGCGGTGCCCGAGCCGAGCTCCACGAGCTCCTCGGCGCGGCTGTCCGCGACGATGTCCGGTGCGTGGCGGTTGAGGATCGCGCGCTCGCAGCGGCTCGGGTAGTACTCGGGCAGCGTCGTGATCCGGTCGAAGAGCTCGGAGCCGCGCTCGTCGTAGAAGTACTTCGGCGGCAGCTCCTTGAGCGGCCGGGCCAGCCCGGCGCGCACGTCGGCGCCGAGGGTGTCCAGCACGTCGCAGTGGTCGATGCGAACCGCCTCGGCGACGCTCATGCCGCCTCCGCGCAGCGGAACCCGGCGAAGATCTGGCGCCGCTGCGGCAGGTCCCAGTTGCGGAACGTCTCGCGCGCGACCGCCGGCCGCGTGGCCCAGGACGCCCCGCGCAGCACGCGGTAGCCGCGGTCGAAGAACACCTCGGAGTACTCGGGATACGGGAACGCCGCGAAGCCGGGGTAGGCGGAGAACTCGCTCGCGGTCCACTCCCAGCAGTCGCCCACGAACGGGCCTGCCGGGCCGGGGCCGAAGTCGAGCTGGTCGAGGTGTCCGCGCCCGCCGCCGGACGCGGCCGCGGCGCGCTCCCACTCCGCCTCGGTGGGCAGGCGCGCGCCGCGCCAGCGCGCGAACGCGTCCGCCTCGAACCAGGACACGTGCATGACGGGGAGCCCGGGCTCGAGCTCGGCCTCGCGGTCGAAGCGGCGCTCGCCGCCGTCGGCGGTCCAGTAGAGCGGCCGCTCCCAGCCCTCGCGCAGGCGGTGCGCCCAGCCCTCCTCGGCCCAGAGCTCCTCCCGCCGGTAGCCGTCGTCCTCCACGAACTCGAGGAAGGCGTCGTTCGTGACCGGCGCGCGGTCGATCGCGAACGGGGCGAGCGCGACGCCGTGGCGCGGGCGCTCGTTGTCGTAGGCGAATCCGGCACCGGGGTCGCCGAGCTCGAAGGTGCCGCCGTCCACGCGCAGGACGCCCGCGGCCGCTGCGCCGGACGGTGCATCGCGGTCGGGGGCATAGACGCCGGGCTCGGCGAGCTGGAGCGTCTGGAGCATGGTCTCGTCGTGCTGGTGCTCGTGCTGCGCGACGAGCTGCCAGACGTGATGGCCCGGGCCGGCGGCCGCCAGGACCTCGAGCGAGCGCTCGCGCACCTCCGCGAGGTAGTCGAGCGCGTCGTCGCGGCGCAGGTAGGGGATGTCACCGCGCTTCGAGCGCGGCGTCTCGAATGCGTCGTAGAGCTCCGCGAGCTCGGGCCGCAGCAGGTCGAGCCCGCCCGTGCGGTGGCAGACCCAGAGGTCCTCGTACGCCGCGATGTGGCCGAGGTCCCAGACGAGCGGGCTCATCAGCGGGTCGTGCACGCGGTGGAGGTCCACATCGGACACCGGCTCCACGAGCCGGAGGGTCCGGTCGCGTGCCTCTTCGAGAAGCACGTCGACCCCTCCAGGGGGCAGTGTTCGGATCTCGGCAGGACGCACGGGGGCCGCGCTCAGACTACCGAGGCCCCTTTTTCGTTACGGGCTACTCCGAGACGCGCTCCACCAGGAACGAGATGCGCACCAGCGCACGCCACTCGTCGAGGTTGTCGCCCCGCAGCCCGGTGGAGACGACGTCGACCGCCTTGACGTTCCGGAGCGTCTGCCGCGCGTCGTCGAGCGCCGCCTTGACCGCCCCGTCGGAGCTCTCCGGTGAGCTCCCCACCACTTCGATGATCTTCGTTACCGCCATGCCTCTCCTCTCGGTCGGACCTCGCGGGGAACCTACCGTGTTAGGTTGCAGCGCGATGGAGGCTTCGAGGGCGGAGCGACGCGGCGACTATCTCGATCTGTCGAAGCTGTCGCCGGGCGAGTACATGGGCATGGCGGCGGCCGTCGTGCTGTTCCTCTCGCTGTTCCTTCCCTGGTTCACCACGAGCAGCTCGAACGAGTTCTCTCAACTCAACGACGGCGCGATCGCGAATGGCGACAAGGCGAGCGCGTGGCAGGTCTTCTCGACGCTCGACATCCTGCTCGTGCTCGCCTGCAGCGCGCCTTTCATCCTGTCCTGGATCCTGGCGCGCGGGCACAAGCTGACCTGGAAGCCGGGCGAGGTGACCATGATCGTGGGGATGACCGCCTTCGTGCTGATCCTCTGCAACGGGATCATCCTGGGGCGGCCCGGTGACAGCGTGGACATCGGCCTCGGGATCGGCTACTTCGTCGGCCTTCTCGCCGCCGCCGGGATGCTGGCGGCCGGCTACCTGCGCCAGGCGTTCTACACCACCGCGCGCAAGCCCCCGGGCGTGATCTAGGGAATGGCCGAGGGCTCGGCGCGTCCCGATCGCAACCTCGCGATCGAGCTGGTGCGGACGACGGAGTACGCCGCGCTCGCCTGCTCGCGCTGGATCGGGCGCGGGGAGAAGGAGTCGGCCGACGGCGCAGCTGTGGACGCGATGCGCCTGATGCTCGACACGGTCTCCATGGACGGCCGCGTCGTGATCGGGGAGGGCGAGAAGGACGAGGCGCCGATGCTCTACAACGGCGAGAGCATCGGCGACGGCTCGCCGCCGCAGGTGGACATCGCGGTCGACCCGCTCGAGGGCACGGAGCTGTGCGCGAAGGGCCTGCCCAACGCCATCGCGACGATCGCGCTGTCGGAGCGGGGCACGATGTTCGACCCGGGCCCGTGCGTCTACATGCTGAAGATGGCCACGTCGCGCGACATGGCCGACCTGCTCGACCCGGACCGGCCGCTGCCGGAGACGCTCAAGCTCATGGCCAAGCGGAAGGGCGTGGGGGTCGGCGACCTGGTCGTGATCATGCTCGACCGGCCGCGCCACGACGAGGCGATGGCGGAGATCCGCCGGGCCGGCGCCCGGATCCGCCTGATCCCGCACGGCGACGTGTCCGCGGCGCTCGTCGCGGTCACCGAGGGATCGCCCGTGGACCTGCTCTGGGGGATCGGCGGCACGCCCGAGGGGGTGCTCGCGGCCGCCGCCATCAAGTGCACGGGCGGCACGATCGTCGGGCGGCTGTGGCCGCGCGACGAGGACGAGCGCAGCGCCGCGCTCGAGGCCGGCTACGACCTCGACGAGGTGCTCGACACCAACCGGCTCGTGTCCGGCGACGACGTGCACTTCGCCGCCACCGGCGTCACGGACGGCGAGATGCTCGAAGGCGTCCACCTGGTCGGCCCCGAGGGCGCGACCACCGAGTCGATCTCGATGCGGTCGCGCTCCGGCACGGTCCGCACGATCACCGCGCGCCACGACCGCGCGAAGCTGCGCGAGATCACCTCGCAGCGCGTGGGCTAGGGATCGGGCGCGGTCAGCGCGCCGACGTTCGACTCCACCAGATCGAGGTTCGCCAGCGACCGGAGGAAGGCGTGGGTGACGATCACGTGGATCCGCAGCTGCGTCTCGTTGTAGATGATGCGCCCGATCCGCGAGAACCAGCCCCAGCCGGCGATCAGCGGGTAGAAGTTCACGACCTCGGACGAGATCGTGGCGCGCGCCTCGTCCGGCGAGCCGGCGTCGTCTGGCAAGCGCTCCACGGTCAGGCGCAGATAGCCGCGCCCGCGTCCCGAGGGCGCGACAAGGAAGCCGCGGTCGATCGGCCACGTGACCCTGCCGCCGTCCGACTCGATCGTGTACTCGGGCTTGTGGAACCGGAGCAGCACGAACGGGCGCCGGAACACGACGACCTCGCGCGAGTCATCGCTGTAGAAGACGCGGAGGATGCCGAGCGAGAAGCGCGTCAGGAAGCGCCAGTAGGTCGCCGCGAGCCGCTCCAGGTACTCCGGCGACCAGACCCTGTCGAGCTCTTCGCGCGGCAGCGTGACCTCGGCCACCTGCTTGCTCCCGATGCTTCCGTCGGCCGCGTATTCGGAGCGCGGCACGCGCACGATCTGCACGCGCGCGCGGGCGCGGCGCTCGCGCTCGAGCAGCCGGCGCGGGTCGCGCTTCCTCACAGGAGCTCGACCTCGACCGTGTCGCCGGCCGTCAGCGCGCCCTCGCCGGCGGGGATCAGCGCCAGGCCGTCCGCCCCGAGCATCGAGGTGAGCTGGTGCGAGCCCTGCGGGCCCGTCGGCGTCGCCCGCAGCTCGCCGTCGCCGCCGAGGCGCACGCGCACGGCCTGCTCGCGCCCCGGGTTCCGCCTGACCTCCTCGGCAAGCACCGCGCCGACCCTGCGCGCGGCCGGGTCGGCGCCCTGCAGCGCGGCGAGCGCCGGCCGCACGAACAGCTGGAAGGTGACCATCGCCGAGACGGGGTTGCCGGGCAGCCCGAAGGCGAGGGTGCCGTCGCGCACGCCGAACCAGGTCGGCTTGCCGGGCCGCAGCCGCACGCCCCAGAAGCGCTCCTCCACGCCGAGCTCCGCCATCGTCGTGCGCACGTGGTCGTGCGGGCCGACCGAGACGCCGCCGGACACGCACACCACGTCGGCCTCGCCGAGCGCCCCCGCGAGCGCCGCGCGCGTGCCGTCGGCGGTGTCGGGCGCGCTCTCGACGCCGGTGAGGGCGGCGCCTGCACGCTCCACCTGCGCGGCGAGCGCGTACCCGTTCGAGCTGTAGATGCCGCCGGGCTCGAGCGGCTCGCCGGGGCGCGCCAGCTCGTCGCCGGTCACCACGAGCGCCACCCGCGGGCGGTTCGCACAGGCCAGCACCGCGTGCCCGAGCGAGGCCGCCACACCCAGCTCGGCCGGTCCGAGCGGCGTGCCGGAGCGGAGGACCACGTCCCCCGGGCGTACGTCCTCGCCCGCGTACCTGATGTTGGCGCCCTGGCGCGTCTCGGGAACGCGCACGCGGTCGCCGGCATCCTCGGTCCGCTCGACCGGCACCACCGCGTCGGCCCCCTCGGGGACCACCGCGCCGGTGGAGATCCGCACGGCGCTCCCGGGCTCGAGCCGGGCGCCGAAGGGGTGTCCCGCGCGCGACTCGCCGACGACGGGAAGGTCCGCCTCCGGCCCGGCCACGACCGCAAAACCGTCCATCGCGGAGCTGTCGAACGGCGGCACCTGCATGTCCGCGACGACCTCCGCCGCGAGCACGCGACCGAGCGCCCGCTCGACGGGCACGTCCTCCGCTGCGAGCGGCCTCGCCTCGGCAAGCACCCGCTCGCGGGCCTCCTCGATGGCGAGCGGCCTGCTCACGCGGCGAATGTATGACACAACGACTTGCGCGCAAATTCCGGCACGGTCCCGCCGTTTTCGGGGGTAGGATCGTAATGCCGCCACGGACGTCCGGTGTACGAACTGATCGCCGTCTCATGACACCCATCCGGGGCCCTCTTGCGCGGGTCGACCGCTCCAGGGAGGAGCTCGCCAAGGCATTCCTGGTGCGGCTGATCGAACGCGCGTCTCTCGACGAGATCCGCGAGCTGCCGACCGAGCGGATCGCGCGCGAGCTTCCGGAGCTGATCAGCGACATCCTCAAGTCGGTCGCGAGCAACGGCTCCGACCCGTACAAGCTCGACGACGCCCAGGTCGAGCGCGCCGCCTCCCTCGCCGGGCTGCGCGGCGGGCGCGACGCCTCGGTGGCCGAGGTCGCGCGCGACGTGGCCTCGCTCCAGGCGGTGCTCGTCAAGGCGCTGCGCGAGGAGCTGGCCGAGAACGACCCGGAGCAGTTCGCCGACGCGGTGGAGCATCTCGTGGACGCGGCCGGCGCGATCCAGGCGGCGGTCACCGAGGAGCTGGTGCGGAGCCGCTCGCGCGAGCTCGAGTCCCAGGCGAACACGGACGCGCTCACCGGCCTCGGCAACCTGCGCGCGCTTCAGCGCGAGATCGCGCACCTGCTCGACCTCCACAAGCGCTACGGGCATCCGTTCGGGCTGCTCCTGATGGACGTGGACGGCCTCAAGCGCATCAACGACTCGCACGGCCACCAGGCGGGCGACCGCGTGCTCATGCAGGTGGCGATGTCGGTGCGCCGGTCGATCCGCTCGGTCGACATCGCCGCCCGGATCGGCGGCGACGAGTTCTGCGTGCTCGCCCCCGAGCAGGACGCCGCGAACGCGCTGAAGCTGGGCGAGCGCCTCAACGCCGCCGCCGCGGAGGAGGTGGCCACCCCGGACGACCCGCCCGTGGGCCTCTCGATCGGCGCGGTCTCCTGCCCCGAGCACGGCACCGACGCGGAGACCCTCATCGACGTGGCCGACAAGGCGATGTACCGCGCGAAGGCGGCCGGCGACGGCGTCGCGCTGGGCGAGGTTCCGCCGGCCGAGGTCGCCGAAGAGGCGAAGACCTAGCGCGCGGGGCGGGCGCCGAGGACGCGGGACCTGAAAAAGGGGCCTATATGGCCCCCAATTCCGGTCTCGTCGGCTGTGCGAGGGGTCAGTCGATCATGCCGTGGCGGATCCCGATCGCCACGGCCTGAGTGCGGGTCGAGGCCTCGAGCTTCGCCAGGATCCGCTTCGTATGGGTGCGGACCGTCTCGGTGGAGAGGCCGAGGCGCTGGGCCACGGCGTCGGTCTGCATCCCGTCGGCGAGCATCTGGAGGATCTCGCGCTGACGCGCGCTGAGGGTCTTGTCGGACTCGTCGAGGACGATCGACGACGAGAGGCCGGGATCGACGTAGAACTCACCCGAGCGCGCCGCGTCGATCGCCCGGATCAGGTCCTCCGAGGGGGAGTCCTTGCGGACGTAGCCCTTCACGCCGGCCTTGAGCGCCTCGGCCAGCAGGCGCGCGCCGCCATCTGACGTGAAGACCACGATCGGGGCCGCCAGGCGGCCGGCCAGGCGGCTCACGACGTTGCCGATGTCAGGGTCGACCTTCCACGGATCGACGATCACAACGTCGGGCACGTCGTCGCCGAGAGCTTCGAACGCCTCCTCGACCGAGGCCGCGTCGAGCACGGTGGCACCTGCGAACGCGTCGCCCAGCACCGACCTGACCCCTGCCCTGACAACCGGGTGGTCGTCGACGATCAAGCAACGCGGCGGATCCTTCGCTCCGCTCGGCATCGAGCGCAGCATACCCTTGTTCAAGGTGCCGTTCACCATTGCGGTGTAAGGCGGGGAACCGCTGGCGGGCACATGCCCTCAGGGCCTGGGCAGGCGACGCAGAACTTCCTGGGCGAGACCCGTGCCGATCTTGACGCCGGTCCCCACCGCCTTGGCCGCGGCGCGAGCGGCATCCCCGAGCGGATCGCCCGCCGGGGGCTCCGGGGCCTCCGGGTCGGGCACGGGCTCGGTGACGGGCCGCGGCGGCGGCTCCTTGATCGGGCGCGCCGGGCGCGGCTTGGCGGCTGCGCGCGGCTTCGGCTTCGGCTTCGGCGGCCCCTGCTCGGATGCCTTCGCGGCCTTCTCCGCCGCATCGGCCGGGCGGGCGCTGCGGCGCTTGTCGCTGCGCGTGCCGGGCCGGGAGCGGGGGAGGTTGCCGAGAACGCTCTTGTCGTCGCTCATCGCCGGGCAGTCTAGAGTGAGTGGCGGGACCTGGAGCCCCGGGGTTCCTGCGCCGATCAAGTGGCGCAGGAGGACTTGGAACGGGATATGTGTATCTCGACCGGGGATCGTGGGTAGAACCAATTGGCTGACTGGCTAGTCAGCGGAATTTCCGCTTTCCGACGCTTGACTTCACTATCCGTAGCTCTATTCTCTTCGGGCCTGTCTAGATGGGCCCGGCGCCCGTGCGCTGGGTCCTGCTTGCTGCAAGGAACGAGATGTCTGTAGCTGAACTGCAAGAGCTCGAGGAGGTCAAGCTCCTCGTCGCGAAGGGCCAGCAGACCGGAACCCTGACCTTCGCGGAAGTGGCCACCGCGCTGTCCGAGGTCGAGCTCGACGAGGGCGACATCGAGGAGCTGCACGGCTACTTCGAGAAGTCCGAGATCGAGCTCGTCGAGGAGGACCCGACGCATGCCGCGCCCGAGGTCGAGCGCGCGGTCGACCGCCGCAGCCGGCGGAAGGCCAAGACCGCGATCGACCTGAAGCCGGACATGACCACCGACTCCCTTCAGCTGTTCCTGAAGGACATTGGCAAGGTCCGGCTGCTCACGGCGCAGGAGGAGGTCGATCTCGCCAAGCGCATCGAGCGCGGCGACCTCGACGCGAAGCAGAAGATGGTCGAGTCGAACCTCCGCCTGGTCGTCTCGATCGCCAAGAACTACCGGAACCAGGGGCTGCCCTTCCTCGATCTGATCCAGGAGGGCACGCTGGGCCTGGTCCGCGCGGCCGAGAAGTTCGACTACCGCAAGGGCTTCAAGTTCTCGACCTACGCCACCTGGTGGATCCGCCAGGCGATCGCCCGCGCGCTCGCCGACAAGGCGCGCACGATCCGCATCCCGGTGCACGTGGTCGAGAAGCTCAACAAGATCGGCCGCGCCGAGCGCAAGCTCGTGACCGAGCTCGGCCGCGAGCCCACCCCGGACGAGATCGCCGAGCACACCGGCATCGAGCCCGAGGAGGTCGAGTCGATCAAGCGCTCCGCGCAGGCCCCGGTCTCGCTCGAGAAGCCGGTCGGCGACGAGGAGGAGTCGGAGTTCGGGCAGTTCATCGCC
>JAFGJG010000102.1 GCA_016929195.1 Thermoleophilaceae bacterium
ATGAAGGCGCAGGCCAAGTCAGGCGGCCCGACACCGCTCGACGCGCCGGGGGCCACCGCCGTCGTGGTCGATGAGGACGCCGCTGCCGAGGCGACCGCCGAGGCCGCCGTGGTCGCCGATGCCGTCGACGCACCGGTGCCGGACGAGGCCGACGCGCCCGCGGCGGAGGCCGCTCCCGAGGAGGAGGCGGCGGCGGCGGCCGAGGGTGAGGCCGGTGCTGAGGCGGGGGCCGGCGCCGACGCGGGCGACGGCGAGGCCGAGCCGAGCTCCTAGTGGAGGAGCTGCTCGAGTACCTCGCCCGGGCGCTGGTGGACAATCCGGACGAGGTCTCGATCGAGTCATTCGAGGAGGACGACGGCACCGTGGTGCTCGAGCTCCGGGTGGCCGAGGACGACGCGGGCCAGGTGATCGGCCGCGGCGGGCGGACGATCGCCGCGCTGCGGAACGTCGTCAAGGCCTCCGCGGTCCGCCACGACCGGCGGGTGCTCGTCGACGTGGTGGATTGACGCTCGTCACTGCGGGCCGCGTCGGGAAGCCACACGGGCTGGACGGCAGCTTCTGGGTCGAGGCGGCCGACCACGACCTGTCGGAGGGGACCGTGCTCACGGTCGACGGGCGCGAGCTGCACGTCACTCGCCGCGGCGGCACGCGCGACCGGCCGCTGATCAGGCTCGAGGACGTGGACGACCCGCGCCCGCTGCGCGGGACGACCCTGCTGGTGGACGCGGAGCTCGAGGAGGGGGAGTGGCTCGCGTCGGAGCTGGTCGGGTGCGCCGTTCCGGGCCATGGCTCGGTGCGCCGGCTGCTGGACGGCCCCTCGTGCTCGGTGCTCGAGCTGGAGGACGGCACGCTGGTGCCGTTTGTGTCGGACGCCGTCAGGCTGGTGGACCCGGACGGGCGCCGCATCGAGGTCGACGACGCCTTCCTGGGCCTCTGATGGAGATCGACGTCCTCACGCTGTTCCCGGATTGGTTCGCCTGGTTCATGCGGCAGCGGCACGTGCAGAACGCGAAGCAGCTGGGACACCGGCTGTCGTTCGTCGACCTGCGCGCGAGCACGCCGCTCAAGGCAGGCCAGGTGGACGACACCCCCTATGGCGGCGGAGCCGGCATGGTGATCCGGGCCGACGTGGTCGAGGCCGCCCTGACCGAGCGCTACGGCGGCGATCCGCTCGGGCTTCCGGCCGAACGGCGCGTGATCGCGCTCGCGGCCGGCGGGCGGCAGTTCGACGAAGCGCTCGCCGAGGAGCTGGCGGCCGAGCCGGCGCTCACGCTGCTGTGTGGCCGCTACGAGGGCTTCGACGAGCGCGTGCACGAGCACCTCGCGAGCGACGTGGTCTCGATCGGCCCGTACGTGCTGTCGGGCGGCGAGCTGGCCGCGATGGTGGTCTGCGACGCGGTGATCCGGAAGCTCCCGGGCAGCCTCGGCCATGAGGACAGCGCGGTCGAGGAGTCGTTCAGCGCCGCTCTCGAGGGCGCTCCCGAGTACCCCCATTACACGCGCCCGTTCGACTGGCGCGGGCACGAGGTCCCGGAGGTCCTCCTGTCCGGTGACCACGGCCGCATCAGGGAGTGGCGCAGGGAGCAGAGCCGCCGCCGCGGCGCCCGCCCCGACTGAGCACCAGGGCGCGGAAACCCACTGGCCCTTCGCTACCATGCGGCGGTGCGCGAAGTTCCCGGGGGAGCTCGCGCCTCTCTTGTGCCCCCGGCCCGGCCTCGCGGCCGACCCCACTCTTCATGTCCTCTGTAATCGACAGCATCGAGCGCGCTCAGCTGCGCCGCGTCCCGTCCTTTCAGGCGGGCGATCGCGTGAGGGTCCACTTCCAGGTCGTCGAGGGCACCCGCCGGCGCACCCAGGTCTTCGAAGGGATCGTCATCAAGCGCCAGGGCAGCGGCCTCCGCGAGTCCTTCACCGTCCGCAAGCAGTCCTTCGGCGTGGGCGTGGAACGCACGTTCCCCGTGCACTCGCCGAAGATCGAGCGCATCGAGGTCGCCGCCCGCGGCGACGTGAGGCGCGCCAAGCTCTACTACCTCCGCGACCGCGTGGGCCGCGGCGCGCGCGTCCGCGAGCGCCGCTGGACCGGAGCTCTGGAGGAGGAGACCTTCGCGGTGGGCGCGATGCCGCCGGACGACGCTCCTCGCCCCGGCGAGGACGAGCTCGGCGAGGCCCGCGCGGAGGCCGACGAGGCCGAGGCCCTCGAGGCCGAAGCGCCCGAGACCGGTGCGCCCGAGGCGGACGCCCCGGAGGCTGGAGCGACCGAGGCGGACGCCCCCGAGGCCGAGGTTGCCGACGCAGAGGCGCCCGAGGCTTCGGAGGAGCCCGCGGCCGAGGCCGACGAGCCCGCTGAGGAGGCCGCCGACGAGGACGCTGCTCCCGTCGACGAGGCGGCCGGGGAGACGGACGACGCCGACGGGGATTCCGAGGACGAGTCCTCCGGCTAGGCCCGGTCGCGCGGCGTCGTGGCGGGCACAAAGGAGAAGAGCGCCGGCGGGTCTCTCGTCGAACTCGTCACGATCGTCGCGGTCGCGCTCGGCCTCGCGCTGGGCATCCAGGCCTTTCTCGTCAAGCCGTTCCGCATCCCGAGCGAGTCGATGGTCCCGACCCTCGAGGTCGGCCAGCGCGTGCTCGTGGATCGCGTGAGTTTCCGCTTCAGCGACCCTGACCGCGGCGACATCGTCGTCTTCAAGCCGCCGGCGGGCGCCGACTCGAACACCTGCGGCGTCGAGCATCCGCCCGATTCGCCGTGCCCGCGCCCGACGGACGGCCGCTCGGACACCAATTTCATCAAGCGGGTGGTCGCGGTCGGGGGCGACCGCCTGAAGGTCATCAACGGCGCCGTCTACATCGACGGGAAGCGCCAGAACGAGCCCTACGCCCGGCTGGACTCCTCGTGCGGGCTCTGCGACATGCCCAAGGAGATCACGATCCCGAGGGGCTACTACTACATGATGGGCGACAACCGGGGCGAGTCCGCGGACAGCCGCGAGTGGGGGCCGATCGAGAAGAGCGCGATGATCGGGAAGGCCTTCGCGACCTACTGGCCGCCCAACCGAATCGGCACGCTCTAGCGCGGCGCCGCCAGGCTCCCCTTCCGCCGCAGGCCTGCCTATCATCGCGCCAGCGTGGGGAAGCCGGGAACCGCCATCGCTTCGCGGAAGGGCCGGGGGCGCAAGCGCTCCGGGACGGGCCGCCGTCTCTTCGCGTTCGACCGCGAGCTCGGCTGCCGCTACGTGGCCGGCGCGGACGAGGCCGGGCGCGGCTCGCTCGCGGGGCCCCTGGTCGCCGCCGCCGTCCTGTTCGACCTCGAGCGGCTGACGCTCGCCGACCGGCGCGCGCTGTGC
>JAFGJG010000103.1 GCA_016929195.1 Thermoleophilaceae bacterium
CGTCGGGAAGCAGGACCAGTACGCGGCCGCCTACGGCGGTGTGCGCGCCTACACGTTCCACCCCGACGACTCGGTCGACGTGCGCGAGCTGACGCTTCCGGAGAGCGTGGAGCACGCGCTCCGCGAGCACTGCCTGCTCTTCTTCACCGGCCGGGAGCGCTCCGCGTCCGACGTGCTGTCGGGCCAGGTGTCGGGCACGGAGGCGGGCGACGAGGCCATCCGGCGGGCCCTCGGGCGCCTGCACGAGCTGGGCGGCCTGACCTGCGCCGCCCTCGAGGCGGGCGACCTGGAAGGCTTCGGGGAGCTGATGAACGAGCAGTGGGAGGCCAAGCGCGACCGCGCTCCGGGCACGGTGATCCCGGAGATGGACGACCTGCGCGAGCGGGCGCTCGGCGCGGGCGCGCGCGGAGCGGTTTCGCTCGGCGCTGGCGGCGGCGGGTTCGTGCTCGTCTACACCCCCGACCCGGAGCGCACGCGCCGCGCCCTCGGGGACGTGCGCGAGCTGCGCTTCGCGATCGACCGGCACGGATGCGTGGCCCAAGCGACGCCATTCCCGGCATGAGGCCCCTGGGCGCGATCGTCGCGGTCCTCGCCGCCGCTCTGGCGGCCGCCCCCGCCGCGGGCGCCGCGCCGAAGCGCGACTTCCCGCGCAGCTTCCTCTGGGGCACAGCGATCGCGGGCACCCAGGCCGAGGCCGGCGGCCGGCCCTCGAACGCCGACCCGCGGACCGACTGGTGGGTCTGGAGCCGCGACCCGCTCAACATCGAGCGCGGCTGGGTCACGGGCGACCCGATCGAGCGCGGGCCGGGCCACTGGCGGCTGTTCCGCAAGGACATCGACCTCGCGGCCGAGCGCCTCAACGCGAACGCCTACCGCTTCTCGGTGGAGTGGAGCCGGATCTTCCCGCGGTCGACCGCCGGAGTGAGCGTCGGGCGGAGGATCGACGCCGGCGACCTGCGCCGGCTCGACCGGCTGGCCGACCACTCGGCGCTCCGCCACTACGCGGCCGAGCTGCGCGCGGCGGACCGGCGCGGCCTCGAGCCGTTCGTGACGCTCAGCCACTTCTCGCTGCCGACCTGGGTCCACGATCCGATCGCGGTGCGCGATGCGCTGGCCGTCCGCGGTCCGGACGCCGAGCTGCCGAAGCTCGCCCGCGGCGGCTGGCTCAACGCCTCCACGGTGCGCGAGTTCCGCAAGTACGCCGCCTACCTCGCGTGGAAGCTCGGCCGCCGCGTGACGTTCTGGACGCCCCTCAACGAGCCGCTCGTCGTGGCGGCCAACGGCTACGTGAACGTGCCGGGCTCGTTCGCCGGCTACTTCCCGCCCGGCGCCTTCTCCTTCAGCGGAGCGATCCGCGCGGTGATCAACCAGGTGAAGGCGAACGCGGCCGCCTACGACGCGATCCACCGCTTCGACGGCCGGGCGCGGGTCGGGCCGGTGAACAACATGATCGCCTTCACGCCCGCCGACCCGGCGTCGCAGCGCGACCGCGAGGCGACGCGCCACGCCGACTATCTGTTCAACCGCCTGTTCCTGAACGCGGCCGTGCGCGGCCGCTGGGACCTGAACGTGGACGGCCGGATCGGCCCCGGCGAGCGCCGCCCCGGGAGCGCGGGGAAGGCCGACTACCTCGGCGTGAACTACTACTTCCGCGGCCGCGTCTCCGGGCTGGCCGAGCCGATCAGCGAGCGCATCGAGCTCCTCGACTTCCTGCCGCGGACCTCGTACGCCACACCGGCGCAGCCCTCGCTCCCGGCCTGCCCGACGACCTGCTCGGACTTCGGCTCCGAGATCTTCACAGAGGGCTTCGGGCGCTCGCTGCGGACGGCGGGCGCGTACGGCCTGCCGCTGTACGTGACAGAGAACGGCATCGCCGACGCCGACGACGACCAGCGCGCCGGGTACCTCGTCTCGCATCTGCGCCAGGTGCGCGCCGCGATGCGCTCCGGCCAGGCCCGGGTGCGCGGCTACCTCTACTGGACGCTCGTCGACAACTTCGAGTGGGCCGCGGGCTACTACCCGAAGTTCGGGATGTTCTCGTACGACCCCGCCACGCTCCGGCGCATCGAGCGCCCGAGCGCGCGGGTGTTCGCGCGGATCGCGCGAACGGGCCGGCTGCCCTAGCTAGGCCGCGCCCAGCGCGCGGGCGCCCGCCGCGCTGGCCGCCGCGACGAGCACGATCACCAGCAGCGGCGCGCGCAGCGCGATCGCACAGGCGCCCGCAGCGAGCCCCACCACGCGGGCGTCGAACGCCAGCTCGCGGCCGTCCGCGAAGGTGCCCACGACGATCAGCGCCGCCAGCACGGCCGGAGCGAGCAGGGAGATGACGCGCATGGCGGGCGGCGAGAGCTCGCGGCCGCCGACCGCCAGCGGCCCGGCCGCCTTGATCGCGATCGTCACGACCGAGAGCACTCCGATGGTGATCCAGACCTCGGTCACGCGCTCCTCAGCCCCACGAGGGCCACGAGGCAGCCGGCTAGCACGGGGATGCCCGGCGGCGTCAGCGGGATGAGCACGAACGCGAGCGCCGCCGCGGCGGCGGCCACGGTCACGAACCTGCGGCTGCGCAGCTCCGGAAGCAGCAGCGCCAGGAAGAAGGCCGGGAAGAGGGCGTCGAGACCGAGGTCGCGCGGGTCACCGAGCGCGTCGCCGATCGCCACGCCGATCGCGGTGCCGCCCACCCAGCTGACGTACTGGGGGATCGTCGCGCCGAGCAGCATGTCGCGGTCGAAGCGCCCGTCGCCCTGGTTCGCGAGCGCCCAGGAGGCGTCAACCACCGCCTGCCCCTCGGCGGCACGCCGGAGCGGTGAGCCCCGCAGCGACGGCGCGAACGCGATGCCCAGCGGGAGGAACCGGGCGTTCAGCAGCACGCCGGCCACGATCGCCGGGACCGCGCCGCCGCCCGCGGCGAGCACCGCCAGCGAGCCGAACTGGGCGGAGCCCGCGAACAGGATCGCCGACATGACTATCGGCGCGACCGGGCCCATCACCGGCCGGGCCAGGACCCCGAAGGAGAGGCCGATCAGCAGTCCGGCGGCCGCGATCGGGAAGCCCGCGCGCAGGCCGGGAGCGAGGCGCGACCCGCTCACGCGGAGCGCATGCTCCAGGGCGGTGCGTCCAGGCCGCGGCGCAGGGCCTCGCGTCCGTTCCCCAGGACCGGCGGCCCGTGCGTGACGAGCACGTTCTCGAAGTCCAGGTCGAGCAAGGCCCGCAGCGTGGGCAGGAAGCGGCGCTCGTGCCAATCCCGCCGCGTGCTCGTTCCGGATTGCTGCCAGACGCGCAGCTCGCCGCCGACGCCGACAACGGCGTCGCCGAAGCAGAGGGCAGCTGCGCTCGGGAGCAGGATCGGCATCTCGCGCCGGCGCGGGCTGCCGATCGCGAACGCCTCCGCCCCCGCGGGCAGCGGCCCGCCGGGCTCGATGGACTCGAGCGGCACATCGCGCGCGAGCCGCTCGCGCACGGTCGGGTGGCCGTGGACGCTCACGTCGAGCCGGTCGCGGTAGCGGCGGTGCACATCCGTCGTGCTGCGGGCGTGGTAGTGGATCGTGATGAGCACGGCGATCCGGGCGGCCCCGCTCGCTTCCACCAGCCGGTCGAGCTCCGCCCAGAACGGCTCGGCCTCCGCGGGCGCCTGGGGGTCCACCAGCACCAGCGTGTCCCCGGCCTCGACGGCGAAGCAGGCGACCTCCTGCGCCCATTCGTAGCGGGGGTGCCACTCGGGGTGCCGGGCGGTCCAGCGGTGGATGTCCGGGGTGAGCCGCTCGAGCACGGCCACCACGATAGGGGTGGTAGAACCCCGTCCATGAAGGGCCCCGTGGAGATCGCGCCGGGCGTTCACGGCCTCGGCTCCGAGTACGTGAACTGGTACCTCGTCGAGGAGGGCGGCCGGCTCACCGCCGTGGACGCGGGCCTGCCCGCCTTCGCGAAGCACCTCGACGACGACCTCCGCGCGCTGGGCCGCCGGCGCTCCGACGTGGCCGCCGTGGTGCTGACGCACTCGGACATCGACCACACGGGGGTCGTGAACGAGCTCCGCGAGGGGGGCGCCCGCGTCCTCGTGCACTCGGCTGACGAGGGGACGCTCGCGAGGCCGCGCCAGAAGACCGGCGACGCGAGCCCGCGCAACGCCCTCCCCTACCTCCGCAACGCCACGATGTGGCGCCTGCTCGCGCACATGGTGCGCGGCGGGGCCGCACGCCCGCGGGCCGTGACCGGCGCGGAGACGTTCGAGGACGGCGACGTCCTGGACGTCCCCGGCTCGCCGCGCGCGGTGCACACGCCGGGCCACACGCCCGGGCACTGCGTGCTCCTGTTCGAGTCCGCGCGCGCCCTCTTCGCCGGCGACGCCCTGTGCACGTTCAACCCGCTCACGGGCGAGCGCGGCACCCAGCTGATGCCGTTCCCGCTGAACGTGGACAACGAGGCGTGCCTCACCTCGCTCGACAAGATCGAGCCCCTCGACGCCGACGTGCTCCTCCCCGGCCACGGTGACCCCGCGCGCGAAACGCCGGCCGCCGCGGCCGCGCGCGCCCGCTCTCTCCGCTAGCCTCCTCGGAGGCGCCGACGCGGTTCGAAGGACCGGGGCAGGGAAGGCCGCCGAGACCGAGACATTGGAGCCTCGATGAGCCAAGCCCCAGCGATCGCAGACGCAGCCCCAGGGATCGAAGACGTCCAGCCGGTCGCGCACGAGACCGTCGACCGCATCGCGACCGGCACCATCACGGTCGTGCCGTTCATCGCGCTCGGCGTCGTGGGCTGGCAGGTGTGGAACGACCTCCTGCACTGGAGCGACGTCGCGGTCTTCCTGATCATGTACGTGGTGACCGGCCTCGGAGTGACCGTCGGCTTCCACCGCCACCTCACGCACCGCTCGTTCAAGGCCAAGCCCTGGGTCCGCGGCGGCCTCGCGATCATGGGCTCGATGGCCATCGAGGGGCCGGTGACGGCCTGGGTGGCCGACCACCGCAAGCACCACGCCTTCTCGGACAAGGAGGGCGACCCCCACAGCCCGCACGTCGGGCACGGGGGCGGCGTGCGCGGCGCGCTCTCCGGCCTCTTCCACGCGCACGTGGGCTGGCTGTTCATCCACACGCATCGCGGCGCCAAGAAGCGCTACGCGCCCGACCTGCTGAAGGATCCGCTGATCCGCTGGGTCGACCGGACGTTCCTGCTGTGGGTGCTCGCCGGGCTGGCCCTCTCCTTCGTGCTCGGCTATCTGATCGGCGGCACACTCACCGCCGCCCTGACCGGGCTTCTTTGGGGCGGCGGCGTGCGAATGCTCGTGGTGCACCACGTCACCTACAGCATCAACTCCCTCTGCCACTTCTTCGGCGAGCGCCGCTACGCGACGGACGACGAGTCGCGCAACCTGCTCTGGCTCGCGCTCCCCACCCTCGGGGAGTCCTGGCACAACAACCACCACGCCTTCCCCACCTCGGCGGCACACGGCCTGCGGAAGCGCGACATCGACCCATCCGCCGGCGTGATCTGGGCGCTCGAGAAGCTCGGTCTGGCCTGGGACGTCGTGCGCGTCAGCCCGTCCCGCCAGGCGCAGAAGGCGGCCGGCTAGCGGCCCGATGCCGTCCACGGCCCCGCTGCGCCAGGAGCTCGAGGCGGTGTTTCCAGACCGGCCGTTCGAGATCGAGCTCTGGGACGGAACGCGGGTGCCCGCCACGACCGGACCGCGGGTCACGTTCCGCGCCACCTCGCGCGACGCGGCGGCGCACGTCCTGAGGGCCCCGGGCCAGCTCGGGCTGGGACGCGCGTACGTGTCCGGCGCGCTCGAGCCCGACGACGTGGATGCCGCGCTCGACCTGCTCGACACGTGGCAGCCGCCGCCGGTCCCGAAGGCGACGCTCGCGCGCCTGGCGCTCGCGGCCGCGCGCGCCTGCGGGCCGATGCGCCCGCCCCCGGTCCCCGCGGCGGAGCTGCGCCCGCGCGGACGCCGTCACAGCATCCGCCGCGACGCCCGCGCCGTCCGTCACCACTACGACCTGCCGCCCGAGTTCTTCGCGCTCTTCCTCGGCGACGAGCTCACCTACAGCTGCGCCCTCTTCACGCGCGGCGCGGGCACGCTCGAGGAGGCGCAGGAGGCCAAGCTCGACCTCGTCTGCAGCAAGCTCGGCCTGCGAGCGGGCGAGCGCGTGCTCGACGTGGGCTGCGGATGGGGCAGCTTCGCCATCCATGCGGCGGAGCGCCACGACGTCCACGTTACCGGCATAACGCTCTCCGAGCCGCAGGCGCGCGTCGCCGAGGAGCGCGTCCGCGAGCGCGGCCTCTCCGACCGGGTCGAGATCCGCGTGGCCGACTACCGCGAGCTGGACGACCCGCCGTTCGACGCAATCGCGAGCATCGGCATGGTCGAGCACGTCGGCTCGAGCCAGATCGACGTCTATGCGGAGCGGCTCGCGCGCGTGCTGCGCCCCGGCGGGCGCCTGCTGAACCACGGGATCTCCCGGCTGCGGGTGGGCGACCCGGAGGCCGGGCCCTTCTCGGAGCGCTACGTCTTCCCGGACGGCGCCCCGCTCCACCTGTCGCGCATCCAGCTCGCGGTCGAGCGCGCGGGACTCGTGACCGACCACGTGGAGGGCCTCCACGGCAACTACCAGCTCACGCTCGCGGAGTGGGCGCGGCGCCTGGACGAGAACCTCGACGAGGCGATCAGGCTCGCCGGCCCGGAGCGCGTGCGCGTGTGGCGGCTCTACCTGCGCGCCGCGCGGCGCGGGTTCGAGAGCGGCTTCATCTCCCTCTATCAGGTGCGCGCCTTCCAGCCGGGCGCAGCGGTGGAGCCATACCTGGGCGAGCGCGCGGCGGCGTTCGAGCCTGCGGGCGCCCCGGCCTAGCGCGGCCCGCGCCCGGGCCGCGTCACGCAAGTCACGTTCCCGTCACGCGCCCGCCAGGGGTTCCGCGAGTTATGCACCGTATGGATGCACAAGTCGCTGAACCCCCTGCCGGATGGCCGTGAGCGAGCGGAACCGTTACGCGAGGGCGCTCCCGTAACGGACCTAGCCCGCGGTCGCGTGCAGGCCCACGTCCTCGGGGGCGGGCTCGCCCTCCGGGCCCGGCACCGCGTCCGAGGTGAAGAGCGCGGCCATCGCCGAGACGAGTCCCGGCAGGCCCTCACGGCCGCGCGAGAGCTCCAGCTGGCGCGCGGCGCCCGTGCCCTCTGCCAGGGAGCGCACCGAGGCCAGCTCGTCCGCGCAGCCGAGCGCCTGGGCGTGCGGGAGGCAGGCCTCGAGCAGGTGGTCGAGCTGGAGCCGCGCCGGCACCAGCCGCTCCGAGACCGGGTCGAGGAGCCGCGCGTCCATCCCGTCGCGGGCGGCGATGAAGCGGTTCTCCTCGAGCAGCTCCGGCGCGTCGAGCACCTCGCGCGCCATGTACGGCTCCATCAGCTCGAGCCGGGCGATGCACTGGACCAGCGCGGTGAGCCCGACCGTCTCGGCGACCGTGCTCTGGACGTCGAGGATGCGGACCTCCACGGTGCCGAAGCGCGGCTGGGGGCGCACGTCCCACCACAGGAACGTCGGCTCGTCGAAGGCCTCGCAGCGGAGCAGCACGTCGACCGCCTCCACCCAGTCCGCGTAGTCGCGGAAGGCGCGCGGGATCCCCACCCGCGGGAAGGCCTGGAAGAGCGGTGTGCGGGCGGACGCGAGCCCTGTGTCGCGGCCCTGCCAGAACGGCGAGTTGGCCGACAGCGCGAGCAGCAGCGGCACGTGGCCGCGCATGCGGTTCATCAGCTGAATCGCGGCATCCGGCGAGGCGACCCCCACGTGGACGTGGAGGGCGAAGGTCGGCTCGCGGCGAGCGAGCTCGCGCATCGAGTCGTAGACGCGCTGGTAGCGCGGGCCCGTGGACACGCGCGTCTCCTGCCAGACGGCGAACGGGTGGGTCCCGCTCGCCGCCGTGCGGAGCCCGAGCGTGCGGAGCTGGGCGTCGAGCGCGCCGCGGAGGTCCTGAAGCTCGGCGGCCACCCCGGCGACGGATCCGTGCACGCCCGAACGGAGCTCGAGCGCCGACTTGTGGGTCTCGGCCGTCACGTGCGCGCCGAGCTCCGGCTCGAGCGCGGGCAGGACGCGATCGATCTCCTGCGCCAGCGACCACCCTGCCGGGTCCAGCAGCATGATCTCCTCCTCGACGCCCAGAGTGAAGTCGCGCGGAGCTCCCTCCGCCGCCCACCGGGCCCAGGAGGGGACGCTCATGCGGCCAGAGCCGTCGGCATGGACGCGTAGCGCTGCGAGGCCTCCACGAGGCCGGAGAAGAGACGCTTCTGCTCGGGGCGCTCGGCGAGGCACTCGGCGTGCCATTGGACGCCGAGGACGAAGCTCTTGCCCGGGGCCTCGATCGCCTCCACCACGCCGTCCGAGGACCAGCCCACGGCCAGCAGCCCGCGGCCGAGCCGGTCCACGGCCTGGTGGTGGAACGAGTTGACCGAGATCTCGGTCGCCGCGACCACGCCCGCCGTAATGCTGCCCCCGGCCAGGTCCACGAGGTGGGTGACCGCGTCCGCCGCGGCGGTCTGGCGGTGGTCGACGGTCCCGTCGGTCCGGTCGGGCAAGTGCTGGAACAGCGTCCCGCCGGTCGCCACGTTGAGCAGCTGCGCCCCGCGGCAGATGGCGAGGATCGGGAGGTCCCGCCCGTGCGCCTCGCGTGCCAGCTCGAGCTCGAAGCGGTCCAGGTCCGGCTCCGTCGGGCCGAGCTCCGCGTGCGGCGCCGCACCGTAGGCGACCGGGTCGAGATCGGGCCCGCCGGACAGGCAGAGGCCGTGCAGGCGGTCCACCAGCGGGATGATCGCCGCCAGCGGCATGGGCGGGATCACGAGCGGCAGGCCGCCCGCCGCCTCGATCGCCTTCAGGTACGAGAGACCGAGCGCCATCTCCGTGCTGGGCGGCTCGCCCTGCGGCGTCGGCTCGACGTTCTTCGCCACCCGCATCTCCGAGGTGGTCACGCCGATCAGCGGTCTCGAGCTCAAGACAGGACCCAAGTGTCCTTCCCTCCTCCGTTCTGGGAGCTGTTCACCACGAGCGCCCCGGCATCCCGGCCGAAGCGCGTGAGCCCGCCGGCCGCCACCTCGAGGTGGTCGCCGGCGGTGACGACGAAGGCACGCAGGTCGACGTGGCGCGGGGACAGCGTCGCACCATCCACCGTCGGATGGCGCGACAGCATCACCGTCTCCTGGGCGACCCAGCCGTCGGGGTCGGCGCGCACCTGCTCCGCCACGCGCTCGCGGTCCTCCGCGCGCGCGTGCGGCCCGACCACGATGCCGTAGCCGCCGTGGCCCGCCCTGGGCTTGATGACCACCTCGTCGATGCGGGCAAGGATGCTGTCGCGGACGGAGGGAACGCCCAGGTCGAACGTCGGGACCGACCGGATGAGCGGCTCCTCCCCGAGGTAGAAGCGGATCATGGCCTCGACGTAGCCGTGCACGAGCTTGTCGTCCGCCACGCCGCTCCCGAAGGCGTTCACGCACGCGAGCCGGCCGAGCCGGCAGGGGTCGAGCAGCACCTCGGCCACCCAGGTCGCGTGCCCCCGGTCGTCCTGCAGGCGGTCCTCGTCGGTGCGCCGGTAGACCACGTCGACCTCGTGGCTCTGGCCGTCGACCATGGCCCGCAGTGCACCGCGACTCGGGTAGAGGTCGTCGGCCGTCACGAGCGGCAGCCCGAGGCGCTGGGCGAGCTGGCGGTGCTCGTACCAGGCGCTGTTCGACGGGCCGTCCGAGAGCAGGACCACGAAGGGCTCGCCGTCGCCTTCCGGAGCCGCCTCGCGGAGAGCCGACCGCAGCGCCTCGTAGGCCGGTGCGAGCGAGCGGCGGGCGGCCGGCGGCTTGCCCGGCATCGCCGCGTCGACCGCCGCGCGGGCGGCGCTGGCGTACGTGATGCCGGACGGCGTGCGCAGGTTGTCCTCGAGCACCCACAGTAGCCCGTCCGCCCCGCGCACGAGGTCCATCCCCGCGACCGCGGTGTAGGACCACTCGGGCACGTCCACCCCGAGCATCCACGGCTCGAAGTGGCGGCACGTCTCGATCGCGCGCGCGGGCACCACGCCCGCGGCCACGATCTCGCGGCCGGCGTAGACGTCGGCCGTGAAGCGGGCGAGCGCCCTGACGCGCTGCCGCAGGCCGCGCTCGATCAGCTCCCATTCCGCAGCGTCGAGCACGCGCGGCACGGGGTCCACGTGGAACGGCTCCGCCGCCGCCCCCGAGCCGAAGCTCACGCCGAGCTGCTCGACGCCGGCCGCCACCGCGGTGGCCAACTCACCGAGGTCAGCCTCGGCCAGGAGCGGCAGCACGTCCCGGTAAGGGGCACGCAGCACGCCCGTGGCCTCGAACGCCTCGTCGTAGAACCCGTCCTCCTCCACCGGATAGGCCATCCACAAAGGCTATTCCCGGAACAGCCGAACCTGCTTTAGACCTCTGCCCAAGTTTCGGACTGGCCCTTTGGACGGTTGGTACACCGGCGTATGAGAGGATCGCCGCCTTGGCGCCGGAGCCGATCACCCGCCGCTCGCTCCTGCGCCGAGGCGCGGGCGCCGCAGCGCTGGCGTCCGGCGCGCTGGGGGTCGACCCCGCCCTGGCGGCCGCCGGCGACTGGCGGCTGGGCTTCGAGAGCCTCCGCAAGGAGACGCGCATCGGCCGGCTGCACGTGGAGGGCCGGCTCCCCGCCTGGCTCTCCGGGACGCTCGTGCGCAACGGTCCCGCGCTCTACGAGGTCGGCGAGCGCACCTTCAACCACTGGTTCGACGGCCTTGGGATGCTCCACGCCTTCACGCTCGAACGCGGGCGCGTGGGCTATGCCAACCGGTTCCTCCGCAGCTCCGCGTACGAGGCGTGGAAGAAGGAGGGGATCATCCGCTACTCGGAGTTCGCCACGGACCCGTGCCGGGAGATCTTCAACGGGGCGCAGGCGACCTTCTCACTGGCTAAGCGGCCGAACGCCAACGTCCACGTCGGCCGGCTGGCGCAGCACTTCGTCGCGCTCACCGAGGTCGGGATGCCGGTGCGCTTCGACCCGAAGACGCTGCGAACACTCGGCCTGGCGGGCCCGGAGCTGCCGCTCGGGCAGATGGAGACCGTGCATCCGCACCGGCTCGAGGGCGGGCGCCGGATCTACTACGAGATCCCGCTCGTCCCGCCCACGAGCTATCAGGTCAAGCTTGCACGAGGGCTGCGCAAGCCCCAGCGGATCGCGCAGATCCCGCGTGAGAAGCCCGCGTACATGCACTCCTTCGGGCTGACCGAGCGGCACGTCGTGCTAACCGAGTCGCCCTTCGTCGTGGACCCGCTGAAGATCATCACGAACTGGGAGCCGTTCATCCGGAACTACCGCTGGGAGCCCTCGCGCGGCGCGAACTTCTGGGTCATCGACCGGCGCAGCGGCAAGGTCACGCGGCTCGAGGCCGACCCGCTGTTCACCTTCCACCACGTGAACGCGTTCGAGCGCGACGGCAAGATCCATCTCGACCTCTGCGGCTACGACGACGCCGACGTGATCGACGCGCTCTATCTCGAGCGGCTGCGCGGCCGCAGGCGGCCGTCACCGCTGGCCGAGCTGCGCCGCTACGAGCTCGACCTCGGGCGGAAGCGCGTGCGGATGCGGCAGCTGGCCGAGCCCACCCTCGAGCTGCCGCGGATCAACTACGCGCGAGTGAACGGGCGCCCCTACCGCTATGCGTACGGCATCAGCGTGCGCGACTACCGGACGAGCGGCTACGTCGACCAGCTGGTGAAGGTCGACGTGAGGAAGGGCGACTCCAAGGTCTGGCGCGAGAAGGGCTGCTACCCGGGCGAGGCCGTCTTCGTGCCGTCGCCGCACCCGCGCCGGGAGGACGACGGCGTGGCGCTCTCGGTGGTGCTCGACGCGCGCCGGCGCCGCTCGTTCCTGCTGGTGCTCGACGCGCGCTCCTTCACCGAGATCGCGCGTGCCGAGGTGCCGCACCACATCCCGTACGGCTTTCACGGGGAGCTCTTCAGGGCCTAGTCGTCGTCGTCCCCGCCGCCGTGGCCGGAGCTGTCGTCGTCGCTCCCGCCGCTGCCGTGGCCCGAGTTGTCGTCGTCGTCGCCGCCGTCGTCGTCGCCGCCGTGGTCGTCGGAGGTGGTCGTCGGGACCGGGGTCGGAGCGGGTGCGGGTGCGGGCGCCGGCGCCGGCGCCGTTGAGGTCCTGGTCTCTCGCGCGCGCTCGCGGCGGCGCTCCCGTGCGCGGCGGCGCGCCCGGCGCCGCTCGCGCCGCTGCTCCGCGCTGGTCGTCGCCGCGGCCGGCGGCGCCAGCGCCTCCCCCGCGCTCAGCGGCTGGGCCGAGAGGCCGACGCTGTCGTCCGAGATCGTGTTCGCGGCGAGGCCGATCGCCACGGCCGCGAGCAGCCCCGCCGTGGCGAGCGCGACGTTGCGGATGATCCTCCGAGTGCTCACGCGATCGAGGCTAGCCCCCGCCGGGTAAAGCCTCGTCAAGCTGACGGTCAGGAGTGGGCAAGCCGGCTGCGGGCAGGCGGACCTCGGCCCGCGCGCCGCCGCCGTCGCGATTCCTGAGGGTCGCCTCGCCGCTCCAGCGCTTCGCCAGCGCCTCCACGACGGCCAGGCCGAGGCCGGTGCCCTCCGTGCCCGTGCTCCCGCTGCCGCGATAGAAGCGCTCGAACAGCCGCTCGCCCTCCTCCGGGGAGACGCCCGGGCCGCGGTCGCAGACGGCGAACCACACCCAGGCCGCGTCGCCGCCCGTCTCGATGGTCACGCTGGTGCCCGCCGGCGAGTAGTTGAGCGCATTCTCGATCAGGTTGTCGAGCATCGCCGCGACGTCGGCTCGGGACGCCTCCGCGGCCGCACCGTCATGACCCGACGCCTCGAGCTCGTGCCCGCTCGACCGGGCGGGGCCCTCCCAGCGCCCGAGCGCGGACTCGGCCTCCTCCGCGAGCAGCAGCCGCTCGCCGGTTCCGCCGTCGGGCTCACGGGCGAGGCTGAGCAGCTGCCCGAGCAGATGGGCGAGGCGCTCGGTCTCGCGCTCGGCGGCCTCGAGCTGGCGCCGCACCTCGGGGTCGTCCGTCCTGAGGCCGGCGGCCTCGAGCCGCAGGCGCAGCCCGGTGAGCGGGGTCCGCAGCTGGTGCGACGCGTTCGCCACGAACTCGCGCTGCGCCCGCAGGCTGCGCCCGAGCCGCCCGGTCATCTCGTTGAACGCCGCGGCGACCTCGCGCTGCTCGCTCGACCCCTCGGGCTTCGCGCGCGCCTCCAGGTCTCCGCCCGCCACGCGCCGCGCGGTGCGCGCCAGGCCGCGGAGCGGCTCCGCGAGCGAGCCCGCGAGCAGCCAGGCCACGCCGAGCCCGAGCAACAGCGCGACCACGCCGACCGCGATCAGCGCCAGCACGTCGGTGCGGACCTCCGACTGGACGTCGTCCACGCTCTGGGTCACGCGCACGGCGCCCGCCGTCTGGCCGTTCCGGAGCACCGGGACGGCCGTGAACAGCAGGTCCTCGCCGAGCGTGTCGCTGTGGCGAGTGCCCTGCGCCGCCCGCCCGCGCAGCGCGTCCGCGATCTCCGGCCTGCTGGCGTAGGAGCTCGATTCGAGGCCCTCTCCGGCGGAGTCCGCCAGCAGCCGCCCGCGTGCGTTCACGACGATCACCCGGCCGCCCAGGTCCCGCGCCGTGCCGGCCAGCACGCGCTCGAGCTCGCGCCCGTTCCCCAGACGGCCCGACACTGTCGATGCGATCAGCGCCGCCTGGCTCTGGGCCTCGCTCTTCACCTCGGCGTCCACCCGCCGCGAGAGGTTGAGCGCGAGCGGCACCTCGAGGGCCACGATCACCAGCACCAGCACGTAGGCGAACGCGGCGAGCAGCCGCGTCCTGAGGCTCACAGCTCGTCGGGGCCGGCCAGCCGGAAGCCGACGCCGCGGACGGTGTGGATGAAGCGCGGCTGCGCCGGGTCCTCGCCGAGCTTGCGCCGCAGGCTCGACACGTGGACGTCGAGCGTCTTCGTCGAGCCGAACCAGTTGACGTCCCAGACCTCGTCGATGAGCCGCTCGCGGGTGACCACCGAGCCGGCCTCGCGCATCAGGAGCTCGAGCAGCTCGAACTCCCGCCGCGTGAGCTCGAGCTCCTCACCGCCGAGCGTCGCGCTCCGCCGTGCGGGGTCGAGCTGCAGCTCGGCAACCTCGAGCGGACCGCCCGGGCCGTCCTCGCGCCCGCCCGCCGAGCGCCGCAGCACCGCGCGGATGCGGGCCACGACCTCGCGGGCGCTGAAGGGCTTCACGACGTAGTCGTCGGCGCCCAGCTCGAGGCCCACGATCCGGTCGGTCTCCTCGCCGCGCGCCGTGAGCATGATGATCGGGACCTCGGAGTCGCGGCGGAGCTCCCGGCAGACGTCGTAGCCGGACCCGTCGGGCAGCATGACGTCGAGGAGCACGAGGTCCGGCGGTTCGCGCCGCGCGCTCTCGAGCGCGTCGGCCACGGTCCCGGCGACGCTCGTCTCGAAGCCCTCACGGTCGAGCGCCTCGGCGAGCGGCTCGGTGATGGACTCCTCGTCTTCGACCATGAGGATGGTCGGCCTCCCTTGAGCCATCACCTGGATGCTAGGCAAGCCGGGGGCGGCCGCTCGGGCCGCCCCCGGGGGAACTGCGTCCGGCCGGCGCGATCAGTCGTCGTCGCCGCCGCCGTGACCGCTGTTGTCGTCGTCGTCATCTCCACCACTCCCGTGGCCGGAGCTGTCGTCGTCGCCGCCGTGGTCGTCGAAGCGGTCGTCGTCGCCGCCGCGGCCCCGGCCACTGTGGTCGTCGTCGCCACGGCGGTCATCGCCGCCGCGGTGGTCCTCCACGCGGCCGCCCACGCCGGTGCAGCGCGGGTCGTTCGCGTGCTCGGCCTCGTCGCACGGGCCCGAGACGTCCACCCCGCCCACCGGTGCGCCGGCGCCGGTGCTCGGCACCTGCACGCCGTCACAGCGCGGGTCGTTCGCGTGCTCGGCCTCGTCGCACGGGCCCGAGATGTCCACGCCGCCCACGCGGTCCTCCGTCGTGGTGGTGCGGTCCTCGGTCGTCGTGGTGCGGTCCTCGACCGTGTTCGTGCGGTCATCGGTCGTGACGGTCCGGTCCTCGGCCGTGGTGGTCCCGCTCGACGCCGAGTCGCCCGAGCTGTCCACAGCCGCGACCACGACCGCGGCAAGGACGCCCACGAGCACTACGGTCAACAGTCCTGTGATTGCCTTCTTCACCGAAGCTCTCCCCTCGTTGCCACTGGAATGGAACGAGCTTGCAGGTGCGGCGGTCAGGCCCCGCCCAGCGCGGGGTTAGGGCTTGGTAAGGGCCGCGGCGGCCGCCAGCCGGGCCCTGAGCGTGGTGCCCGCGCCGGGCGGGCTGTCGATCTCGAGCTCCCCGCCGAGCGCGCTCACGCGGTCGGCCAGGCCGCGAAGGCCGGAGCCCGCGGCCGCGTCGGCGCCGCCCACGCCGTCGTCGGCGACGGTGATGACCGTCCAGCCGTCCTCCACGCCCACGGCCACCTCGACCCGCTCGCAGCCGGCGTGCTTGGCCGCGTTCGTGAGCGCCTCGGCGACGAAGAAGTAGGCGGTGGCCTCCACCGGCCCCGGCAGGCGCACGCCGGGCAGCGCCACGAGCTCAACCGGCACGGCCGAGCGCACGGCGAGGCTCTCGAGCGCGGCCCCGAGGCCGCGGTCCGCGAGCACGCTCGGGTGAATCCCCGCGGCCAGCTCGCGCAGGTCGCGCAGACCCGCCTCGACTCGCTCGAGCGCCGCGTCGAGCGGCTCCTTCGCCTCGTCGGGTGCGCGTGACAGCTTCTCGCGGGCCAGCCTGAGGCTGATGGCCGCGCCCACGAACTCCTGCTGGGCGCCGTCGTGGAGGTCTCGCTCCAGACGGCGGCGCTCCCGGTACCCGGCCTCGACGAGACGCGCCCTCGATGCCGCGAGCTGCTCGCGGGCGTCCGCGTTGGCGAGCGCCGCGGTCACCAGCTCGGCGAACGCGGCGATCCGCTGCTCCGTGCCGCGCGGGAACGAGGCGGGCTCGGCCGACACCGCCATGATCGCGCCCCAGAGCTCGCCGGCAACCTTGACCGGCGCCCCCACGGCCGACCGGATCCCGAACTCGGAGAGGCGGGTCGCGAGGGTTCCGGTCACCTGCGTGTAGTCGTCCACGCGCTGCGGCTCCTCGGTGCGGTGGAGCTTCGCGGTCACGCTCTCGCCCTCGACCGGGATGGTCGAGCCGACCGGGAACTGCGGCGCGCCGCCGGAGGCCCATGTGCCGACCACGGTCGCGCTGCGGTCGCCGTCGAAGCGGATCATGTCCGTGCTGTCCACGCCCAGCACGCCGGCGAGCTCCTCGCACACGGAGTCGAACAGGACCCGCGGGTCGGGATCTGTGGCCACGAGGATGGCCACACGCCTCAGTGCCGATTCCTCACCGGACGCCATCGCCCTGTGATTGTGGCGAAAACGAGCGCAGCTATCCGGTCGGCACCACGAACGCGGCGACCGCGACGAAGTGCATCACCGCAGCGACGACCACGAGCACGTGGAAGACCTCGTGGTAGCCGAACACGGCCGGCCGCGGGTCTGGGCGTCGCGACGCGTAGACGACCGCGCCCACGGTGTAGGCGACTCCCCCGCCGAGCAGCAGCGCGAGCGCGGCGGCGCCGGCGTGCTCGGCGATCTGAGGCGACGCGATCAGCGAGAACCAGCCGAGCGACACGTAGGCGGCCGCCGTCAGCCACGCCGGGGCGCGCACCCAGATGAGCGAGAACACCACGCCCGCCAGCGCCCCGGCCCACACGCCCGCCAGGACCACGACCTGCGTGGACCCGGTCATCACGAGCACGGCGAACGGCGTGTAGGTGCCCGCGATCAGGACGAAGATCATGGAGTGGTCGATCCGCCGCATCCAGGCGCGCACGGCCGGCCGCCAGGTCACGCGGTGGTAGAGGGCGCTCGTGCCGAGCAGGCCGGCGAGCGCCACGGAGTAGACGGCCGCCGCGGCGGTGGCGCGCCCCTCGGGCGCGAGCACCACGAGCAGCACGCCCGCCACCAGCGCCACGAAGAACGACCACTGGTGGATGACGCCGCGCAGCCGCGGCTTGTCCGGGAGAAGGGCGGAGAGCTTGTCTGCGGCGGCGTCCATCAGCGAATCTGCACCCCCGAGATCGCCCGAGCGATCACGAGCCGCTGGATCTCGGAGGTGCCCTCGAAGATCGTGTAGATCTTGGCATCCCGGTGCATGCGCTCCACCGGATACTCGCGGGTGTAGCCGTTGCCGCCGAGGATCTGGATCGCGCGCTCCGTCGCCCAGACCGCCACCTCGCCGGCCTTCAGCTTCGACATCGAGCCCTCGGCCGCGGTGAACTGCTTGCCCTGGCGGCCCATCCACGAGGCGCGCCAGACGAGCAGCCGGGCAGCGTCGATCTCCATCTTCATGTCGGCCAGGGCGAACGCGATCGCCTGGTTCTCGATGATCGCCTTGCCGAACTGCACGCGCTCCTTCGAGTAGTCGAGCGCGAACTCGTACGCCGCGCGGGCGATCCCGAGCGCCTGCGACCCGACCGTCGGCCGGCTGACCTCGAAGGTCTGCATGGCGGCCTGGCGCTTCGCGCGGGTGCCCTCGCGGGCGCGGGCGAGGCGCTCGTCGAGCTTCTCCTTGCCGCCGAGCAGGCAGGAGCCGGGGATGCGGCAGTCGTCGAGGAAGACGTCGGCGGTGTGAGAGGCGCGCAGCCCGTGCTTCTTCACCTTCGTCCCCATCTCGAGCCCGGACGTGCCCTCGGGGATCACGAACGCCGCCTGGCCGCGCGAGCCGAGCTCCGGGTCGACGGACGCGACGATCACGTGCACGGATGCGATGCCGCCGTTGGTCGCCCATGCCTTCTGCCCGTTCAGGACCCACTCGTCCTTCGCCTCGTCGTACTTCGCGCGGGTGCGCAGCGAGGACACGTCCGACCCGGCGTCCGGCTCGGAGACGCAGAAGGCCCCGACCTTCGGCTCCGCCTCGGTGCCGTAGCACTGCGGCACCCACTCGAGCAGCTGATCGGGCGTGCCGGACGAGTAGATGCCCGCGACCGCGAGGGTCGTGCCCATGATCGCCATGCCGATGCCGGCGTCGCCCCAGAAGAGCTCCTCGTTGACGATCGGCATCGTGAGCCCGGTCTCGTCGGCCCAGAACTGGGCGATCGCCTCGAAGCCGTAGAGGCCGATCTTCGCGGCCTCCTGGATGACCGGCCACGGGGTCTCCTCGCGCTCGTCCCACTCGGCCGCCGCGGGGCGCACGACGTTCTCGGCGAAGCCGTGCACCCAGTCGCGGATGTCGCGCTGGTCGTCGGAGAGCTCGAGCGAGAAGGTGGACGTGGTCTGGGGCTCGGCAGTGGTGGACATGCGCGAAGTATCTGCTACCGGAGCGTATGATTCTGCTGAAGGTGGCCACATTCGAGCAGCAAAAACCCGTACCTTCGTTACAAGATCCGCCCTGGCAGGCCCTGCCACCTGAGACGGGCGCCGCGCTCCGGCCGGGGCTGGCGGGGACCGCCGACGAGGTGATCGACGCCATCCGCACGGCGGTGCCCGCCTACGCGCGCCCGCTCGAGGGGACCTTCGGCGCCGGCATCAGGACCGGGGTGATCCGCGCGCTCGAGCAGTTCGTGGCCGCGGTCGAGGGCCACCGGCTGCGCCCGCTGCAGGGCCGCGACATCTACTTCGAGCTGGGCCGCGGCGAGGCGCGCGAGGGCCGCCCACTCGATGCGCTCCTGGCTGCATACAGGGTCGGCGCGCGCGTGTCCTGGAGAAACGCCGCGGCCGCCGCCCGTGCCGCCGGGCTCGGCGCCGACGCGCTGGCCCCGCTCGCGGAGTCGGTGTTCGCGTTCATCGACCAGCTCTCGGCGCGCTCGGCCGAGGGCTACGCCTACGAGCAGTCGCTGGCGGCGGGCGAGGCGGCGGGACGCCGCCGTGCACTCGTGCAGCTGATGGTCGCCCGCCCCCCGGCCGACCCGGCGGCGGTGGAGGACGCCGCACGCGCGGCGGGCTGGCCGCTGCCCGACGCGCTCGCTGCGCTCGTCTGGACCGGCGATCCGGAGCTGCGCCGCGCGACTCGCCTGCCCCTCGGGTCGATCGCGGCCGGCGTGCGCGAGGACCTGGCCTGCGCGCTCGTGCCCGACCCCGTTGCGCCGGGGCGCCTGGCCGAGCTGGAACGGCTGTTCGACGGCGGGGACGCGGCCCTGGGGCCCGAGGTCCCGTGGAGCGAGGCCTGGCACAGCGCGGCGCGCGCGGGCCAGGCGCTCCGGCTGGCGGCCGACGGCGTGCTGGCGAACCACGGCCTGCTCGTGACCGGCCGCCACCTCGCCGACCTCGCCGTCCACCGGGACCGCCGCCTGCTCGAGGATCTGGCCGACGCGCGGCTCGCCCCGCTGGCCGACCGCACGCC
>JAFGJG010000104.1 GCA_016929195.1 Thermoleophilaceae bacterium
CCTACCTGCTGACCGACACCGTCGGCTTCATCCGCAAGCTGCCGCACCAGCTCGTGGAGGCGTTCGGGGCGACGCTCGAGGAGGCGCTCGGGGCCGACCTGATCGTGCACGTGGCGGACGCCTCGGTGCCGGAGGGCGAGCTCCACGAGATGCTCGCCGCCGTGGACGAGGTGCTCGACGAGACCGGCGCCGGCGAGCGGCCGCGCGTGCTCGCCCTGAACAAGGTCGACCTGCTGGACGAGGAGCGCCGGCGCGAGCTGTCCTTCCGCTTCCCGCGCTCCGTCCAGGTCTCCGGCGCGACCGGCGAGGGGCTCGAGGAGCTGCGCGAGGCGGTCGAGGCCCACTTCCTGCGCTCCCTGCGCTCGATGGAGCTGCTGGTGCCCTACTCGGAGGGCGGCAGCCTCTCCGAGCTCCACGACCTGGCCGGCGAGATCGAGCGCGAGGACACCCCCGCCGGGGTCCTCGTCAAGGCGCGCGTCCCCGCTGCGGCCGTGCAGCGCTTCGAGCGCTTCGCGCTCAACGGGCGCGAGGCGTGATCCTGCGCTGGCGCCGCCTGGTGCCCGAGGCCCGCCCGCCCGGCCGCGCGCACGACGGCGACGCCGGCCTCGACCTCCACTCGGTCGAGCACGCGACGATCCGGCCCGGGGCGCGGGCCAGCATCGGGACGGGCATCGCGGTCGCGATACCGGACGGGTACGCCGGGCTCGTGCTGCCGCGGTCGGGCCTGGCCCACAGGCACGGGATCGCGCTCGTGAACGCGCCGGGGCTGATCGACGCGGGCTACCGCGGCGAGGTGCGGATCCTGCTTCTGAACACGGACCGCGAGCATGCGTTCCACGTGGATCCCGGGGACCGGATCGCCCAGCTTGTGCTGGCCGCCGTGGAGGCGCCGGAGCTCGAGGAAGCCGCCGATCTCGAGGCCACCGCTCGCGGCGCCGGCGGGTTCGGCTCCACCGGTCGCTGATCGCGCTCGCAAAGCGGCTCGGAGCCTCCTCCGGCGGGCGTTCAGGCCCATGGACGAATTGCCGATAGGGAACACATGAGCGATGTCCAGGCCGCTCCTGCGGACGCCCCTTCCGTGCCCGGACTGATCCCGCCTTCCACGAGGACGGGCGCGAAGCGCCGCATCGGCGACGTGATCGTGCAGCTGGGCTTCACCGACCGCGAGACCGTCGAGGGCTCGGTGGACCGCGCCCGTGAGCGCGGCCTGCCGCTCGGCCAGGCGCTGATCGCCGACGGCGTCGTGAACTCCAGCCAGCTCGCCCGCGCGCTCGCCGAGCGCAACGGGCTGGACTACGTGGACCTCAACGAGTTCCAGGTGGATCACGGCGCGGCCAACCTCGTCGACGCGGGCAAGGCGCGCCGCTACCGCACCGTGCCGATCGCCTTCACGGGCGAGCGCACCCTGCTGGTCGCCACCGCCGACCCCGCGAACGTGCTGGCGCTGGACGACATCACGATGGCCACCGGCTACGAGGTCAGGCGGGCCGTTGCCTCCGCCGAGGACATCGAGTCCGTGATCGGGCAGCTCTCGCGTCTCGACGAGTCGGTGCAGGAGCTGGACGAGGTCGAGGAGGAGGACGCCGCGCAGGTCATCGAGCTGCGCGAGTCCGCCGACGACGCACCGGTCGTGAAGCTGGTGCACACGGTGATCGCCGACGCGGTCACCCGCGGCGCCTCCGACATCCACTTCGAGCCGCGCCAGGGCGACATGCGCGTGCGCTTCCGGATCGACGGCGTGGTGTCCGACTCCACGACCGTCCCGCGCCACCTCGTCAACGGCCTGGTGTCACGCGTGAAGATCATGTCCGACCTCGACATCGCCGAGCGCCGCAAGCCCCAGGACGGGCGCGTGGGCCTCACAATCGACGGGCGGCGCGTGGACCTGCGCGTGGCGACGCTGCCGGTCGTCCGCGGCGAGTCGGTGGTCATGCGGATCCTCGACCAGGGTACGTCGCTCAGCACGATCGACATGCTCGGCATGGGGGAGACGGACAGGGGGCTGTTCGAGCAGGCCCTGCTCGCCCGGACGCACGGTGCCATCCTCGTCACGGGGCCGACCGGCTCGGGCAAGACCACCACGCTCTATGCCGGCCTCGGCGCGCTCAACACGCCCGACAAGACGCTCGTGACGATCGAGGACCCCGTCGAGTACGAGCTCGAGGGCATCAAGCAGGTGCAGGTGAACGTGAAGGCCGGCCTGTCCTTCGCGGCCGGGCTGCGCTCCATGGTGCGCGCCGACCCCGACGTGATCATGGTCGGCGAGATCCGCGACCTCGAGACGGCCCAGATCGCGATCGAGTCGGCGCTGACCGGCCACCTCGTCCTCTCCACGCTGCACACGAACGACGCGCCGATGGCGGCCGCGCGCCTGATCGAGATGGGCATCGAGCCCTTCCTCGTGGCGTCGGGCATCGAGTGTGTCGTCGCTCAGCGCCTGGCACGCCGCCTCTGCGACTGCAAGGTGCCCGTGAAGCTGTCGAAGGAGGTGCTCCAGTCGAACGGCTTCGACCCGAAGCTCGGCCCGCTGGACGCCTTCGAGCCCGGCAAGTGCGTGCGCTGCAGCGGTACCGGCTACCGCGGCCGCATCGGCGTCTACCAGGTGCTGCGGGTGACCGACCCGATCCGCAGCGCGATCCTCGAGAAGGGCTCACCCGAGCTGATCACGAGTCTCGCCCGCGACGACGGCATGGGCACGCTCCGCGAGGACGGGTTCGAGAAGGTGCGCGCGGGCATCACGTCGATGGCCGAGGTCCTGCGCGTCGCCGGCGGCGTCTAGGCCTCGGTGCTAGGCGGCCCCGGCCGCCCGCTTCGCCGCGGCGTGCGCCGCGTCCTCGAGCGAGTCATCAGGCAGCGGGTCGAGCTCGACCCCGAGCGCAAGCTCGATCAGCCGGTCCGCCAGCCAGGCGTTCTTCGGCAGCAGCGGGCCGTGGAGATAGGTGCCGATGACGTTCCCGCGGCGGACTCCCTCCAGGCCGTCGCGGCCGTTGTTCCCGTGGCCCGAGATCACCCGGCCGAGCGGAGCCTCCCCGGGCCCCAGGTAGGTGCGGCCGCCGTGGTTCTCGAAGCCCGCGATCACGCGCTCGCCGCCGCCGAGGTCCGCCTCGATCGCGCAGTTGCCGATCAGCCGCGGTCCCGGCTCGCGCACCGTGTGGAGGTCCACGAGCCCGACGCCCGGGAGCGCCTCGTTCCCGAGCTCGTAGGAGTGGCCGAGCAGCTGGTAGCCGCCGCAGACGGCGAGCACGACAGCGCCGCGTTCCGCCGCTGCGTGGAGTGCGTCGCGCTTCGTGGCGACCATGTCGCCGGCCACGGCCACCTGGTCGCGGTCCTGGCCGCCGCCCAGGTAGAAGAGGTCATGAGCGTCCGCGTCCACCGGGTCGCCGAGCGAGGCGGAAGACAGCTCGAAGCCGATCCCGCGCCACTCGCAGCGTGACCGCAGCACCGCGATGTTGCCGCGGTCCGCGTAGATGTTCATCAGCTCGGGGTAGAGCGCGCAGACCCTCAGCGCCGGCACACGATCACCGTGCTTCCGATGTGGTCCGCGGTCTCGGGGACGGCGTGGCGGCTCACCGGCTCGAGCCCGGCCGCCGCGGCCTCCGCCTCGAGCGTGTCGGCGCTGACGAGGTCGAGGGCAAACGGAGCCAGCTCCTCGTCGAGCGACCCCGCGGGAGACACGGCCTGCCGGCGCCGCTCCACGATCACCTGGCCGGCCTCCTCGCCGACCCACACCGGCTGGCTCGAGAAGACCCAGCCGTCGCTCTCGAGCATGTCTGGGTAGGGCGGGGAGCGGTCCTCCTCGGCCACCGCCTCGAACGGGTCGGCGAGGGCGGCGGCGAACTTCCCCCCGGCCGCCAGGTGAACCCGCACCCGCTCGAGCAGCGCGGCCCGTCCCGGGGAGCCGCCGATGATCTGGACGAGCTGCATCGGCGCGATCACGAGGGCGAAGCGCTCCTCGAGCTCGAACCGCCGCGCGTCGGCCGCGTGCACCGGGATGGCTGGGGCGCGCTCGCTGAGCGCGGCGAGGAGGCCGGCATCGGAGTCGAGGGCGTGCACCGTGTGCCCGTCGGCGTGGAGGGCGCGCGCCACCCGCCCGGTCCCGGCCCCGAGATCGAGGATCGGCCCCCCGGCCCTCTCGGCGAGCTCGCGCCAGAGGCCGATGTCGGCCGTGTACGAGCCGTTCTCGATGTCGTGCCAGATGACGGCGCGGTCGCTCATGCCGACCACCTCGCCGCGAGCCCGCGGCGAGAGAGCAGGTCGCGCAGGTCGAGCAGCGCCGTGTAGGTGGGCAGCGCGAACAGGCGCGTGCCCGGGGTGGCCGCCAGGGCGGCGTCGAGCGAGCCGCCGAGGTCGCGGTCCACCTCGATCTGCGCGCCCAGGGCGGCGTACTTCAGCCGGACGGCCATCTCTTCGGCGCGCGTGCCCGAGCAGGTGACCCGGCGGACGCGGCCGCGCAGCAGCTCGAAGTCGGCGTCCCAGATCCAGGACACGTCGCGGCCGTCGGCGATCCTGTCGTTCAGGGCGACCCAGAGGTCGAGCGCCCCGTCCTCCAGCGTGATGGTGCGCAGCACCTCGTTGGCGCCGGCGGGGTTCTTGATGAGCAGGATCGACAGCTCGCGCTCGCCGACGGGGATCGTCTCCACGCGCCCGAACGCCCCGCCGAACCCCTCGAGCGCCGCGCGGACGGTGTCGGGCGGCACGCCCAGGCGGAGGGCGGTCGCCGTCGCGGCGATCGCGTTGTAGACGTTGTAGAGGCCGGGCGCCGGCAGCCGCAGCGACAGGTCTCCCTCGGGCGTGCGCAGGTCGACGTCGGAGCCCGACATCCCCCGCAGCCGGACACGCGTGGCCGCCACGTCGGGCCGGGGGCGCTCGCGCCCGCAGCTGGGGCAGCGGTAGCGGCCCATGTGGCCGAGATAGACGGCGTCGTAGTGGTAGGCCGCGCCGCAGTTGCGGCAGTGCTTCGAGTCGGCCGCGTGCTGGAGCTCGGGCAGGGCCTGGGAGTCGTCCTCGAGCCCGAAGTAGGTCACGCCGTCGCGGTCCCGGCCGAGGTCCGCCACCAGCGGGTCGTCGGCGTTCAGGACGAGCTCCGGCGGGGCGCCGGGCCCGGACGCCAGCTCGGCCCACCTGTCGGCGAGGGACTCGAGCTCGCCGTAGCGGTCGAGCTGGTCCCGGAACAGGTTGGCGAGCAGGAGCAGGCGCGGGCGCAGCTCCTTCGCGACCGACGGCAGCCAGGCCTCGTCGACCTCGAACAGCCCGATCTGGCCCGGCTCGCGGCCCGCGTCGAGCAGCGCGGTGGCCACGCCCCAGGCCATGTTCGACCCGGCGCGGTTGTGGACGACCGAGCGGCCGGCGCCCTCCAGCGTGGCGGCGACCATCGCGGCGGTGGTCGTCTTGCCGTTGGTGGCGGAGACGAGGACCGACCCGTCGTCGAGCTCGCCCCCCATGCGCCGGAGCGCCCCGGGCGAGATGCGCAGGAGGAGGCGTCCCGGAGCCGTCGTGCCGCCGCTGCGGCCGAGCTTCCGGCTCACGGCCCGGACCAGCCGTGCGAGCGTCCTCGCGGGACCGTGCATCAGGTCGTCGCCGGCGGCACGACGATCCGCAGGCAGCGCGGCTCGACGGTCACGGTCGCGGGGGTTGCCGCGATCGGGTCGCCGTCGGCATAGATCACGAACGGCCGGTCCGACCGCAGCTCGATGCGCCGCCCGCGCATCACGTGGGCATACGGCGAGTCCAGGTGCGTCCCCTTGAAGACCTTGGGCAGGCTGCGCAGGAACGTGAGCTTCGACGTGTCCTCGGACATCAGGATGTCGAGCTCGCCGTCGTCCAGCAGCGCGTGGGGGAGCAGGTGCATTCCCCCGCCGTAGGCGCCCGAGTTCCCGACCGCCACCGAGTAGCCGCTGAGCTCCCGGCGCTCGCCGTCGACCGTGACGGTGAAGTGGGCGGGGTGCCACGCGATCAGCGCCCGCAGCGCCGCGTACGCGTAGACGGCGTCGCCCTTCACCCACTTGGCCTCGTTGGCGATTCGGTTCGCGTCGGTGTCGAACCCGAAGCTCGCGATCCCGAGGAACGGCGTGCCGTCCACGCTCGCCACGTCAATCAGGCGCTCACGGCCCGTGACCGCGGTCTCGGCCGCCTCGCGGACGTCGCGCGGGATCCCGAGGACGCGTGCCAGGTCGTTCCCGCGGCCGCACGGGATCAGCGCGAGCGCGGTCTCGCGGCCCCTGAGCGCGCCCGCCAGCGGGCGGAGCAGCCCGTCCCCGCTGAGCGCCGCGACCGTCTCGCCCTGCTCGGAGGCCCGCCGCGCCTCGTCGCCCGCGTGCTCCGCGCTGCGCGTGGTCACGGTGCGGTGCCGCGCCCCGAGGCCGTCGAGCGTCTGGATCACCTCGGGCAGCGCCTTGAGCGCCCGCCCCCCGGCCGAGGCCGGATTGACGAGCAGCGCGAAGCGCCGGCTCACTCGGCGGCCGCGGCCGCGACCTGTGCCGCTCGCTCGGCCGCCATCGCGCCGCGCTCGGCGCCGCGCAGGTGGGCGCCCATCTCGAGCTTCTGGATGTCCGCCTTCGCGACGACGTCGTCGCCGGCGAGCCGCTCGGCGTGCGGCTCCTCCACGTCGTCGGGGTCGAGCACGAGCAGCACGTCCTGCTGGACGGCGTGCCACTCGCGGTCGGTCACCCGCTCCGACGCCACCAGCAGCCGTCCGGGCTCGGCACGCCAGTGCAGCTCGAAGATGCCGAGCTTGTACGCGTACAGGCGCTCGCCGTCCGAGAAGAGGAAGTTGAGGCCCGAGAACGGCGAGCGCTCGATCGTCGTGACCACGGCGCGGCGCAGCGACGCCACCGGGTCGCCCGGGTCGTAGGCCCGCATGAGGAAGTTGAAGAAGTGCTCCGAGTCCGTGTGGCCGGCCGCCGGCGGCACGCCCGGCTCGACCAGCCTCGGATAGCGCATGATCGTGCCGTTGTGGCAGTACGAGTAGTTGCCGAGCACGAACGGGTGCGTGTTCTCCGGCGACAGCCCGCCCATGGTGGCGCGGCGCACGTGGACGTTGAAGATGCGGCCGCGCGCCTCGGTGGCCTCGAGGAAGCCGTCGTCCTGGAAGGCCGCCTGCGGGAACCGGACGAGCTGCGGGTCGGCTCCGTCGGTCCGGCGGTAGACGGCCATGCCCCAGCCCGAGTCGTGGTCCTCGGACTGGCGGACCATCGGGTTCTCCGCCTCGAGCAGCTCGTGCCGTATCGAGACGGGCTCGGCGGCGACGCAGCCGAAAACGCGGCACATGCGGCGGGATCCTACCGGGGCGAGGTCCGGCCGCGACCGGCTTCTCCTGAGAACGCGACAGGGAGGAGCGATGGTGAAGCCGAGGAGGATCTGGTGGGCGCGGCCGCGCAAGCTGTGCGCGCTCGAGCGCCCCGGAGGAGGGGGGAGGAGCCACCGGCCGGAGCGCCGGGCGGCGGAGATCGAGTACCTGAAGGAACGCGGCGTGCGCCTGGTGATCTCGCTGATGCGCACGCGCCACAACCTGGAGGCGTACGAGGCCGCCGGGCTTGCGTGGCGGCACGAGCCGGGCGCGACTCTCGACGACGTGCTGGCGCTCCTCCGGCGCGAGCTGCGGGGGAGGGGGGCGGTGGCGATCCACGGCGACCACCGCACCGGGCTGCCGGTGGCGGTCTGCGCAGCGCACCTCCATGACGCGCGCGGCGCGGATCCCGCCGGAGCGCTCGCCGCCGCAGCGGCAGCCGGGCTGGGCGTGGACGCCGCTGCCTGCGAGCTGGTGGGCGTGGACCCGGGGGAGGTGGAGCGCCGCCTCAGCGAACGATGAGCGCCGCGAGCGTCTCGGCCACGGCCACCGGCGCCGGGTCGGCCGCCTCGGCGTCTGCCTCGTCCTGCCCGCCCGTCTTCACGAGGGCCGCGTCCAGGCCCGCGCCGGCGGCGGCGGCGAGGTCGGCGTCGGCGCGGTCGCCGACGACCAGGGTGCGGCCCTCGCCGAGCCTGTCGAGCGCGGTCAGCAGCAGCTGGGGGTGGGGCTTGCCCACGATCTCGGCCTTGCGCTCGCTCACGGTCTCGACCGCGGCGAGGATCGCTCCCGTGCCCGGCCAGAAGCCATCCGGCTGGGGATACGTCGGATCGCGTCCCGTGGCCACGAAGTCGGCGCCGCGGCGAACGGCCAGCCCCGCGTTGCGCAGGTCCTCGTAGACGAAGTCCTCCGTGCCGGCCACGATCACCACCTCGGCCCGCGAGGCCAGGTCGGTGCCGTTCAGGACCCTGAGACCGGCGTCCGCAACGTGCTTCTTCAGTGCCGGAGTGCCGATCACGAATGCCGTGCGTCCTTGGCGCGTATCGGCGAGCCGGTGCTGGAGGGCGCCGCCCACGGTCACGACGTCGCGGAGGGAGGCCTGCACGCCGATGCCCCACAGGCGGGCCACGTAGTCCTCGGTCGCGGCCCGCGGGTCGTTGGTCGCGAACGCCACCCGCTTCTCCGCCTCGCGCAGCTGCTGAAGGGCCTCCTGGACCCCGGGCGTGGGCTCGTGACCGACCCAGACGCAGCCGTCGAGATCGAGGATGAACTGGTCGTATCTCGCGGCGAGGGGGGTGAGTGGCACGTCGCTAGCCTACGGCCGATGCGCCGACGGGTCCTGCCGCTCCTGTGCCTTCCCGTGCTCGCCCTCGCCGCCTGCGGCGATGACGACTCGGGCGATTCGGCCGCGCAGCAGAAGGCGGCGGACACGGGCGCCGAGCGCGCGTCGGGGGGCTGCCCGGACGTGAAGCAGCCCGCGCCGCGCGAGGACGGCGGCCAGTCGAAGCCCGCCGAGGACCTCGACCCGAACGGCCGCTACGTCCTGACCCTGGACACGAGCTGCGGGTCCATCGAGATCCGCATCGACCAGAAGACCGCTCCGAAGACGGCCGCTTCGGTGGTGGCGCTGGCCCGCAACGGCTTCTACGACAAGACGATCTTCCACCGCATCGTGCCCGGCTTCGTTATCCAGGGCGGGGATCCGACCGCCAGCGGGACCGGTGGCCCCGGCTACAGCGTCAGGGACCAGCCGCCCGCCGACACGCAGTACGTGAAGGGCGTGGTCGCGATGGCGAAGACCGAGCAGGAGCCGCCCGGCACGTCGGGCAGCCAGTTCTACATCGTGACGGGCCCCGACGCGGGGCTTCCGCCGGACTACGCCGTGCTCGGCAAGGTCGTGAAGGGCCAGGACGTGGTCGACGAGATCGGGCAGCTGGGCGACCCGGCGAGCGGCGGCGCCGGCACACCGACCAAGGCGGTCGTGATCGAGAAGGCCACGGTCAGTGGCGGCTGAGGCCGCGATCTACGACGTCGGGGAGGCGGACTTCGAGTCGCGGGTGCTCGCGCGCTCGCACGAGGTGCCGGTGGTCGTGGACTTCTGGGCCGACTGGTGCGGCCCGTGCAAGCAGCTGACGCCGGTCCTCGAGCGTGCCGCCGCGGCGCGCGCCGGGAAGGTCGAGCTCGCCAAGGTCGACACGGACGCGAACCAGCGCCTGGCCGCCGCCTTCCGGATCCAGGGGATCCCCGCGGTCAAGGCGTTCCGCGACGGCGCGGTGGCCGCCGAGTTCACGGGGGCGGTCCCGCCGGCCGAGGTCGAGCGGTTCTTCGACTCGCTGGTGCCCTCGGAGGCCGACGAGCTGGCTTCGGCCGGCGACGAGGACTCGCTGCGCCGGGCGCTCGCCGCCGATCCGCGCCACGAGTCCGCGCGCAGCGCCCTCGCGCGGATGCTGATCGCGCGGGGGGACACGGAGGAGGCCCTCGAGGTGCTGGGCGAGACCACCGGTGACTTCATCGCGGACGGGCTGGCCGCCAGGGCGCGGCGCGCCGGCGACGAGGATCTCCGCGAGGCCTACGAGGCCTGGGACCGCGGCGACCACCGCGCCGCGCTCGAGCTGCTGGAGCGCGCCCTCGCGGACGCGGAGAAGCGCGACGACGTGCGCCGCATGATGGTCTCGATCTTCACCGAGCTCGGCGCTCAGGACGAGCTGGCGAGCGAGTTCCGGCGGCGCCTGGCCGCGGCGCTGAACTGACCAGCTACCCGAGCCCGCGGGCGGCGCGCGCCCGCGCCTGCCTTCGGCGTCCGAGGAAGACGAGGACGCCGATCACGATCGCGAGCAGCAGGAAGCCGAAGAACACGCCGCTGCCGGTGCCGATGCCGCCGAAGGGCAGCGCGACCAGCTCCACGATCCCGTACGCGAGGGCGAGCAGCACCACCACCGCGACGACGAGCAGCACGATCCCGCGGATCCGCGCCACGATGCCGGCGCTGGCCGGCGGGGCGACGATCCCCATGATCCGCAGCAGGAAGAGCTGTCGCGAGGAGGGGGCCTCCTGGCCGAGCTTCTCCATCGCCTCCTTGAGGTCGTCGGGCCGGCGCTCGGCCAGCGCAAGGGAAGCCTTCATCATCTGCCGGAGCGCCGGGCGCTCCTGCGGGTGGCAGCCGGCGAGCGCCTCGTTGAAGTAGGCGCGTGACGCCTTCACGTCGTAGCGCTCGGCGGCGCGGGCGCCGAGGATCGCCTTTGCCGCGACCCGGTGCTTCGACTCGGACTGGAGCTGTTCGTCCGTGCGCTGCTCGAGCTGCGGGATCGCGGCGAGCGCGCCCACCTGCATCTGCATCCTGACCTGCTTCTGCTTGGCCACGGCGAAAGAGCCTACTCAGCGGTTTCGGGACCTGTGCGGCAGGGGTAGGAGGGCCGCATGACAATCGGCGTGATCGTGGCGGTGTGCGTGGTGCTTCTCATCCTCGGATTCCTGGTGCCGAGGCTCTCGCGGCACCCGCAGCGTGGCGTGGACCGCACGCTCGGGGCCGGCCAGCGGGCGGGCGGCAGGGCGCCCGGCCCGGTCGGGCGGCTGTTCTCCAAGATGTTCGGGAGCTCGCGGAAGGCGACGAACAAGAGCGCGTCCAAGGGCCGCGAGGCCCGCGGGAAGCTTCCGCTCTAGCCGGCCCGGGCTGCGTCCGCGTCGATCGGCTCCGTCTGCTGCTCGTCCGGCCGTCCGGCCGTGACGGAGCCCTCAGCGGCCTCCTGACGGGCGAGCTCGGTTGCGACGGCCTCGGGGGCCTTGAACCGCTCGACGGCGTCCTCCGCCGTGGCCAGGACCTCGTCGGCGAGCCGGCGGACCTCCTCGAGCAGCTGCTCGCGCTCCGCCCAGAGCTTGCGCGTGTCCACGGCGACCTGCTCCGCGTACTTGTCGGACTCCGCCTTCAGAAGCTCCGCCTCGCGCTCTGCGCGCTGAAGGCGCCCCTCGGCCTGCGCGCGTGAGCGCGCGGCCAGCTCGTCGGCCGTCTCGTTCGCGCGCTGAAGGATCCCGGCGGTCTGCTCGCCGACCTCGTCGAGGGCGCGCTGGACGACGCGCTCCCGCAGCTGGCGTCCCTCGAGCTCGTCCACGAGGGCGCTCAGCTGGGCTAGGAAGTCGTCCACGGCGTGCCGGTCGTAGCCGCGCACCGCGAGCGGGAACTCCGCCTGGCGGATCATGTCCGCGGCACTGTCGGGTGCGGGCGGGTTCTCTTGGGGCTGCTCGGGTGGGATGCTCATGGTTCGGGGAAGTATGCCCGCCGGGGAGGCGGCTGGAACCACCTGCAAGCCCCTGCAATCTCAACGCTCGATAACGGAGGTTATGGAAACCCGAACGGAAGAAAGCCCGCTGGAGCGCTTCCACGCCTGGTTCGCCGAGGCGCAGAGCGGATCCGTGCCCCAGCCGGAGGCGATCGCGCTGGCCACGGCCGCTCGGGGCGGCGCTCCTTCGCTGCGGATGGTGCTGCTCAAGCAGGCGGACGAGCGCGGGTTCGCGTTCTTCACGAACCTCGGGAGCCGCAAGGCCCGCGAGCTGGCGGAGAACCCGCGCGCGGCGCTCCTGGTGTTCTGGCAGCCCCTGGGCCGCCAGATCCGCATCGAGGGCGCCGTGGAGCCCGTCGCGCGGGACGAGGTCGTGCGCTACGCGCGCAGTCGCTCGCGCGACAGCCAGCTGAGCGCGCTCGCCTCGCCGCAGAGCGAGCCGGTCGAGAGCCGCGAGTGGCTCGAGGAGCGCGTCAGCGAGCTCCGCGAGGCCCATCCGGAGGGAGACCTGCCGGTCTCAGAGGATTGGGGCGGCTTCCGGCTGGTGCCCGACCGCTACGAGTTCTGGGAGCACGGGCCCGCCCGACTCCACCATCGGCTCGAGTACGTCCAGGCCGGAGACGGCTGGGAGACCCGCCTGCTCGCTCCCTAGGGATCGGGGAACGGCTGCATCTCGACGCCGTGGTCGTGCTCGCGCACCCCGAGCTCGTACGCCACCGAGCCGCGGATCTCGAAGGCCCGGTGCGGCCGCTCCTTCGGCTCGATGCGGACGAGCATGTCCGCGATCGAGCAGTTGAGCGAGTGGTGCTCGCCGCCCCCGGGGTCCGCGTAGACCCAGCCCACGGTGTCCTCGAGCGGCGCCCGCACCTCGCCCGAGACGGTGATCCCGCGCCCGGCCAGGTGGAACTCGCAGGCGCCCGGCGCCTCGCGGATGTCCGAGCCGCGCCGGCCGCCGATGGCGTGGCGCTCGCCCTCCAGGCTCACGGCGCCGTTCGCGACCCACGGAGTGGTCATCCCGCCGATGATCACGCGGCCGACGGCCACATCGAGCCACTCGCCGTCCGCGGTGGTCCAGTGCAGCCAGATCCAGCGCTCGGCGTGCTCGGCGCCCCAGTTGTGCCCCACCATCCCGCGCCAGCCGTCGAGGGAGATCTGCCGGTCCCCCAGCCCGATGCGGCCGCCGAAGCGGGCGTCCGGGAGCGGGCTGCAGAGCTTGGTCTTGGGCAGCGGCGCGCGGTACATCCAGTCGCTCGGCAGGTGGAAGAGCGGCTCCTCGTCCGACTCGAAGGTCAGCTCCCACCAGGCGTTGCCCGCCCAGCCGAACGCCCGTCCGTCGGCCATGCCGGAGGCGTCCCCCGCTCTGATCCACGCTCCGTCCCCGGCCGCGGGCACGACACCGGACTCCTTGGCGGCCACGGGGCCCTTGCCGCGCTCGAAGAAGGTGAACCACACCGCCGCCGCCGGCTCCTCACCGGGCTTCTTGTGGACCGTGTAGCGGATCCACACCCCGAGCGGCTCGTCCGGGTGGCAGGCCTTCAGGTAGAAGCTCTCGTAGTGCCCGTTTGACGCACGAACGCGCGGGAAGCGTGCCTCGGTCGCGTCCACGGTGCGCCCAGGCTACCTGCGGCGACTGCTAGAAACCCGCCCCGTGGCAGACGACCCAGTGATGGTGATCACCGGAGCGAGCAGCGGCATCGGTGCCGCGACCGCCCGTCGCGCCGTGGAGTTCGGCCATCGCGTCGTGCTGGCCGCGCGGTCGGAGGACAGGCTCGAGGGCCTCGCCGGGGAGCTCGGCGACGGCGCGCTGGCGGTCCGCTGCGACGTGACGAGCTGGGACGACCAGCAGCAGCTCGTGGCCGCCACGCTCGAGCGCTTCGGCCGCATGGACGTGTTCTTCGCGAACGCCGGCTTCGGCGCCAGGCGCGGCTTTCTCGAGGAGACCGTCGAGCACTGGCAGGCGATGATCGACACCAACGTCCTCGGCGCCGCGCTGTCGATTCGCGCCGCGCTCGGGCACTTCCGCGAGCAGAACGCGGGCCACATGCTGCTCACCAGCTCGGTCGCGGGCCGGCGCGTGCTGGCCGGCTCCCTCTACTCCGCCACCAAGTGGGCCGTTACCGCGATGGGCGAGGCGCTCCGCCAGGAGGTCGCCGAGACCGACATCAAGGTCACGCTCATCGAGCCGGGGATGGTCGACACCCCCTTCTTCGACAACCCGGTGTCAAACGCGCTCGAGCCGGACGACATCGCTCGCGCGGTGATGTTCGCGCTCACGCAGCCCGCGCACGTGGACGTGAACGAGGTCCTTGTGCGGCCGATCCATCAGCCCACGTAGAGTCCGGTTCCCGTGCCGATCGTCCTGTCCTACACGACCAACGTGGGCCCCGATGAGTACGACGAGGTCGTGGACCGGCTCCGGTACCACGACGAGCTGCCCGAGGGCCTGATCATGCACACCGCGGCCGTCACGGACACGGGCGAGCTGCGGGTGATCGACATCTGGGAGTCGCGCGAGCACCACGACCGGTTCCTGGCGATCCGCGGCTGTCCGACGCTCCTCGAAGTGGCGGGCGAGCAGCGGGTCGCCCAGGACGCCGAGGTGCTCGAGCTGCACTCGCTCGTCCGCCCCTAGCGGCGGCAGCGCTGCGGCAGCGGGCGCGCCCCGCAGCCCGCGAGCGCCCGGGCGGTGCGGCGCAGCGCCCAGTACGCGGGCTTCGTCGCGATGGTGGTGCCCTCGAAGCGCCTCACCCCCGCCCAGTCGAAGCTGTAGAGCGGGTCGCGGTCGTAGCTCAGCCACGTGTACCAGAAGACCTGCCGGATCCCGAAGCTCCGGCGCTTGCGGGCGAGCATCCGCAGCGCCTGTCCCAGCCGCTTCGCTTGCCCCCGCTCGGTCACCTCGTAGCCGAACGGGTCGTCCACGCGGTCCTTCGCCGACGGCCACGACAGCTCGGTGATGAGCAGCGGCTTCGCCGCGTCGCCGTGTCCGTCCATCACGGCGCGCGCCCGTCTTACGAGCTTCAGGAGGTTTCGCGGCAGCGCCGTGAACGGGTTGAGGGCGACCACGTCGGCGTCGCGCCTGACGCCGAGCTCGTAGAGCGACCGGAGCGCCCGCCACGACAGGTCCGTCAGCCCTGCCAGCACGACCTGCGCCCCCGGATCGGCGCGTTTGATCGCGATCCGCGTCACGCGCAGCAGCGCGGCGTACTGCGCGAGCCCGGGCTGGATCGTCCAGAAGCGCGGGCCGTTGGGCTCGTTCCACACCTGCCACGAGCGGATGGGAACCGGCCTGAGCGCGGGCCGCTCGCGCCAGAAGCTCCCGCCCTTCCGGTAGCGGGCGACCAGCTCCGCCACGTAGGCCGCGTAGCGCCCGTAGGCGGCGGGCGCCGGCGGAGACCAGGTCTCCCCCGGGTTCACTCGCGCCCACGGCGGCGCCCAGAGCACCACCGGCAGGACCTGGATCCGCCTCCTGGCGGCGGCCTCAACCACGCGGTCCGTCTCGGTGAACGACACCGGCGAGTCACGGCGCGGCTGGGCCGTCGCCCAGTAGAAGGCCACCCGCAGCGACTCCACGCCCGACGTCGCCATGAGGCCGACCTCGCGGTCGAGATCCACCTCCTGAGAGAAGAGGGGCCCATCCCCCATGACCCCGACGAAGCCGCGCGGAACCGCCCCCGAGGCGGCGGAGGGAGCGGCGAGCACGAGCAGGGCCACCACCCCTGCGAGCGGCGCGAGTCGCACATGTAAACGCTAATGCGGGCTCGGCCGTGGTGCGCCGGTCGAAGGACAGCCTGGGTTTCACCGGCGACCTCCGGGTATGGCGTCCAGCACCAACGAATGGAGGTAGAGATGGCCAAGACCGCCAAGGAAGTGATGACCCAGGACGCACAGTGCGTCGGAGAGAACGACACGGTCCTCGACGCCGCCAAGCGGCTCGCGGAGCTCGACGTGGGCGCGATGCCGATCTGCGGCGAGGACAACCGCCTCAAGGGGATGCTCACCGACCGCGACATCGTCGTGAAGGTGCTCGCCCGGGGCAAGGACCCGTCGAGCACCACCGCCGGCGAGCTCGGCGAGGGCAAGCCGGTCACCATCGGGGCGGACGACTCGGTCGACGAGGCACTCCGGACGATGACCGAGCACAAGGTTCGCCGCCTCCCGGTGATCGACGGCCACGACCTCGTGGGCATCGTGAGCCAGGCCGACCTCGCCAGGCAGGTCGACGAGGAAAAGGTCGGCGACCTGGTCGAGGCCATCTCGGCCGCGCCGTAGACCAGCCCAAGCGTCGGCCACCAGGGCATTAGGTTCGCCCGGCCGGGCGCCCAGGGATGCGGGAACGCGGCAGGCTCTTGCTGGGCAGTTCGTGGGCCCGCGTTCCGCATGCCCGCACACCGAAGTCGGACATTCCCGGGACGAGCCCGGGCGCCTTGTCCCACTTCCGATCGGCCCTGTCCTGTGCCCGGCTAGGGTGGCCGCCCGTATGGGAGACGCGCCTGCCCGCCCGCAACCCGCTCTCGCGCTCTCGAACGCGATCGTCGGCTGGTATGCCGAGAAGTTCGGGCGCGGCCCGACGAGGTCGAAGACCTACATCGACGGCGACCACGCCACGGTCATTCTCGGCGACGTCCAGACGCGGGTGGAGCGAACCCTGGCCGCCCATGGCGAGGAATCCCTCGTCAAGGAGGTTCGCCGCACCGTGAAGGCGATCCACCGGGCCGAGCTCTCGGGCCTCGTCGAACGGACCACCGGACGGGCGGTCGTGGCGATGCACAGCGATCACGACCCTGGAACGGACACCAGCGTCTACGTCTTTCTGTTCGCCGGGAGCAAGACCGGCTAGCCGGCCCGGCAAGGATCGTGGCAGGGCGAGCTCGAGGGTCAGGACGCCGGACCGCCAGCCGACGCGCGCGACTGTGTAAGGTCGCCCGCCTTTGAGCGCCGCCGACACCGCGGCCGCCAGGCAGGCGGTCGCCTCGAACAAGCTCTGGTACCACACGATGGAGGTCGCCCCGGGCGTAGTCACGCCCGGCTGGTTCGACCTCCGGGGGATCATCGCGGGCCTGCCCTGGCCCGACGTCGAGGGCAAGCGCTGCCTCGACGTCGGCACCTACGACGGGATGCTCGCGTTCGAGCTCGAGCGCCGGGGCGCCGCCGAGGTGGTCGCCACCGACATCGCCGACCACGAGCTCTGGGACTGGCCGCCGCGCCTGCGCGCGCAGGGCGCCGAGTTCCTGCGCGAGGCGGCCGGCGAGGAGAAGGGCAGGGGGTTTCAGATCGCCGCCGAGCTCCTCGGGTCGCGGGTCGAGCGGCGCTTCTCGAGCGTCTACGAGCTCTCGCCGGAGGCGGTCGGCGAGTTCGACGTCGTCACCTGCGGCAGCCTCCTGCTCCACCTGCGCGACCCGCTCCGCGCGCTCGCCGCGATCCGGTCGGTCTGCCGGGGCGAGTTCATGTCCTGCGAGCAGGTCGACCTCGGCCTCTCGCTCCGTCACCGCCGGCGCGCGGTGCTGGCGTTCGACGGGACGAACCACCTGCTTCAGTGGGCGGTGCCGAACGCCGCCGCCCACCGGAGCATGCTCGAGGCGGCCGGCTTCGACGTGATCGCGGGCGGGGAGCTCTACGGCGAGGACTTCGGGCCGGCGCACAGGGCCGTCAGGCGGAGCCCTAGGTCGCTCGCCGTCGCCGCCGCCCGGCGGATCTTCACGGGCAGCACGGGCGTCCCCCACCACGCCCTTCTCAGCCGCCCCGCGATCTGAGGCCCGGTGCCGTCGAGACACGGGGGTACGCTCGCCCGATGGGCGCCTGGCCTCACGTCTACGCGCACGCGGACATGGACGCGTTCTACGTCAGCGTGGAGCTCCAGCGCCGGCCCGAGCTGCGCGGAAAGCCCGTCGTCGTGGCGGGCGGCGGCCCGCGCGCGGTCGTCACGACGGCGAGCTACGAGGCCAGGAAGTTCGGCGTCTTCTCCGCGACCCCGGCCGAGCGCGCCCGGCGACTCTGCCCGCAGGCGATCTTCGTGACGCCCGACTTCGAGCACTACCGCGCACGGTCGCGCGAGGTCATGGCGGTCCTGCGCAGTCATGTGGAGCGGCTCGAGGTCGTCGGCCTCGACGAGGCCTACATGGACCTCACGGGCCTAGACCGCCACCGAGCGGCGGCGCGCAGGGTCAAGTCGGCCGTGCAGGAGGCCACCGGGCTCTGCTGCTCCATCGGGATCGGCCCCAACAAGCTCGTCGCGAAGGTCGCCTCGGATGCCGACAAGCCCGACGGCTTCCTCGAGCTGAGCGCAGCCGGCGCGCGCGAGCGCTTCTCCTCCTCCTCCCCCGGCCTGATCCCCGGGATCGGCCCGAAGACCGTGGCGCGGCTCGAGAGCCACGGGATCTCGACCCTGGCCGCGCTCGGAGCCCAGCCGGACGAGGTCCTGACGGCCTGGTTCGGCCCGCGCCTCGGCCCGCACCTCGCGGCGCTGGCGCGCTTCGAGGACCAGCGCGAGCTGGAGCTGGCGCGGGTCGCGAAGTCGGAATCGCGCGAGACGACCTTCGACCGCGACCTGCGCGGCCTGGACGAGATGGAGCCGGTGCTGGAGCGCCTGACGACCGAGCTCTGCTCCACGCTGGTCGAGCAGGGCCGCTCCGGTCGAACGATCGGCATCAAGGTCCGATTCGACGACTTCCGGACGGTCACGCGGGCGCAGACCGTCGAGCGCGCCGCGGCGGAGATGGGCGCGGTCTGGCCGGTCGCGCTCGCCCTGCTCCGGCGGCTCGACCCGGCCAGGCCAGTGAGGCTGCTCGGGGTGCGGGTGGCCGGGCTGGACGAGGAGCGGCGGGACGCGCCCGCCGCTCCCGACGACCAGCTCAGCCTGTCCTTCTGAGCTGCGCAGGCGCCCGGCTCGGCCGGGTGCGCAGCGATGCCGTCCCTAGTGCGCCACCCAGACGGTGCCGGTGCTGCCGAAGCCGAGCCGGGTCTTCGTGGCGCCCGTCAGGTCCCACTCGCGGCCGCCGACGAACGGCCCGCGGTCGATGACCGGGACGGTCACCGAGCGGCCGCCGTACCGGATCGTCACCTTGGTGCCGCACGGCAGCGACCGGTGGGCCACGCCGAGCGTGCCAGCGCCGAGCGTGCCGCCGCAGGCGGTGCCGTTGCCGTAGAGGCCGGGCCCGTACCAGCTGGCGAAGCTCGGCCGGTACACGTACACGCGGCCTTGGAACGTGCGGCTGACGGCCGAGTTGCTCCGGTCGCCCGCGAACTTCATGCGGAGCCGGTAGCGGCCCGACCCGCCGGCCCTCCAGACGGCGCGGTAGCGGCCGCCGCGGCCCGTGCGGGTGCGGTCGACGGTGCGCCAGCCGTGCCCGGTGGCGAGCTGCAGCCGGACCCTGCGGCCGGCGTAACCGGGCTGGAGCCGGCCGCGCACGCGCACCGGGGTGCCGGTGCGCACGTGCCTGCTGGCACGCCCGGCGAGCCTGGCCACCACCGAGACCGCGCGGGTGCTGGACACGCCGCTGTCGGTCACGGCGCGGAAGGCGCCGGAACGGACCGGCCGCAGCCGGAAGCTGTAGGAGCCCGACTGGGCCAGCTTCTCGCCGACGCTGCGCCAGTCACCGCCCTTCGGGGCGAACTCGATCCGGACGGTCGCGCCGGGCGCCACCTTCCCGCTCAACCGCAGCGGGCTTCCGAATCGGAGCTTGGTCTTGTTGCCCAGCGACGCCAGCGACGGGCCGGCGGCCGGAGCCTGTGCCTGGGCCGCCGTGACGGCACCGAGCAGTGTCATTGCCGCGCATGCGCTCAGGACTGCGGGACGCAGTCGGGCGGCGCGTGCGCGGGCACGCGTAATCACTTGGTCTGGGTTCCCTTCCCGGCGCTCGCCTGCGGGGTTAGCTGACGGGCTCGGGCGCAGTACGTCGCCCTAAGAGCGGATCACCGCTCCATTCGCCCCTGCCGGACGTCTGAGGCCCGGCCCTGGTTCCCCCGCCCGGAGCCCCAGGAGGGGCACCGGCTCGGCCAGGCCGATCGAACAACCGTTCGCACCCTAGGCGTCGGGGTGGACGTTTGTGTGATCCTCATCACGGTTCGGGGGCGGCGCCGCCCAGCACGCGGTACCGTGCTGAGTCCGCCCCTGACCCCGGGAGGGAGCCGTGATCGGCGACCGTTTGAGCGCGCAGGACGCATCCTTCCTGCACATCGAGAACTCGTCCGCTCACATGCACGTGGCCTCGGTCATGCTGTTCGAGGGCCCCCCTCCCCCCTATGACGAGCTGCTCGAGGGGATCGAGCGACGCCTGGGGCTAGTGCCGCGCTACCGGCAGCGGCTCGCCTTCGTCCCGCTCGCCCAGGGCAGGCCGCGCTGGGTGGACGACCCGCATCTCAACCTGCGCTACCACGTCCGCGTCACCGCCCTCCCGCTTCCGGGCTCCGAGGAGCAGCTGATGGAGCTGGCGGGGCGCGTCTTCTCGCAGCAGCTAGACCGCGACAAGCCGCTCTGGGAGATCTGGCTCGTGGAGGGCCTCGAGGGCGACCGCTTCGCCCTGCTCGCGAAGACGCACCACGCGCTCGTGGACGGCGTCTCGGGCATGGACATCGTCTCGGTGTTGTTCGACACCTCGCCGGAGCCCGCCGCCCCCACCGCGACCGGCGACCGCTGGCTGCCGCGGCCGCTGCCGTCGAGCGCGCAGCTGCTCGGTGAGGCGCTGCTCGAGCGCGCCACCGTGCCCGCCGAGGTGGCACGGACCGTCCGTGCCGTGTTCCGCGGCCCGCGCCGCGTGCTCGATGGCGTGAAGACCGCCGCCGTGGGCGTCGGAGCGATGGCCTGGGCCGGCCTCAACCCCGCCCCGTCGTCGCCGTACAACGGCACGATCGGGCCGCACCGGCGCTTCACCTGGGTCCGCGCCGAGCTGCGTGACATCAAGTCGATCAAGGACTCGCTGGGCGGCACCGTCAACGACGTGGTGCTCGCGACGGTGGCCGGTGCGCTCGGGCGTCACATGCGCCGCCGCGGCCACCGGACCGACGGCGTCGAGCTGAAGGCGATGATCCCCGTGAGCGTGCGCTCGGACGTGGAGCGCGGCGCGCTCGGAAACCGCGTGGCGGCGATGATGGCTCCTCTGCCCGTCTGGTGCCAGGAGCCGATGGCGCGGCTCGACCTCGTGCGCCAGGAGCTGAGCGACCTGAAGTCGGGCGGCCAGGCCGTGGGCGCGCAGGTGCTCACCGACCTGTCCGGTTTCGCACCGCCGACGATCATGGACCAGGCCGCGCGCCTGATGTCGCGGCAGCGCTTCTTCAACGTCGTCGTCACCAACGTGCCCGGGCCGCAGTTCCCGCTCTACCTCGCGGGACGGCGGATGCTCGACCCGTTCCCGATGGTGCCGCTGGCGGCCGGGCAGGCGCTCGGCATCGCGCTGCTGTCGTACGACGGCAAGATCAACTTCGGCCTCGTCGGCGACTACGACATGATCTGGGACATCGACGAGCTGGCCGACGACGTTCGGGCGTCGCTCGCCGAGCTCGCCGACGTCGCGGGCGTGCGGCTCACGGGCGAGTCGGCCCGCGTGGAGGTATGAGGGACAGGCTCGCCGAGAGTGCCCGCTCGCTCGGGATCGAGGTCCGCGTACAGCGCCTCGAGCAGTCCACGCGCACGGTTAGCGACGCCGCGCTGGCCGTGGGCTGCCAGGAGTCGGAGATCGCCAAGTCGATCGTGTTCGTGGCCGACGGCGATCCCGTGGTCTGCGTCGCGTCAGGCCGCCACCGCATCGACGCGGAGAAGCTCGCCGACGCCCTCGACGTCGCGGAGGTCCGGCAGGCCGCCGCCGACGAGGTGCGCGCGGCCACCGGCTTCGCCATCGGCGGCGTGCCCCCGTTCGGGCACGACCTGCCGGTGATCCTCGACCAGGACCTCCTGGAGCACGAGTGCGTCTGGGCCGCCGCCGGCGACCCCCACAGCCTGTTCGCCGTGGACCCGCGCGAGCTCGCCCGCTGCACCCGGGCGCGCGTGATCGCGGTCGGCGAAGACGGCGGCTGAGCCGGGCGGCGGGAAACCGCCGTACCGACTGGGGCGCGTGCGACGATTTCGCGATGCGCCCGGCGGCGTCCCACCTGCGCGGGGCGGTCGCGGGGCTCGCCGCGGTCGTCCTGCTCCCGGGCGCCGTCGGCGACGTGCGTCAGCCGGACGTGCCGCCTGCCGCGGTGGCGGCCTCGCGGCCGGCCGCCCGGGAGCCGGCGTTCCCGCCGCGCGGGAGCGTGGCCGCCGCGCGGCGCTACCTGGCGAAGCGTGCCGGGGTGGAGTCGTTCGCGCTGTTCGATTCGCGCGGGCGTGCCTACGGGTGGGCGCCGCGGCGGCCCTACGTGTCCGCCAGCGTGACCAAGGCGATGATGCTCGTGGCCTACCTGCGGGCGATCGGCGGGCGTGCTCCGGACGGCGCCGAGCGCGCCCTGCTCGAGCCGATGATCGAGATGTCGGACAACGACCGGGCCGACGCGGTCTACGCACGCGTCGGCGACTCCGGGCTGCTGCGAGTCGCGCGGCGCGCCCACATGCGCCACTTCGCGACCCACGGCTACTGGGCCTCCGCGACCATCACGGCGATCGACCAGGCGCGCCTGTTCCGGCGGATCGACCGGATCGTCCCGCGCCGCAACCGCGCCTACGCTAGGCGGCTGCTCTCGTCGATCGTGCCGGCCCAGCGCTGGGGCTTCTCGCGGTTCGCGCGCCGCGCCGGCTTCCGCACCTTCCTCAAGGGCGGGTGGCGCGGCACTCCCAGCGGCAGCCTGGTGCACGAGGCGGCGCTCTTCGAGCACGGACGCACCCGCTTCGCCATGGCCGTCCTCACTGACGGGAACCCGAGCCACGAGTACGGCACCGCGACCCTGCGCGGCGTGGCGGAGCGGATCTTCCGCCCGCGCGGCGCGCGTGCGTCCGCCGGGCGGCCGGCGCTGCGGCGCGCGGGGCTGGCCGACGTGCGCCGGGCGGCGCCCGGAATCCGGGTGGACCTCGCCTACGGTGGAGCCGGCAACCTCACCGGAGCGCGGCTGCCCGGCTACTGCCGCCCCTGGGCCTACCTCCTCCGGCGTGCCGCCCGCGACCTGGCCGCGGTTCAGCGCGAGCTCCGCCGGCACGGTCACGGCCTCCTCGTGCGCGACGCCTACCGGCCCGCCCGGGCGTCGCGCGCGCTCGTCCGCTGGGCCGAGGAGAGCGGGCGGTCCGAGCTGGTCGGGACCTACATAGCCAGGCGGAGCCGCCACAACACCGGCAGCGCGGTGGATCTCACGCTCGTGCGACTCCGCGACGGACGCCGCCTGCGGATGGGCACCGGCTACGACCACCTCGGCCCGCGCGCGCACACCTACTCCGCCTCCGGGCGCGCGCTCCGCAACCGCCTTGAGCTGAAGCGGGCCATGGAGCGGCACGGCTTCAGCGGCTACTGGCGCGAGTGGTGGCACTTCGAGCACCGCCTGCAAGGCGCCCGTCATCTGGACCTGACGCTCGGCTGTCGCGCGCCGGACCCGCGATAATCGATGCCATGAGCGAGCTGCTGCGAGTGGCGCTCGCCCAGATGAACGCCAAGGTCGGCGACATCGAGGGCAACGCCGCCAAGATCACCGACCAGGTGACGCGCGCCCGCGAGGGCGACGCCGAGCTGGTCGTGTTCCCCGAGCTCGCCCTGACCGGCTACCCGCCCGAGGACCTGCTCCTGAAGACGAGCTTCCTGGACGCGGCGGCGGTTGCCCTGGACGAGCTGGCGGCCGCTGCGGAGGGCATCGTCGCCGTGGTCGGCTTCCCGGAGCGGGGCGACGACGTGTTCAACGCGGCCGCGGTGCTCGCGGACGGTCGCGTGACCGCCGTGTACCGCAAGAACTACCTGCCCAACTACGGCGTCTTCGACGAGCAGCGCTACTTCCAGTCGGGGACCGAGGCGCTCACCTTCGACCTGAACGGCGTCCGGATCGGCGTGTCCGTCTGCGAGGACATCTGGGAGCCCGGCCCCCCCGCGATGAGCGAGGCGCTGGCGGGCGCGCAGGTGCTCGTCAACCTCTCGGCATCGCCCTACCGGCGCGGCTACGGCATGCGGCGCGAGCGGATGCTCGTGCAGCGCGCCGTGGACTACCAGGCCGCGGTGGTGTTCGTGAACACGGTCGGCGGCCAGGACGAGCTCGTGTTCGACGGCCACAGCGTCGCCGTCAGCGCCGCCGGGGCGGTGCTGGCGCGCGGCCCGCAGTTCGAGGAGTCCCTCTCCTTCTGCACGATCGACCCGCGCGAGGTGGTGGCCTCGCGCCTGCGCGACACGCGCCACAGGGCGAACGTCCGGCGCGGACGCGGCGAGCCGGGGCTCGCAGTCGCCCACGGCCCGGCCCTCGAGGTGGCGGCAGCTGTCGGCGACCGCGTCGACGGGGACGTGGCCAGGGTCCTCGGTTCCGAGGAGGAGGAGGTCTACGCCGCGCTCAGCACCGGGCTGCGCGACTACGTCGAGAAGAACGGCTTCGAGCATGTGGTGCTGGGCCTCTCCGGCGGGATCGACTCCGCGCTCGTCGCGCTGATCGCGGTGGACGCGCTCGGCCCGGAGCGGGTGACCTGCGTTTCGATGCCCTCCCCCTACTCGAGCGACGGCACCCGGGCGGACGCGCGCGCGATCGCACGGAACCTGGGCACCGGCTTCCACGAGCTGCCGATCGAGGCGGCCATGGAGAGCTACGAGTCGGTCCTCGCCGAGCCGTTCGCGGGAACCGAGGAGGGCGTGGCCGAGGAGAACCTCCAGGCGCGCATCCGCGGGAACGTCGTCATGGCGCTGTCGAACAAGTTCGGCTGGCTCGTGCTCGCGACCGGCAACAAGTCGGAGCTCTCGGTCGGGTACGCGACGCTCTACGGCGACATGGCGGGCGGCTTCGCCGTCGTGAAGGACGTCTACAAGGGGCTCGTCTACCGGCTCGTGCGCTGGCGGAGCTCCGTCGAGGACCGCGAGCTCGTGCCGGCGTCGGTGCTCGCCAGGCCGCCGTCCGCAGAGCTGCGCCACGAGCAGCTGGACGAGGACTCGCTACCGCCCTACGACGTGCTGGACGCGATCCTCGAGGGCTACGTCGAGGAGGACCTGGACGCGGCCGAGCTGGTCGCGCGCGGGCTCCCGGCCGAGGACGTCGAGCGCGTGCTGGCGATGGTCGACCGCGCCGAGTACAAGCGCCGCCAGGCCCCGCCCGGGATCAAGATCTCGACGCGGGCCTTCGGCCGCGACCGGCGCCTGCCGATCACGAACGGCTACCGCAGCGTCGTCGCGCTCAGCCGGCCGGCCTGACGGCGATCGTCACCCGCGACGTCGCGCACAGCTTGCCGTCGTCGTTCGTAAAGTCCACGTCCCAGACCCAGCTGGTGCGCCCGCGGTGGCGCGGCGTGGCGTCGGCGTGGACGGTGCCCGCCGTGACGGGGCGGAGGAACGTCGTGCTGTTCGACTGGCCCATCGCCAGCGCTCCGTCGGCCGCCACGGCGGCGTAGGTGGCCGCCGACGCGAGCGTCTCGGCCAGCGCCGCGTAGGCGCCCCCGTGCACCAGCCCGAACGGCTGGCAGACGCGGTGCTCGACGGGGAATCGCCCGGTCGCTCGCTCCGCCCCCGCCTCGAGAATCTCGAAGCCGAGCACCTGGTCCATGGTCCCCTCGGCGATGACGCTGTTCGCAAGCTCCGGTTCGCTCATCGCGCGCAGCCTACAATTCCCCGCTCGTGGCAACTTTCGACCAGCTCTCCGAGGAGCAGCGTGCCGTCGTGGAGCTGGTGCTCCGGCGCGGCAAGGACTACGAGCAGCTCTCCGACATGCTCGACATGCCGGAGGCGCGGGTGCGCGAGCTCGCGAGGGACGCGCTCGTGGAGCTGGCGCCGCTGAGTGCCCGCGGCGTCGAGGAGGACTGGCGCGGACAGCTGGCCGACTACGTGCTCGGCCAGCAGAGCGGCCCGGAGGCCACGGCCACGCGCGGGCACCTGCGCCGCTCCGAGGCCGCCCGCACGTGGGCCCGCTCGCTCATGGACTCCCTGGAGCAGCTCTACGACAACGGCTCGATGCCCGCCATCCCGGAGGGGGAGCGCGCCGGGCGCGCTCGCCGCGCCGAGGAGGGCTCCGGCTCCCCCCGGCTCGCCGGGGTCGACGTGACGAAGCGCAGGCGCCTGTTCGCCGCGGGCGGCGCGCTGGCGCTGGTCGTCCTCGTGGCCGTGCTGCTCTGGCCGATCGGGGTCCTGACCGGCGACGACGACGATGGCGGCGGCAGCGCGGGTGGGGGCGCCGACACCGCGGCGGTGGGCACCGGCAACCCGGCCGGCGCCGCCGTGATCCTCGGCCAGGGCGACCAGCGCGCGGTACAGGTCCAGGCCACGGGGCTCGAGCCCAGCACGCGCAAGTTCGCCTACCAGTTCTGGCTCTACGACGACCAGGGCAAGGCCAAGTCGCTCGGTGCCCAGGTGACCGACGACAAGGGCAACCTGGCCGCCATCGGCGTGCTGCCGAAGGGCTTCGAGAGCTACCGCTACTTCGATCTGTCGCGTGAGCCGCTGGGCGGCGACGCGGGCCACTCCGGCCAGTCGATCCTCCGCGGCGCCATGCCGCGAATCGGCCAGGTCAAGGGCAAGAAGGTCACGCGGCTCGGCCAGGTCGTGCTGAGCCCGCCGTCCGGCTGACGCTCAGCCGGGCAGCAGCTTGCCGGGGTTCATGATCCCCGCGGGGTCGAGCGCCTGCTTGGCGGAGCGCAGCAGCTCGATCCCGAGCGTGCCGACCTCGGCCGGCAGCCAGGGCGCGTGGTCGCGCCCGACGGCATGGTGGTGCGTGATCGTTCCCCCGTTGGCCACGATCGCGTCGCAGGCGGCCGACTTCGCGGCGCGCCACTGCCCGAGGAGGTCGCCGGGCTCCTGGCGGGCCAGGAAGGTGAAGTAGAGGGAGGCCCCCGACCGGTACAGGTGCGACAC
>JAFGJG010000105.1 GCA_016929195.1 Thermoleophilaceae bacterium
GCGGTCGGCGAGGAAGTGGAGGCCGGCCGCCGCGTTGTGCGTGAGCAGCGACTCGGCCGAGGCCCTCGGCGTGAGCCGGTTCGAGTCGAAGAAATCGCGCCACGGGTTGTCCCTGCCGGCGATCGCGTCGGCGATCAGCTCGGCGGCGGCCGCTCCCATCGCGAGACCCCACTTGCGGAACCCGGTCGCCACCCACGTGTGACGCGAGCGCGGGGTGAGCGGCCCGACGAGCGGGGCGCCGTCGGCCGAGTAGTTGTCCTGGGCCGACCAGCGATGGGTGATCTCGCCGACGGCGAAGTGCTCGCGCGCATAGCGCTCGAGCGTCTCGTACCGCGGAGACTCCGGCCCGCCGCGGCCGACCGGATGGCCCTCGCCGCCCACGATCAGCAGCTCCCGCCCCGCCTCGGGGTGGAAGCGGATCGAGCGGGTGGGCGAGGAGGCGCTGATGAACATGCCCGCGGGGGCCTCGCCCTCCAGCGGGGCGGCCACGCAGTAGGAGCGCTCGGCATGCACGCGGGCGAAGTAGAGGCCCCGGTCGGGGAACGGGAAGTGGGTCGCGAGCACCACGTGCCTGGCCGTGACCTCGCCCCCCGTGGTGCGCACCACGCACGGGTCTCCGTCCTCCGCCCTCACGGCTCTGGTGCGCTCGAAGATCCTTGCCCCGCCCTGCTCGAGCGCGTCCGCGAGGGCGGCCGTGAAGCGGACCGGGTGAAACTCGGCCTGGTTCGGGACGACGACCGCGCCGGCCGTGGGGAAGGGGAGCGGCACGTCGAGGACGACCTCGGCGTCGAGCCCTGCCGCGCGCGCGGCGTCGGCCTCCTCCTGCACGGTGCCCAGGTCGTCCGGGGCCGCCGCGTAGGTGAAGTTGGGACGCCGGCGGAAGTCGCACTCGATCCCGAGCTCGTCGACCAGGCCCGCCAGCCGGGCGAGCCCCGCCTCGTTCGCCTCGGCGAAGGTGCGCGCGCCGTCGGCGCCGAAGCTGTCCGTGAGCTCCGAGTACGCGACCTGGTGGAGCGAGCTCAGCTTCCCGGTCGTGTAGCCGGTCACGCCGTTGCCGACCCGGTCCTGGTCGATGACCACGACGTCGAGCCCCTGTCGCTGGAGCAGCAGGGCCGCGACGAGGCCCGTGATCCCGGCGCCGACGACGAGCGCATCGGCGCCGGTGGGGGCCGTGAGCGGGGGGCGCTCGCGGCGGGTGGCCGTGGCCGCCCAGAGTGACGTGTGCGCATTTGCCATGAAGCGCGGCCGTTACCCGGCCAGGACGCGGCTCAATCGAGGTCGTTTCCCAGATCGGGCCGCGGGTAGCCGGGGGCCCATGAAAGCTGTCACATGGCAGGGAAAGAGGGACGTCCGGGTGACCGAGGTGCCCGACCCGAGGATCGAGGAGCCGACCGACGCGATCGTCCGCATCACGTCGACCGGCATCTGCGGGTCCGACCTGCATCTGTACGAGGTGCTCGGCCCGTTCATCGACCCGGGCGACGTGCTCGGCCACGAGCCGATGGGCGTCGTGGAGGAGGTCGGCGCGGAGGTCGAGCACATAGCCCCGGGCGACCGCGTGGTGGTGCCCTTCAACATCTCGTGCGGGCACTGCTTCATGTGCGACCACGGACTTCAGTCGCAGTGCGAGACCACGCAGAACCGTGACCAGGGAACCGGGGCGTCGCTGCTCGGCTACACGAAGCTCTACGGCCAGGTGCCGGGCGGGCAGGCGGAGCTCCTGCGCGTCCCGCAGGCCCACTACGGGCCGATCAAGGTGCCCGAGGGGCCGCCGGACGACCGCTTCGTCTACCTCTCGGACGTGCTTCCCACCGCATGGCAGGCGGTCGAGTACGCGAACGTCCCGGACGGCGGCAGCGTCGCGGTGTTCGGGCTGGGGCCGATCGGCGAGATGTGCACGCGGGTGGCCCAGCACCGTGGCGCGGGCAGGGTGATCGGGCTCGACCTGGTGCCCGAGCGCATCGCGCGCGCCCGCGCGCACGGGGTAGAGGTCCTCGACGTGAACGAGGTCGACGACGTGGCGGAGGCGATCCGTGAGCTCACGGACGGGCGCGGTCCCGACAGCGTGATCGACGCCGTCGGGATGGAGGCGCACGGCGCACCGGGCGCGAAGCTCGCCCAGAAGGTCGTGGGCCTGCTTCCCGATGCGGTCGCACAGAAGCTGATCGAGACGGCCGCCATCGATCCGCTGTCCGTCGTCTATGCCGCGATCGAGTCCTGCCGGCGCGGCGGGACGATCTCGCTCTCGGGCGTCTACGGCGGCGCCATGGATCCGCTGCCGATGCTGCAGATCTTCGACAAGCAGCTCAACCTGCGCATGGGGCAGGCGAACGTCCGCCGCTGGATCGACGACATCCTGCCGCTCCTGTCGGGCGACGACGACCCGCTCGGCGTGGACGAGTTCGCGACGCACCACCTGCCTCTCGACGAGGCTCCGCGCGCCTATGAGATCTTCCAGAAGAAGGAAGACAACGCCTTCAAGATCCTCCTGAAGCCGTAGGTAGTCTGCCGCCCGTGCCGGCGCACGCGACGCTCCGGGAGGTGATCGAGGCGCTGGCGCCGCTCGAGCGGCGA
>JAFGJG010000106.1 GCA_016929195.1 Thermoleophilaceae bacterium
CCACTCGTCTCGGCCTTCGAGCAGGGCCACGTTGTAGCCGCCCACACCGCGGAGGTCCGGGAGGGGCGCCGGATGGAGGTTGATGCAGCCGATCCGGCCGAGCGAGATCAGCGGCTCGCGGATGCGGTTCCAGAACAGAAAGGAGACGACGAGGTCCACCTCGCCGAGGTCGCCCGCGGCCTCGTAGAGCTCCGGCTCGGACAGGAGCGCCAGGCCGTGCTCGCGCGCCACGAGGTCCACGCGCTGCTCGTCGAGCGTCCACTCGTCCGGCTCGGAGGCCACCACGGCCGGCACCTCGCAGCCCCGCTCCACGAGCCAGGCGAGCGCGCGGGCGGCCGAGCGCTTGCTCTTGGCCATGAAGACGACCCTCACGCGGCCAGCTCCTCGTAGAGCTCGAGCGTCTGCACCGCGATGCGATCCCAGGAGTAGGGGCCCTCGGCGGCGGCCCGGGCGCGGCGCCCCAGCTCCGCGCGCGCAGAGGGGTCGGCGAGCAGCTCGCGGATCGCGGCGCCGAGCGCCTCGGGGTCCTCCGGCGGCACGAGCCGGCCGGCGCCGTGCTCGGCCGCCACGTCGCGGAAGCCGCCCACGTCCGAGAGCACCATCGCCTTGCCGAACGCCAGCCCGGCGAACAGGACTCCCGAGACGTCCACGCGCCGGTGCGGGAGCACCAGCAGGTCGGCGCGCCGGAAGAAGGCGGGCAGCTCGCGGTCGCTCACGTAGCGGGAGACGAAGCGCACGCCGGGCGGCGCGAGCCGCCGCAGCCGCTCCATCGACTCGCCGAGCGGGCGCCCGACGATCCAGAGCTCGGCATCCACGCCGTGAAAGGCCTCCAGCAGCACGTCGACTCCCTTGTACGGGCGCACGACGCCGAAGCACAGCACGACCGGGCCCTCGACGGCGCGCAGCTCGCCAGGGAGCGGCGCCTCGTCGGGCTGCCTCGTCAGGTGCTCGAAGGCGCCGTGCGGGATCGTGCGCACACGCGCGGCGGGCACGCCGTGGGCGCTGACCAGCGCCTCGGCGCCCGCCCTGGTGTGAACCACGAGCGCGTCCATCCGGTCGAGCACGCGACGCTCGAGCCGCTCGGCGCGGAGCACGTTGTGGAGCGTGAGCAGGCGCGGGCGGCCGGGCGGCAGGAGCCAAGCGTCGAGCGCCGGCACCGGGAGCCACTGGAAATGCCGTATGTCCGCGGCGCGGGCGCGCAGCCGCAGCATGTCCGGCACGTGCTCCGCCAGCCGCAGGGCCCGCCTGCGCCGCGGTGCCGCCGCGGCGTAGCGCGTGGCCAGCCGATGGAAGAGCGGGTCGACGCTGTAGCCCTCCGGCTCCGCCGCGGGCCCGTGAACGAAGCGCGAGGTGATCAGCTCGACCTCGGCGCCTCGGGAGGCGAGCGCCGCCGCCAGGGCGTGGTCGTACGGGGCGACGTCCCCGGCCGGGTCGATCAGCTGCACGCGCACGATCACGCATTGTCGTGGCCTGGGGATGTCATCGGTGCGCAGGCGGCCGAGCCGCCTGCTTCCGCCACGTCGCTGCAATAGCTTTCCCCGGCCATGACCCGGCCCCTGGTGCGGGTGGTGTTCGCGCTGCTCGTGGTGGCGACGATCGCCGCCTTCCTCGTCACGCAGCAGCTGAAGAGCGAGTTCCCGCTCGTGATCCGCTTCGCGGCCAAGCCGATCAACTTCTCGCCGAACGAGGACGGCACGCGCGACACCACCCGGATCGGCTTCGACCTCTCGGAGCCGGCGCGCGTGACCTTCTCGGTCATGGACATGGAGGGCAACGAGGTGCGCCGGATGTTCACCGACCGCGAGCTGGCGGGCGACGCAAAGCACCGCTTCCGCTGGGACGGCCGCGACGACGACGGCAGGCGGCTGCCCGACGGCCTCTATCGCATGCGCGTCGTGCGGCGTGACGAGGGCCGCGTGATCGACTCGGCGAAGGAGATCAACCTGGACACCCGGCCCCCGCGCGCCGAGCTGACCTCGGCCACGCCGAGCGTGATCGCGCCGGGGGAGCCCGGCCAGCGGCCCGAGGTTCGGATCCGCTATCGCGGCCCGCGCAACGAGGCGCCCGTGTTCCGGATCTTCCGCACCGGCGAGGGGCCGCCGCGGCTCGTCCTCCGCTTCCGCGGCAACGAGAGCGGCGAGGCCGTCTGGGACGGGCGCCTGCGCGAGGGCCGCCTCGCCCCGCCGGGCGACTATGCGTTCACGGTGCAGGTTCGCGACCGCGCGGGCAACCCCACGGAGGCGCCGGCGCCGATCCCGGCGGCGCGGGTGGCGCGGCCGGGCACGGGCGTCTCGGTGCGGCCGTTTACGCTCACCGGCCCGCTGGAGGTCGTGCCCGCCGGCGCCGTCGCGCGGCTGCGGGTCGGGCCGTTCGACCGCTCGTTCGACTTCGTGCTGTCCCGCTACGGCCAGACGCGCGCGATCGTGAGCGGCGAGCGCATCGGCGGGCTCCTCCGGGTGCGCGTGCCGCGGCGCACGCGCACCGGCGTCTACCTCGTCCGGGTGCGGGCGGGCGACAGGCGGGCCGTCTGGCCGCTTGCCGTGGCGGGGCTGCCGCAGACTCCCGGCGCGGCGGATCGCGCCCGCCCGCTGATGGTGCTGCCGGTGCTCACGTGGCAGGGACTCAACCCGGTCGACGGCGACCACGACGGCTTCGCGGACACCCTTCCGCGGTCACCCCGGGTCACGCTCGACCGGCCCTGGGCGGGGGGCCTGCCGCCGCGCTTCCACGCCGAGACGGCGCCGCTCCTGCGCTTCCTCGACGCGGCGGGGCTCGACTACGACCTGACCACCGACCTCTCGCTCGCCCGCCGCGAGGGCCCGGCGCTCGGCAACGCGCCGGGCGTGGCCTTCGGCGGCAGCGAGCTCTGGCTCACCCCCGAGCTGGGTCGCCGGCTGCGCTCCTACGCGCGCGGCGGCGGCCGCGTGGGGAGCTTCGGCGCGGACGCGTTCCGCCGCTTCGTGGGGCTGAGCGGCGAGCGGCTGGGGCCGGCCGGGCGGCGGAGGCCGGCGGACGTGTTCGGCGAGCGCACCGCGGCGCAGCGCACCGGAGCCGCGCCGCTCGAGGTGTTCCAGGACGACCTCGGCCTGTTCGAGGGGCTGAGCCCGCTGATCGGCGAGTTCACGTTGTTCGAGCGCTCCACGCGGCTGCCGCCGGGCGCGACGCTCCGGTCCTCGGCCGGGCGCGACCTCGAGCAGCCCGCGTTCGTCGCCTACGGCCTCGAGGACGGGATGGTGATCAGGACGGGGACCGCGCAGTGGTCGCGCGAGCTCGAGGAGTCGCGCCTCAGCATCGAGGTCCCGCGGGTCACACGCCGCATCTGGGCGCTGCTCTCCGGTCGCGGCTGAGCCCTCTGCCATCCTTCCGCCCGATGTTCAGTCGCCGCCGCCTGCTGGTCGGCGTCGCGATCGCCGTGGCCTGCCTCGGAGCCGCGGCGTTCGTGTACGTCCGCAACGAGAACGAGCCCATCGAGAAGCGCGGATCCGCCACGGAGGAGTTCGTGACGGACGCGGAGCCGGCTCCCGAGCCGCCCCCGAAGAAGGAGAACCCGCGCCCCTGGCCGACCTACGGCTACGACGCCGAGCGCAGCCACGTCTCGCCGTACGACCACCGGCCGCCCTACCGGCGCGTCTGGTCGATCGATGCCCACGACACGCTCGAGTTCCCGCCGGCCGTGGGATACGGGCACGTCTACCTGGCGCAGCAGAAGGGCCTCTTCTTCGCCCTGAACTCCAAAACCGGAAAGGTCTCGTGGAGGAAGAGCCTCGGCCGCTGCTCCGCCTCGTCCCCCACGGTCGGGGACGGGCTCGTCTACCAGTCCTGGATGCACCCGGTGGTCTGCTCGCAGGGGCAGGCGGGAGCCGACGGCTTCGTCGTGGCCTGGGACGCGAAGACGGGCCGCGAGCGCTGGCGCTTCAAGTCGGCCCCGATCGAGTCGTCCCCGCTGCTCAGGGGCGGGCGCCTGTACGTCGGCTCGTGGGACCACCACGTCTACGCCCTGAACGCGAAGACGGGCCGCAAGATCTGGCAGTTCGAGACGGACGACGAGGTGAACACCTCGGCGGCCTACTGGGGACGCACGATCTACATCGCCTCCGACGGCGGCACGCTCTATGCGCTGAACGCGCGGACCGGGAAGCTGCGCTGGAGCGCGCAGTCGGCCTCGAGCTTCACCGGCACGCGCGAGTTCTTCTACGCGACGCCGACGGTCGCCTACGGACGCGTGTACATCGGCAACACCGACGGCACCATGTACGTGTTCGGCGCCAAGAGCGGCAAGCTGCTCTGGGCGCGCCCGCTCGGCTCCTACATCTACGGCGCCGCGGCGGTCTGGAACCGGCGCGTGTTCGTCGGCACCTACGACGGCAAGCTCTACTCACTCGACGCCGCCACCGGGGACACCAAGTGGCAGATCGAGACGCCGGCCGCCGTTCACTCCGCCCCGACGGTGATGTCGGGGCTCGTGTACTACGCGACCTGCTCGAGCTGCGGCTCGGAGGCCCAGCGGGCGGTCAAGCAGGGGCCGGACGGCACCTGGGTCGTACGCGCGCGGAACGGCCGCCAGGTCTGGAAGTTCCCGGGCGGCAAGTACGCGAACCCGGTCGTGGCGGACGAGGACCGCGTCTACATCACCGGTCGGGCGCAGCAGTTCGCGTTCCGGGCGCCCCGGCAGCGATCAGAGTCGCGATAGCCGCGCCGGTGAGCGGCCACAGCAGGTAGTAGTTGTTGAAGGTCCGGCCGATGAACATCAGCCACAGGATCGAGATGGCGAAGCCGGCCGCGCCCACCCAGAGGTCGCGCGCGCGCCGCTGCGCGTAGAGCAGCCAGACGGTCAGCGGCACCCAGGTGAGCAGCGCGATCAGCCCGAACGGGTAGCCCCCGTAGCGGTCGTCGAGCACGCCGAGGCGGATGAGGATGGCCGACATGCCGTATCCCACGATCCGGTACGTGCCTGCTCCGTACTTGACGGTGTCGTCGTAGAACGCCCGCGGGTCGGCGATCAGGAACGGCAGCGCCGCCACCAGCACGATGCCGCCGAACACGAGCCCTGCCCGCTTCAGCTGCGCGCGGCTCGCGCCGGACCTGACGGCCATGAGCGCGATGAACGGCAGCGCCACGAGCGCGAACTGCTTCAACAGGACGGCGCCGGCCAGGCTGGCGGCCGCCCAGCCGAAGCGGGCGCGCGTGACGAGCGCGAAGGCGAGCACCAGCAGGACGAGGCTCACCGGATCGTTCTGGCCGAACCAGGCGCTCCGCACCGCCACCGGGTTGCATACGAGCAGCGCGCCGACGGCGAGCCGCCAGCCGAGCGGGGCGCGGAAGGCGAGAGCGGCGGCCAGGGCGGCGAGCGTGCACAGCATCACGAGCAGGCGGTAGTCGTCGAAGGGCTCCGGCAGCACGCGCCAGGCCGCCGCCGAGAGCGGCGCGCCCGGGAAGTACGCGAAGTGGCGCAGGGCGACCTCGCGCTCGCGCACCCGTTCCGAGACGCTGCCGTCGCGCGTGTAGAAGCGCTCGAGCCCGGACTCGCGGTAGTCGTGCCCGTACGGGTTCTCGCCGTCGAGCAGGAGGTCGCCGCTCTGCTCGATCTGGTAGGTCGAGTCGTTGGTGAAGAACCACGGCGCCGTGGAGTCCCGCAGCCCCAGCTGGAGCAGCGTGGAGGGCGCCGCCAGGAGCACGCCGACGCTCAGCACGAGCGCGATCCCCGCCCAGCGCGGCCAGGTGCGGTCCCGCAGCAGCGTCATCGCGGCCGCACCGCAGAGCAGCGCCGCGGCGAACGCGGCGGAGCGGGCGATCCCCACGTCCCACTCCTCGCCCGCCGCGCGCACCAGCGGGGCCAGCGGTCCGGACGCGTCGACCGTGCCGGGGCGGAAGCGCCACGGGTCCGAGCCCAGCTCGGGGAGCGTGATCGTCACGAGCGCCATCAGCACGACCACGAGGGCGAGTGCCTCCAGCCGCCCGATCCGCTCCCGGCTCATCGCGTCGCCGCCCGCGCGCGGACCCGCTCCGCCCGTGCCAGCTCGGCCGGCAGCGGGCGCATGAGCCAGCCGGCCGCCACAGCGAGCACGAGCCACGTGAGCGGGTCCTCGAGGAAGCCGCTGTAGAAGAGCGCGTGCACGAACAGGGCCAGCAGGGACGCGCCCAGCGCCAGCCCGAGCGGCCGGTGCCGGCGCCAGACGTCCACGATCAGGCGCGCGCCGCCCACGAGCAGCCATGCGTAGAGGGCGAGGCCGATGACGCCGAGCTCGGCGGTGACGGTGAGCGGCGTCGTGTGCGACACGTAGTTCGCGGTCGGGCGGTCGCTGTTCGCGGCCAGCCGGCTGGCACGCGGCTGCCCGCCGATGCCCACGCCCTGGACCGGATCGTCGCGGATCACCCGGAGCGCGTCCTCCACGCGCTCCGTGCGGTCGCTCGTGACGCGGTTGATCGACTCCCCGCCGATCACCTTCACCGCCCCGAACCCGATCGCCGTCAGCGCGGCGCCGAGCGCCAGGAGGCCGACGGCGCGCCGGACGACGCGATCCCCCGTCGCGAAGGCGAGCGCCAGCGTCACCAGGAGCAGCGCGGCCATGCTCGACTGCGAGTACGAGAAGAAGAGCCCGGCCCACATGAGCGCCAGCGCCGCGAGCAGGAGCGGGTCGCGCCCGCGTCCGGTGGCGAGGAGCGTCAGCACGATGCCGATGCCGAGCACCACGTGACGTCCGTAGAGGCTCGGGTCGCCGAACAGCGACGTGACCCGGAAGAAGTCGGTGTTCGCGTTCGAGATCGCGAGGTTCGGCGCGTAGAAGAACAGCTCGTGCGTGATCGCCTGCCAGACCCCGACGGCCGCGAACGCCGAGGCGAGCGCGATCGCGCAGATGGCCAGCACGCGCGGCGACCAGTCGGGGAACTCGGCCCGGGCGACGACCGCGAGCAGCGCCGCGAACGGGAGCGTGAAGAAGGTGAGCATGTTCGCCCCGGCCTCGAGGTCGTCCGCCCAGAGCATCGAGAGGAAGGCGAAGGCGAGGAACGCGGCGGCGGGCAGCGCCAGCGCTCGCGGGATCTCCCGCACCTCGGCGCCGCGCAGAGCGCGCCAGCCGAGCGCCAGCCCCGACGCCGCCAGCACGAAGTACAGCGGCAGCAGCCGCCCCAGCCGGCCGTCCTCGGCGATCGACACGAAGAAGCGGTTCGCGCTCGAGAAGTCGAGCGGCGGGCGGAACGGGGCGGTGAGCAGGACGGCCACCGGGATGAGCGCCGGGCGCCGCGCGAGCACCGCCGCCGCGAGCGCGAGCGCCGCGAGGCCGAACAGCGCGGCGGCCGCCCCGGCCGCGCTGGAGAGCTTGTCGAGGTCCCCGGTGCCGAGCGATGCCACGAGGCCGGCCTCCGCGAGCGCGAGCGCCACGAGGCCGCCGAGCAGCACCACGCGCTGCCGGGCCAGCAGGACGAGCGCCGAGCCGAGCGCGCCGCAGACCGCAGCAGTTTGGGCGAGGTCCGCGTGCTCCATCGGCGCCGACAGCGTAGATGCAGAGTCGCCCGGCTAGCGGGCGTGCAACGCGTTGTACGCGTCCGCGGCCTCGCGCAGGCCGGCGCCGCGGCCGGGGCGGAGCTGCTGCCGCGCGTGCAGCAGATAGCGCCGCGGCTCGCGTCCGGGCAGCGCCAGGGCGACCGCCGCGCGGGCGAGGTAGGCCCAGGTCCAGCAGACCGTCCAGGCGAGCCGGGTGAGCGGCATCCCGTGCTTGCGGAAGTACCGGTCGCGCCCGCGGTGGAACTCCACGATGCGGCGCTCCATCGCGGCCGGGTCGGTGGAGAGCTGGTCGTGGTGGACCGCGCGGGCGGAGGGCACGAAGAGGATCCGCCAGCCCGCGTCGTGAAGGCGGCGGCAGAAGTCGGTCTCGTCCGAGTAGACGAAGAAGGCCGGATCGAGCCAGCCCACCCCCTCGGCGGCCGCGCGCCGCACCAGCATCGCGCTCGACTGCACCCAGCCCACCGCGCGAACCGTCTCGCCGCGGCTCTGGACCGCGTAGCCGCGGTGGGCGAAGACCGCGGCCGCGAGCGCCCAGCCGGCGTCGGGCAGGCGCCAGGCGCATGCCGTGGGTTCGCCGCCGCTGGTCAGCAGCTGGGCGCCCGCCACGGCGGCCGCGGGGTCCGCCTCGAGCGCATCGAGCAGCGCCCGCGCGGCGCCCTCCTCGAGCTCCGAGTCCTCGTTTAGGAGGAGGCAGTACCGGCCGCGCGCCTCCTTCAGCAGGCGGGAGTCGCCCGCCGCCTTGCCCTCGCGCCGCTCGAGCGCGATCAGCCGGGCGCCCGGGTGGCGCTCCCTCACGGCCTCCGCCGAGCCGTCGTCGGAGGCGTTGTCCAAGACCAGCACCTCGTGCTCGACGCCGGCCGGATGCGTCCGCGCGATCGCGTCGAGGCACGCGAGCAGGTGCTCGCGCCCGTTCGTGTTGACCACGCAGTACGAGAGCTCGGTCAGGCCGACGCCTCCTCCAGCACCGCGAGCACCCGGCCCGCGAGCTCGTCGCGCCCGAATTCGCGCTCAGCCAGCAGCCTGGCGTTGCGCCCCAGGCGCACCGCCTCGCCGGGGTGGTCGCGCAACCAGGCGACCTTGTCGGCGAGATCGGCCGGGTCGCCCGCCCGCGCGTACAGGCCGGCCTCGTTGCCCTCCACCAGCTCGCGCATCCAGCCCGGCTGGTTGACGATCGCCGGGCGGCCCGCCGCGAACGTGTCGAAGAGCTTGTTGGGCGAGTTGGTGGCGAGCACGGGCAGGTCCCTGAAGATCGTCAGGCAGGCGTCCGACGCCGCCGCGAGCCAGGCCACGTCCTCCTTGGCCGGCGCCGGCGGCAGGAACACCACGTTCGCAGCGCCGAGAGCACGCGCCTCGCGCTCCAGCGCGGCGCGCTGCTTGCCGTCGCCCTGGAGCACGAAGGTCACGTCGCTTACGAGCGGCGCGGCACGGACCACCTGCCCGAGGTCGTTCGCCTCGCCGAGCGTGCCGAAGTAGCTGCACACGAACCCGTCTCCGAGTCCCAGCCGCTCGCGTGCGGCGGCACGGTCGAGCGCCGGCGAGAACAGCTCCAGGTCGGACGCGTTGGGCACCAGCGTGATCCGCTCGGCGCGCACCCCGGCGGCCTCCACGCCGGCGCGGATGCCGGGCGACAAGGCGATCACGCGAGCGCTCCGGCGCAGCACCGCACGCTCGAGAAGGCGCGCGAGGCGCCGTGCGAGCGGATTGCGGAGCGCCCCCATCTGGATCGGCGCCTCGGGCCACAGGTCGCGCACCTCGAACACGAGCGGCGCGCGGTGGCGGGCGGCGGCGAGCAGCGCAGGGAGCGCGATCGTGAGCGGTGGCGAGGTCGCGTAGACCACGTCCGGCCGCGGGCCGCGCAGCGCGTGCAGCGACGACGTGACCGCGAAGCGCGCGAACGCGAGCATGCGGCGCGGGTAGGAGGTGGCGGTGGCGCTCACGTAGTCGGAGTAGGCGCCGCGCGCGCCCACGACCTCGATCCCGTCCACCTCCGACGTGCCGGAGGCCGCGGTTACCATCCGGACCGCGTGGCCGCGCTCCACGAACCGGCGCGCGAACTCGTACGAGCGCGTGCCGCCCACGCCGGCCCGCGTGATGAAGAACTGATGCAGGTAGAGGATCCGCATGCGCCGCCGGAAAGGTAATGCGCCGTGAACCGGGCGCTCGACGTCGCGCTGGCCGCGCTCCTGCTCGTGGTCGCGGCGCCGATCCTCGCGGTGGCGGCGCTCGCCATCCGGCTCGAGAGCCGCGGACCGGTCGTCTACCGGCAGCGCCGGGTAGGTCGGCACGGCGAGCCGTTCGACCTCTGGAAGCTCCGCACGATGGTCTCGGGCGCCGAGGCGATGGGGGCGGGCATCTACGTGCTCGAGGGCGATCCGCGGATCACGCGCGCGGGCCGTCTCCTGCGCCGCTTCTCGCTCGACGAGCTTCCGAACCTCGTGAACGTGCTGCGCGGCGAGATGGCGATCGTCGGGCCGCGCCCGACGGTGCAGGAGCAGGTGGACCGCTACACGGACCGCCAGCGGCGCCGGCTCGAGGTCAGGCCGGGCATCACGGGCTGGGCGCAGGTGAACGGGCGCACGTCGCTGCCGTGGCCCGAGCGGATCGAGCTGGACGTCTGGTACGTCGACAACCGCTCGCTGCGGCTCGACCTGCGCATCCTCCTCCGCACGGCGCGGATGCTGCTCACCGGCCGCGGGCTCTACTCGGAATCGCTGAAGCAGGGGTGGGAGTGACCTCCACGGTCCTGACGCGCGAGCGGGCGGCAGCCGTCGCGGCGTCGGCGCGGGCGAGCACGTAGACGCGGTAGCGGGCCGCGAACGCCGGCACGAACGAGCTGCGGAAGCGCCCCGCACGGACGCGCACGGACTTCACGCCGACCTGTCGGTAGGAGCCGCGGATGCGCTGCTGGAGCACCTGGTAGACGCGCCGCTTCCGCGGCGCCACGGTGCCGGTGAGACGCACCCGCGCGCCGCGCACGCCCGTCGTGGCGCCCGGCGCCAGCTTGACGAGCGGCCTCACCCTCAGGAGTTGCTCGGGGCTGAAGCTGCGGCGCCAGACGGGGTCGCCCGCATACGTCGCCCGCACGAGCCGGGTGCGCACCGGTAGCACCGGCGTGGACCACGCGCCGGTGGAGTCGGTCGTCAGCTGGGCCAGGGTGCGCCAGCGCGATCCGCGCAGCACCTGAACCCGGACCGGCTTGCCTGCGAGCGGTGTGAGCGCGGCGTCGGTGAGCGCGCCCGTCAGCGTGACGACGCCGCCGTAGCGGGTGCTCGGAGCCGAGAGCGAGGCCGTGAGGAAGGTCGCCACGCCCGGCAGCGGCTCGCCGGTCGCCACGCGGTTCCGCAGGTCGTCCAGCTGGTAGTAGAGGGCGGAGCCCGGGCACGCCGTGCTGTTCGTGTCGCGGTGGCCGAGCACGCGCGGAACGCGCACCCGCCGCCCGGCCGGGTAGCGGCTCGTCGCGCCCCCGGCGCTCGTGAGCGTCGTGGAGCCGGTGAGCGGCTGTCCGTGGATCGTGAGCTTCCAGCGGATGTACCCGGCGAGCGAGTCGAGCGCGGTGTCCGAGAGGCCCACCGCCGTGTTGTCGCCGATGCTGGCGATCCCGCTCGCCTGCGCGTTGTAGCCCTGCGCGTGGGCACCCAGCACGGGCTTGTCGAGGCCTCCCGCCCGGCCCTCGTAGAGCACGCCGTACTTGTCCACGAGCGCCTGGTAGCCGATGTCGTTCCAGCCGTTGGAGTTGCGGTGATAGCGGCAGATCGCGAGGACGATGCCGGGTGCCTCCTCGGGCGAGTAGTCGTTGAGCGAGACCGTGTGGTGGACGTAGACGGCGCGCACCGTCCCGTACTCGGGCCGCGAACGCGGCCTGCACTTGTCCGCGCCCCAGGCGGCGCGGCTGACCACGGGCGGCCGCTCACCCTGAGCGCGGGCCTCGCCGCCGGCCAGGGCGCTGATGACCGACGTGGCCACGCTGTTCGCGGCGCGCCGCAGCGCTGTCGCGGCGCGCTCGCGGGCGGTCGCGGTCCCCTCGACGTTGACGAAGTGCAGGCGGAGCGCCGGCACGCGGCGGCTCAGCCGGTACTGCACCTGGTCGGCCTCGCCGACCCAGAGCGGGTCCGAGGCCGCGACGGCGCGCTCGCCCGAGCGGGGATCGGGGTTGTGGTCGGCGTGCGCGTCCAGCGCCTGCCAGCGGCTCCAGCGTCGCCCGTCGCGGCGAACCCGGACCGCCACGTGCGGCTCGGTGCGCCCGCGCCAGCGGAGTCCGACGAGGTTGAACCGCGCCGGGGCGCGGAGCGGCCGCGAGACGACCCCTCCCGCGCTCGCCGCAGACACGAGCCCCTGCTCCGGAGCCAGCTCGAAATCGACGGGGTCGGGCTGCCAGCGCTCGGAGCCGAGCGCGGGGGCGACCAGGCACGCGAGCAGCGCGAGGGGCGTCAGACAGGCTGTGGCGAGGCGCTTCACCGGTCCCGGAACACTTCGTCCGGCGGCCGGTTGCGCTTTAGGGGACTGGCTCGGGGCCGTTCGAGCGGTGCTCGTCGCGGAACGCGCGCAGCGCGTCCCACATCTCCGGCTGGACGCTGGCGCATGTGATCAGGCGCCCCATGCCGGAGGGCTCCGGCGTGCCGTTCCAGGCGCTGGCCGCGACCTGGTAGGGCATGTTCGGGCGGGGGGTGAGGACCATCTGGTACGTGTCCTCGTCGAAGAGCGCCTTGAGCTCGGCGCGCGTGTCCTCGGGCAGGCTCGGCTTGAACCAGATGATCACGCGGCCGTGCTCTAGCTCGTGCACGAGCTGCTCGTCCGTGGGGGAGGTCGTGTAGGCGCCGTCGTCAGCCGGGACCACGTAGTGGCGTCCCGACGTCGGCGGGTTCGAGTTGTACTTCACGCGCTCGTTGGGATCGGTCGTGTGGTCGAAGTTGCCGGTCGCCTTGACGTCCTTCAGCTCGCAGCCGGCGGACTTGGCGGCCGCCTTGAGGTCGAACTCCGTCTGCTCGGGGACCGAGCCGCCGCCGGGGAGGACGTCGGGGTCCACGCTGCCGCCGGAGTCCCCGCCGCCGCCGAGCGCGAAGACGAGCACGAGCACGACGGCGATGACCAGGAGGCCGCCTCCGCCGTAGCCGACCAGGCGCTTGCGCGCGGCCGCGGCCTGCGCCTCCTTCTCGCGCTGCTCGCGTTCGCGGCGCAACGCCTCCTTCTGCTCACGTCTGCTCGACACGGCGGCGAAATGTAGAGGTTAGGCCGACCGGCGCCGGTCGGCCGGGCCCGAGCGCGAGCGCGATGCGGCCGGGCGTCTGGGGGAGCTCGGCTTGCGGGCGCGGAAGCATTGCTCGATGAACGGGACGATCTTGCCGGTCAGTCGCTCGGGGCTCGTCCAGAGCTCCATGATCGAGTTGGCCTCGATCAGCCGCGCGTTCGGAAGCTCGTTCACGAGCATGTCCGAGTCGTTGAACGGGTGGACCGGGTCGCGGCGATGGCCGATCACGAGCGTCGGCTGGCGCAGCTTGCGGCGCTCCGCCGCGGGCGGCGCCACGCGGCCGAAGAACAGGCCCTGCAGCACCGAGGCCGACGGCTTCGGGTCCTGGCTCATCCAGTCGAGCAGCGAGTCGCCCAGGTGCGAGATGCCGCGCGGCAACAGCGCGGCGCCGCGGCCGAGGAGCCGGGTGGCCGGGGCGCCGAACGTCAGGCTCATGAGCAGCGGGGTGAAGGCCATCGCGCACCCGAGCAGCGCGTTGTCCAGCACGGGCATCTGGATCACCATCCCGCGCACGCGATCCGGCGCGGCGGCCGCGACCTCGAGCGACGCGTTGGCCCCGAGCGAGGGGCCGCCGACCACGGCGCGCTTCACGTCGAGATGGTCGAGCAGACCGATCCCCTGGCGGCCGAAGATCTGCATGGAGTAGCTCGTCATCTCGGGCGGGCGGTCCGAGTCGCCGTGCCCGAGCAGGTCGAGGCAGAGCACCCGGTGGCCGCGGTCCGCGAGCGTCTCCGCCAGCGGCCGGTGGATCCGCCGCGAGAACAGGAGGGGCGGCAGCAGCAGGACCACGCGGTCGCCCGATCCGTACTCGTCGAACACGAGCCGGTGGCCCTCGAAAGTGAGTTGGCGCGTCCGGCCCTCGGCCATCGAACCGAGGATATCCCGTTGGACTAGCATCAGCGCCGAGGGCAGTCGAGAGGGAGGAGAACGCATGAGCAGTGCCGTTTCGGTGCACGTCAGCGTCAACGGGGAGGCACGGGAGGCCGAGGTCGACCCGCGGCTGCTCCTCGTCCACTGGCTCCGTGACGAGCTGGGCCTCACGGGCACGCACGTGGGCTGCGACACGACCAACTGCGGCGCCTGCACCGTGCACCTGAACGGCGAGTCCGTGAAGAGCTGCACCGTGCTGGCCGTCCAGGCCGACGGCGCGGAGGTCACAACGATCGAGGGGATGTCCGGCCCCGACGGCCTGCATCCGCTCCAGGCCGCGTTCCGCGAGAAGCACGGCCTCCAGTGCGGCTTCTGCACGCCCGGCATGATCATGGCCGCGGCCGACCTGCTGAACCGCAACCCGGACCCCACCGAGGAAGAGGTGCGGCACGGCCTCGAGGGGAACCTCTGCCGCTGCACCGGCTACCACAACATCGTTCAGGCGGTGCTCACCGCGGCCGAGAGCGAGGTGCGCGCATGACGCCCTACGTCGGGCAGGCGATCAGGCGCAAGGAGGACCCCCGGATGATCTCCGGGCGGGCCAACTACACGGACGACATCTCGCTCCCCGGGATGCTGCACGCCGCGATCGTGCGCTCACCCGAGGCCCACGCGGCGATCGTCTCGATCGACAAGTCCGCAGCCGAGCAGCGCTCCGGCGTGGTGGCGGTGCTCACGGGCGAGGACATGGCACCGGACTTCGCGTCCGGGCTCCCGATGGCCTGGGACCCGCCCGGCGTGGACATCAACGTGCCCGACCACTGGCCGCTCAAGCGCGGCGAGGTCAAGCACGTCGGCGATCCGGTGGCCGTGGTGGTGGCGGTCGACCGCTATCTCGCGGTCGACGCAGCCGAGGACGTGATCGTCGAGTACGACCCGAAGCCCGTGGTCGTGGACCCGGAGGCCGCGCTCGAGGACGGCGCCCCGCTCGTCTGGGAGCAGTTCGGCACCAACAAGACGCACGAATGGGCCGTGGGCGGCGGCGACGTCGCGGCCGCGCTCGAGGCGGCCGACGTGGTGGTGGAGCAGCGGGTTCCGAACCACCGCACCTCCGGCGCCCCGATCGAGCCGCGCGCCGCGATCGGCGAGCCCCGCGCGGAGAGCCTCACGCTCTACTCGACGACGCAGATCCCGCACATCGCCCGGCTCCTGCTCGCCGGCATGCTCGACATGCCAGAGGACAAGCTCCGCGTGATCGCGCCCGACGTGGGCGGCGGCTTCGGCGCGAAGCTCCAGGTGTACGGCGAGGAGGCGCTGGTGCTGGCGCTCGCGCGCCGGCTCGGCCGCGCGGTCAAGTGGACGGAGTCGCGCTCCGAGCACATGACCACCTCGCACCACGGCCGCGACCAGATCGCGTACGTGACGCTGGGGGCGAAGCGCGACGGCACGCTCACCGGGCTGAAGGTCCGGATCGTGGCCGACCTCGGCGCGTACATGCAGCTGCTCACGCCCTTCATCCCGGAGCTGGGCTTCCCGGTGATGGGCGGGTGCTACCGCTTCGACGCGATCGACGTCCACTTCACGGGCGTCTTCACGAACAAGATGTGCACCGACGCGATCCGCGGCGCCGGCCGGCCCGAGGCGACCTACTGGATCGAGCTGACCATGGACAAGCTCGCTCGTGAGCTGGACATGGACCCGCTCGAGCTGCGGCGCAGGAACTTCATCCCCAAGGAGGAGTTCCCGTTCGAGACCAAGCTCGGGATCGTCTACGACTCGGGCGACTACCACGGCTCGCTGGACAGGCTGCTCGAGAACTTCGACATCGAGGGCTTCCGGCGCGAGCAGGCCGAGCTCCGCGAGAAGGGCATCCACCGCGGCGTCGGCTTCTCCACGTGGGTGGAGGTCTGCGGACTCGCGCCGTCGCGCGCGGTCGGCCCTCAGGGGGTCGGCCTCCAGGCCGCCTTCTGGGAGTCGGCCATGGTGCGCGTGCACCCGTCCGGGTCGGCCACCGTCTACACCGGCACGTCCCCGCACGGGCAGGGGCTCGACACGAGCTTCGCCCAGATCGCGGCGGACCGCCTCGGGATCGATCCCGAGAACGTGGACGTGCTCCACGGCGACACCGACCAGGGCCCGTGGGGCTGGGGCACGTACGGCTCGCGCTCGCTGTCGGTGGGCGGCGAGGCCGTGGCCAAGGCCGCCGAGAAGGTGCAGGCGAAGGCGAAGCGGATCTGCGCCGCGCTGCTCGAGGCGTCGCCGGACGACATCGAGCTCGCCGACGGCAGGTTCCAGGTGCGCGGCTCGCCCGACAAGGCGAAGACGATGGCCGAGATCGCGTTCGCGGCCCACGTGCCGCCGCAGGAGCTGCCCGCGGAGATCGAGCCCGGGCTCGAGGAGAACTCGTTCTACGACCCCGAGAACTTCGTGTTCCCGTTCGGCGCGCACGCGTGCATCGTGGACGTGGACGTGGAGACGGGGAAGGTCCAGGTCGTTCGCTACGTCGCAGTCGACGACTGCGGCCCGGCGATCAACCCGATGCTGATCGACGGCCAGGTGCACGGCGGGATCGTGCACGCGATCGGCCAGGCGCTGTACGAGCAGATCGTCTACGACGAGGACGGCCAGCTCGTGACCGGCACCTTCGTGGACTACGCGCTGCCGACCGCGGCGGAGGTCCCGAGCTTCGAGACCGACCGCACGGAGACGCCGTCGCCCGTCAACTCGCTCGGCGTCAAGGGCATCGGCGAGGCGGGGACGATCGCCGCCACCCCGGCGGTCACCGCCGCGGTGATCGACGCGCTCCAGCCGTTCGGCGTCGAGTGGCTCGACATGCCGCACACGCCGATGCGGGTCTGGAACGCGATTCACGGCCACGGCCACGGCAACGGGCACGGGCCGCCGAGCCTCGGCGAGCATGGGATGGGGTCCGCGGGCAGCGGGCCGAGCAGCCCGGACGAGGGAGGTGCGCCGTGATTCCCGCCGAGTTCGACTACGTGCGCGCGGACAGCGTCGACGGCGCCCTGGGCGCGCTCGCCGAGGGGGGCGAGGACGCCAAGCTGCTCGCCGGCGGGCACTCGCTGTTGCCGCTGATGAAGCTGCGGCTCGCGGTGCCTACCGTGCTGGTGGACATCGGCGGGCTCGACGAGCTCCGCGGCGTCGAGCGCGAGAACGGCGGCTGGCGAGTCGGCGCCCTGACGACGCACGCGACGCTCCAGGACACTGACGAGCTGGGCGTGGTGGCGAGAGCGGCGTCGCTGATCGCCGACCAGCAGGTGCGCAACCGCGGCACGATCGGCGGCTCGCTGGCGCACGGCGACCCGGCGTCCGACCTCCCCGGCGTGCTGCTGGCGTTCGACGGCTCGGTGACGGCGCGCAGCGGCGGCGGTGAGCGCGAGATCGCGGCGGCCGACCTGTTCCAGGACTACCTCACGACCAGCCTGGGCGCGGACGAGGTGATCACCACCGTGAACATGCCCGCCCTCGAGGGCTACGGCTGGGGCTACGAGAAGTTCACGCGCCGGGCCGAGGACTGGGCGATGGTCGGAGTCGTGGCGCTCGTCAAGGCCTCGGGCGGCGGCTGCGAGGACGTGCGGATCGGCCTGACCCACATGGGCCCGACGCCGCTGCGCGCGACCGCCGCCGAGGATGCCCTGCGCGGAGGACCGCTCGACGCGGAGCGGATCGCCGCCGCGGCGGAGCACGCGGCCGACGGCACGGAGCCCCCGGGCGACGCGAACGCCACACCCGACTACAAGCGCCATCTCGCCCGCGTGCTCACCAGGCGCGCGCTCGAGTCGGCCGCGGCCGGCGCCGCGTGACCCTGGACAGCCCTGAGGCCACCCGCTCCGCGCTCGCGGGCGAGCGCTACCTGGCGGACGAGGGGCTGTCCACCGCCGTCTACCTCGCCCTTGCGCTCGAGCAGCCGCTGCTGCTGGAGGGCGAGGCAGGCGTGGGCAAGACGGAGGTCGCGAAGGCGCTGGCGGCGGCGGCCGGGGCGCCGCTCGTGCGGCTCCAGTGCCACGAGGGCATCGACCTCCATCACGCCCTCTACGACTGGGACTACCAGCGCCAGCTCCTCCACCTGCGTGCCGGCGGGGAGGAGCAGCTCTACTCGGAGCGCTTCCTGCTCCGGCGTCCGCTCCTCGAGGCCCTGCTGAGCCCGGAGCGCGTGGTGCTCCTGATCGACGAGATCGACCGCGCGGACGACGAGTTCGAGGCCTTCCTGCTCGAGCTGCTCTCGGACTTCCAGGTCACGATCCCCGAGCTGGGCACGGTGCGCGCCGTGCAGCGCCCGACGGTGGTGCTCACGTCCAACCGCACGCGCGAGCTGCATGACGCGCTGAAGCGCCGCTGCCTCTACCACTGGATCGACTACCCGGACCGCGCGCGCGAGGCCGAGATCGTGCGCGCGCGGCTCCCCGGCGTCCCCGACGAGATCGCCGCGCGCGTGTGCGACGCCGTCGCCCGCCTGCGCGGTGAGGAGCTGTACAAGCTCCCGGGCGTCGGCGAGACGATCGCCTGGGCGCAGGCGCTCCTGGCCCTCGACGGCGGCGAGCTCGAGCAGACCCTCGGCGTGGCCCTCAAGGTGCGCGAGGACATCGAGGCCGTGCGCGAGCGGAAGGTGCTCGAAGGTGTCTGATGACGACCGGGGGCTCACGCCCCCGGACCCCCGTGGCGCCTGGCCGGTGGATGACAGCCGGGGGCTCACGCCCCCGGACCCCCGTGGCACCTGGCCGGTGGGTGGCAGCCGGGGGCTCACGCCCCCGGACCCCCGTGGCAC
>JAFGJG010000009.1 GCA_016929195.1 Thermoleophilaceae bacterium
CCGGAGCAGAAGGAGGTGCGCGACATGGGCGGCACGATGCGGCTCGGAGCCGACCCCGTGAAGCTTCACGACGACACGCGCGCCCGTGCGATCTACGACGAGGCTGTCATCTACGAGCGCCATCGTCACCGCTACGAGGTGAACAACCACCTCCGCAAGCGGCTCGAGCACGCCGGGCTCGTCTTCAGCGGCACCTCGCCGGACGACAGGCTGGTCGAGGTCGTCGAGCTGCCCGGCCACCCGTTCTTCGTGGCGTCGCAGTACCACCCCGAGTTCAAGTCGCGCCCGCTGCGCCCGCAGCCGCTGTTCCGGGAGTTCGTGGGCAGCGCCCTGGAGCTCGCACGCGACCGTGCGCCCGAGGTGGAGCCGGACGTGCGGGCCGAGTCGCGCGCCTGAGCGGGCGGTGAGCGCCGCGGTCCGCAGCGCAGCTCCGCCCGAGCGCGAGCGCGTCGTGGCCGACTTCGTGCGGCTGTGCGAGATCGCGAGCCCGTCGCAGAGCGAGCGCGCGGTCGCCGATGCGGTCGCCGCCGAGCTGCGCGAGCTCGGGCTCGACGTCAGCGAGGACGACAGCGGGTCCCACACGGGCTCCGACGCCGGCAACCTGCTGGCCCGGATCGAGGGGCCGGAGGGCGCGCGGACGATTCTGCTCTGCGCGCATCTCGACACGGTGCCGCTCGCGGCGCCGGTGAACGTGGTGCAGGACGGCGGTGCGCTCCGCAACGGCAACGAGGCGATCCTGGGCGCCGACAACAAGGCCGCCGTGGCGACGATCCTCGGTGCCGCGCGGCGGCTGGTGGCAGATGGCTCGCCGGTGGGCGTCGAGCTGCTCTTCACGACCTGTGAGGAGCGGGCGCTCGACGGCGCGAAGGCCGTGGACGTGGGGTCGCTCCGCTCCGAGTACGGGTTCGTGTTCGACCATGCATCGCCGATCGGTGAGATCGTCGTCGCCTCGCCGACCTACTACCGGCTCGAGGCGCGCTTCCTCGGCCACGCGGCCCACGCCGGCATCCGGCCCGAGGCCGGGCGCAACGCCATCGCCGCCGCCGCCCATGCGATCGCCGCGATCCCGATCGGGCGGATCGACGCCGAGACGACCACCAACGTGGGCCTGATCGAGGGCGGGAGCGCGTCGAACGTGGTGGCCGAGCGCTGTGTGGCGGAGTTCGAGGCACGCAGCCTCGACGAGGCGCGCGCCGCCGAGACCGTGCAGGGCATGGTCGACGCCGCCACCGAGTCCGCCGCCCACGCGGAATGCGACGTGGAGACCGAGGTCGAGCGGCTGTTCCGCGGCTACCGGCTCGCCCGCACCGCGCCGGCCGTGGAGGTCGCCGCGGCCGCGCTCCAGGCGCGCGGCTTCGAGCCCGCCTACATCGCGACCGGCGGCGGGAGCGACGCCAATGTGTTCGTGGCCGCGGGCCTGCCGGTCGTGAACCTCGCGAATGGGACCGAGCGCAACCACCAGCCGGACGAGAGCGTGACCGTCGAGGCGCTCGAGCAGATGCTCGACGTGACGCTCGCGATAGTCGCGGCCAGCGGTGGCTGAGTTCGAGCGCATCGGAGGCGAGGTCGCCTGGGAGGGCAGGCTCGCCACCGTCCGCGTGGAGCGGTTCCGCTACGAGGACGGCGAGGAGGCGGAGCGCGAGATCGTGGCGCACCCCGGGGCGGTCGGCATTCTCGCTGTCGACGGCGATGCGCTGATCCTGGTCCGCCAGCCGCGCGAGGCCGTGGGCGAACCCGACCTGCTCGAGCTCCCCGCCGGGAAGCTGGACGAGGGCGAGGACCCGCTCTCGACCGCCGGGCGCGAGCTCGCCGAGGAGGTCGGGAAGGGCGCCCGCCGCTGGACGCCGGTGAAGAGCTTCTTCACGTCGCCGGGGTTCACCGACGAGGAGTGCCACATCTTCCTGGCCGAGGATCTCTACGAGGAGCGGGCCGAGGCGGAGGAGAACGAGCGCATCGAGATCGTGCGCTGGCCGCTCGACCGGCTGGACGAGGCGATCGACGAGTGCCGGGACTCGAAGACGCTCATCGGATTGCTCTGGCTGCGCGCCCGGCCGGCCTGACGCGCCCGTTGCAGGGGAAGGTGAGGCCGGGCCGCGGGGAGAACTCGTCGGCGTGGCCACGGTTGCGGCGACTCCCGAGACGCAGCGCATCGAACAGCTGGTGCTCGACTTCCTGGCGTACCTCGAGTTCGAGCGCGGCCTGTCGCGCAACACGCTCGAGGCCTACCGCTCGGACCTTCTCCAGTACGGGCGCTTCCTGGCCACCCGCGACGTGTCCGCGCTCGACGCGACGGGCCGCGACGTCGGCGACTTCCTGACCTCGCTCGCGACCGGCTCCGGCGGCTCGAAGCCGGCGTCCCCGGCCACGATCCACCGGAAGACCGCCTGCCTTCGGTCCTTCTACCGGCACCTGCGCCGCGACGGCCTGGTCGAGAACGACCCGACGGCGGCCCTGAGCGCGCCGCGGCGCAGCCGCAAGCTTCCGCATGTGCTCACACGCGGAGAGGTGGAGCGCCTGCTCGCCCAGCCGCGCGGCGGCGAGCCGGCGGCGCGCCGCGACCGGGCGCTGCTCGAGCTCATGTACGCCTGCGGGCTGCGGGCCTCCGAGGCGATCGGGCTCGAGGTGGGGGACGTGGACCTGGAGGAGCGGGTGTTGCGCGCCCGCGGCAAGGGCTCGAAGGAGCGCGTCGTGCCGATCGGGCAGGTGGCGGCGCGCGCGGTGGCCTCGTATCTGGAGCACGGCCGGCCCGCGCTCGTGAAGGGGCGCCCGGAGCGCCACCTGTTCGTGAACTTCCGCGGCGCTCCGCTCACGCGCCAGGGGCTCTACAAGATCGTTCGCCGGCACGCGCTGACCGCGGGCCTGGCCGACCGCATGAGCCCGCACACGCTCCGGCACAGCTTCGCGACCCACCTGCTGGCCGGCGGCTGCGACCTGCGCTCGGTCCAGGAGATGCTGGGCCACGCCGACGTCTCGACGACCCAGCTGTACACGCACCTGTCGAGCGAGCGCCTGAAGGACGTGTACTTCCGGGCCCACCCGCGTGCGACGGCCGGCTGAATAGTCTCGGCGGGCGATGCCCGAGCTGCCCGAGGTCGAGACGATCCGCCGTCAGCTGGCGCCGGCGATCGAGGGGCGCAGGCTGGTCCGCGTCGAGGTCCGCGACCCGCGCTGGTCGGACCCGGCGCCGCCCGAGGCCGTGGCCGACGCGCTCGACGGACGGGTCGTCGAGCGGCTCGATCGCCGCGGCAAGTACCTGATCGCCACGTTCGAGGACGACGTCCACCTCGTCATGCACCTGCGCATGACCGGGAACCTGCTGCTCCGCGTCGACGACGAGGTGCCGCCGCACACCCGGGTGGTGTTCGAGCTCGACGACGGGCGCCGGCTGCTGTTCGTGGACGTGCGCCGCTTCGGGACCGGCGACGTCCTGCTCGGCGAGGACGCTCTGCGCGACTACTTCGGCTCGCGCCTCGGGGTGGAGCCGCTCAGCGCCGACTTCACGGCGGAGGCGCTGCGCGCCCAGGCGAAGGGCCGCACGCAGCCCGTCAAGGCGTTCCTGCTGAACCAGGAGCGCGTGGCCGGGGTCGGGAACATCTACGCCGACGAGGCGCTGTTCCGCGCCCGGATCCACCCGCTGCGCCCGGTCGGCGGGCTGAAGCGCGCCCAGGTGGAGGCGCTGCGCGACGCGGTCGTGGAGACGCTCGAGCTGGGGATCGACTCGAAGGGCGCGTCGATCGACGACTACCGCCACATCGACGGCGCCCAGGGCAGCTTCCAGGACCGCTTCCTCGTCCATACGCGCGAGGGGGAGCCGTGCCCGCGCTGCGGCAACACGATCAAGAAGATGCGCGCCGCCGGGCGCGGGACCTACGTGTGCGAGCGCTGCCAGACGCGCCCGCGCGTCAGGCGGGCCCGCCGTTCGAGCTCGGCCTGAGGAGCTCCTCGAGGGAGCCGTCCCGATCCGCCTCGACCAGCTCGCGGAAGCCGCCCACGGAGCGCTCCCCGACGAGCACCTGGGGGAACGTCATCTGGCCCGTGAGCGCCACGAGCTCGGCGCGGCCCTGCGGATCCTTGGCGAGGTTGATCTCCGAGAACGCGAAGCCGCGGGCGCTCAGGAGCGCCTTCGCCTGGCGGCAGAAGCCGCAGGGCTCGGTCGTGTAGACGATGACGTCGTTCGCGTCCGGCATCGGGATCAGAGTCTAGGAAGTGCCCGGTACGTACAAGACCGAAGCGGTCGTGCTGCGATCGATCCGCTACGGCGAGGCTGACCGGGTGCTCCACCTCTACACGGCCGACCGCGGGCGGGTGGGGGCCGTGGCCAAGGGCGTGAGGCGCGTCAAGTCGCGTCTGGGCGGGCGGCTGGAGCCGCTCAGCCGGGTGAGGCTCGTGCTGTACGAGGGCCGCGGCGAGCTGTCCACCATCAGCCAGGCCGACACGGTGAACGCGCACCCGGCCCTGCGCGAGCGGCGCGACTCGCTCGAGCGGGCGAGCCAGGCCTGCGAGGCGGTATTGCGGCTGCTCGACTCATCGGAGCCGAACCGGCCCGCCTACAACCTCCTCTGCAACGAGCTGGCGCTGCTCGACGCCGAGCCGGCCGCCGCCGGGCGGGCTCAGGCGGTCGCCTTCCGCGCCAAGCTGCTGCTCGCCGCGGGGTTCGCCCCCGAGCTCTCGTCCTGCGCCGCGTGCGGCGAGGCCGAGCACCTGGGCGCGTTCTCGCCCAGCGCCGGCGGCGTGGTCTGCGCCGGCTGCGAGGCGGGCTCGTTCCCGCTCTCGGAGGAGGCCCACCGCTTCCTGGTCGAGGCGCTCGCGCGGCCGCTCTCCGAGGTGCCCGGAGCGCCCGGCCCGGCCCTGGCGCAGGCCGACAGGGCCCTCGCGGAGACGCTCGAGCACCACGCCCACGTCAGGCTCAGACGGGTCGCGGCGGCCTGAGTACGATCCCCGCAGTGGCCGCCGCCTCGAGCGACAGGCTCGTATACCCATTCGCCGAAGGCTCCCGCGAGATGCGCGAGCTCCTCGGGGGCAAGGGAGCCAACGTCGCGGAGATGACCCGCGTGCTCGGCGCCGAGCGCGTGCCGGCGGGATTCACGATCACCACCGAGGCCTGCGTCGCGTTCATGAACGCGGGCCGCAGGGAGCCGGAAGGGCTCGCCGAGCAGGTGGACGCCGCGCTCGCCGAGCTCGAGGAGCGGGCCGGCAAGCAGCTCGGCGATACGGGCGACCCGCTGCTCGTATCGGTGCGCTCCGGGGCGCGCGACTCGATGCCCGGCATGCTCGACACGGTGCTCAACCTCGGCCTGGGCGACGAGGCGGTGGAGGGCCTCGCGGGCGCGACGGGCAACGAGCGCTTCGCCTGGGACTCCTACCGGCGCTTCGTCCAGATGTTCGGGAACGTCTGCCGCGGCGTGCCCGGCGAGCGCTTCGAGCAGGCGATCAAGGAGCGCAAAGGCCAGGCGGGCGTGAAGCTCGACACCGAGCTGTCCGTGGACGACCTCAAGGCGCTCACCGCGGGCTTCAAGGAGATCTACCGCGACCACACTGGTGAGAGCTTCCCCCAGGAGCCGCGCGAGCAGCTGCGCCAGGCCATCGTCGCGGTGTTCGACTCGTGGATGGGCGACCGCGCCGTCGAGTACCGCCGCATCAACCGCATTCCCGACGACTGGGGCACGGCGGTGAACGTGCAGCAGATGGTCTTCGGCAACAAGGGGGACACGTCGTGCTCGGGCGTCGCCTTCTCGCGTGACGAGATCACCGGCGCGCCGCGCCCGAGCGGGGACTTCCTGCTCAACGCCCAGGGCGAGGACGTCGTGTCCGGCGTGCGCACGCCGCGCGACCTGCATGAGCTCGAGGAGGTCATGCCCGAGGCCTACGAGGAGCTGCTCGGCATCCTCGCGGAGCTCGAGCGCCACTACGGCGACATGCAGGACACCGAGTTCACGGTGGAGGAGGGGCACCTCTACATGCTCCAGACGCGCAACGCGAAGCGGCCGGCCCAGGCGGCGGTGAGGTTCGCGGTGGACGCGGTCGCCGAGGGCCTGCTCGACAAGGCGCGCGCGATCATGACGATCGACGCCGAGCGGCTCGATGCGCTGCTCCATCCCGCAATCGCGCGCGAGGCGAAGTTCGACGTGCTCGCCGAGGGCGTGGCGGCCTCGCCGGGCGCCGCGAAGGGCGCGATCGTGTTCACGGCGGCCGACGCCGTGGCCGCGGCCGGCGAGGAGCGCGACGTGATCCTGGTGCGACCGTTCACCGAGGCGGACGACGTGGCCGGCTTCCACGCGGCCAAGGGGATCCTCACCTCGGAGGGCGGCAAGGCGAGCCACGCCGCGCTGGTCGCGCGCGGGATGGGGAAGCCCTGCGTGTCGGGGGCGTCGGCGCTCGAGATCGACGTGGCGGCGAAGACGCTGGTCGTGAACGGCACCAGGCTCGCGGAGGGCGACACGCTCGTGATCGACGGCACCGCCGGCGTCGTCACGGTGGACGACGTGCCGCTCGAGGAGCCCAAGGTCAGCGACGAGTTCGAGACGGTGCTCGGCTGGGCGGACGAGCTGCGCCGGCTCGGCGTCCGAACGAACGCCGATACGCCGCAGGACGCCGCCCGGGCGCGCGAGTTCGGCGCCGAGGGCGTCGGCCTGTGCCGGACCGAGCACATGTTCATGGCGGCGGACCGCCAGCCGAAGATGCGCCGGATGATCATGGCCGAGACCGAGGACGAGCGCCGTGCGGCGCTCGACAAGCTGCTGCCGCTCCAGCAGGAGGACTTCGAGGGCCTGTTCGAGGAGATGCGCGGCCTGCCCGTCACGATCCGGCTCCTCGACCCGCCGCTCCACGAGTTCCTGCCGCACATGGAGGACGTGGAGCGCGAGACCGAGCGCGCCCGGTTCGAGCAGTCCGAGAACCTGGACGAGCTCGAGCGGACGCTGCGCCGCGTGCACGATCTGGAGGAGACGAACCCGATGCTCGGGACCCGCGGCGTGCGGCTCGGCGTGCTCCACCCGGAGATCTACGAGATGCAGGCACGCGCGATCGTGCGCGCCGCCGAGGCGGTGGCGAAGCGGTCGGGCGAGGCGCCGCGGCTCGAGATCATGATCCCGCTGGTCGCCTACGAGAAGGAGCTCCAGCTGATGCGCGAGCTCGTGCTGCGGGTGGTCGAGGAGGAGGGCGGGGGCGACCTCGACGTGACCATCGGGACGATGATCGAGCTGCCCCGCGCCTGCTTCGTGGCCGACCGGATCGCGACTGCGGCGGACTTCTTCTCGTTCGGCACCAACGACCTGACCCAGACCGCGCTGGGGTTCTCGCGCGACGACGTGGAGGGCAGCTTCCTGCCCGAGTACATCCGGAAGAAGATCGTGGACCGCAGCCCGTTCGAGACGATCGACCAGCCGGGCGTGGGCTGGCTCGTGCGCCTGGCGGCATGGACCGGGCGCGAGGCCAAGCCGGACCTGAAGCTCGGCATCTGCGGCGAGCACGGGGGAGACCCCGACTCGATCCGCTTCTTCCAGCTGGCCGGCCTCGACTACGTGAGCTGCTCGCCGTACCGGGTGCCGATCGCGCGGGTCGCGGCGGCTCAGGCGGCGCTCGGATAAACTCGCCCCCCGATGGGCAGGCGCTTGACCCTTTTGGGTGGTTGGAGGTCCCGGCTAGGGGTGCTGGCAGTCGTGCTCGCGGCGGCGGCCGTCGCGGTCTCGCAGGCGACTGCGCACGTCGAGCGCGCCTCCTACTGGCCGAATCCCGCACCCGACCGCTCCGTGAAGCCCCCGACGGGCGGGAAGGTTCCGAAGGCGCGGAGCCTCTACACCGCGCTCGACAGGAAGCCCGCGGGGACGACCCGCGTCGTCTGCCAGGACAGCTCGATCAGCAGGCTCCGGAAGGCCATCGGCAAGGCACGGACCGAGGGCTACAAGCTGCGGCCGTCCGAGCGCGCGCGTCACATCTCGAAGAGCCAGGGCCGGCGGCTGCTCGCGTTCAACCGCCGGCTGCGCGCCAAGTGCAGGTTCGCCTCCATCCAGGAGGCGGTCGACAGGTCCGGCAACAACGATCGCGTCGTGATCATGCCGGGGCTCTACACCGAGCCGGAGTCGCGCGCCGCGCCGACCCAGGACCCGAGGTGCGCGGACCTGAAGCAGCTCAACGACCGCCAGGACCAGACCGGCGCGAGCCAGAGCGGTGCCGTCTCCTACGCCTACCAGGTCAAGTGCCCCAACGACCAGAACCTGATCGCCGTCATCGGCCGGGCGAACGGGAAGGGCACGGACCCGCAGCCTCCGCGTGACGACCGGCACGGCATCCCGAACCTCGGGCCCTGCATCCGCTGCAACCTCCAGCTCGAGGGCTCGGGCGTCGGGCCCGACGACGTGATCATCGACGGCGGCCGGGTCGCGTCCGGCAACAAGGGGCCCATCGGCGCGAAGAAGGACGTCGGCATCAGGGCCGACCGGGCCGACGGCTTCGTGCTCCGGAACATGACGGTGCGGCACGTGAACGAGCACGCGATCTACGTGCTCGAGGCCGACGGCTACCGGCTCGAGCGCTTCAAGGCCTTCTACGCGGGCGAGTACGGAGTCCTCACGTTCGTCGAGGACCACGGGCTGATGCAGAACTGCGAGGCCGCCGGGCACGGCGACTCGGGCCTGTACCCGGGCGCCGGCGCCGAGGGCGGCGACCAGCGCAAGTCGGGCCCGCGCCGCTACACGCAGGAGATCCGCTTCTGCGACATGCACCACAACACGGGCGGCTACTCGGGCACCGACGGCAACTCCGTCTGGGTGCACCACAACGACTTCTACGACAACGCGCTCGGCTTCACGACCGACGTGTTCACCGCGGCCGGCCACCCCGGCTTCCCGCAGGACTCGGACCTGATCGAGAACAACGAGTTCTATTCGAACAACTTCAACGTCTACGCGTCCGGCTCGGACGTGGAGCCGACGATCCCCGTCCCGGTGGGCACCGGCATGTGGATCGCCGGCGGCAACCACAACATCGTCCGGCGCAACCGCTTCTGGAACAACTGGCGACGCGGAGCGATGCTGTTCGCGGTCCCCGACGGGTTCGTCTGCAGCCCGCCCCTGCACCAGGCCGGCTGCGACCCGGCCAAGCTGTCGACCTCGCACAACAACCGCTTCTACGGCAACGTCATGGGGCGGACGCCCAAGGGCAGGCGCGACCCGAACGGCACCGACTTCTGGTGGGACGAGTTCGACAAGACCCGGGGCAACTGCTGGCGGGACAACACCGGCAGCAGGGGCACCAGGAAGAGCGTCACCAGCGATCCGGTGTCCCTGCCGTCGAACTGCAAGTCGAGCTCCGGCAAGGGCAACGACGAGAACTACGGCGAGCTCGTCACGTGCGCCACGGCTCCCGAGGGCGACCCCACCACCGGGTGTCCCTGGTTCACCACACCGCGCGAGCCCAAGTAGCGGCGCTTCTGGCCGCCTGCACGCTCGCGTCGGGCTGCCTGGGCGGGGGGAGCGGCGAACCGGCTCAGAGCGCGGGCCCGACGTTCGGGACGCCGGTCCGGCTCGTCGACTGCTCGGACTGGCGAACGGCCACGCCGTCGCAGCGGTCAGGGATCGTCGAAGGGGTCAAGGCGGTGTCGGGAGGCCCCACCGGGTCCCCGGCCGGAACCGGGGCGGTGCTGAGCGACGAGCGCGCCTACGAGCTGTTCGAGGGGTACTGCAAGGCAGGCTTCGCCAAGCGCTTCAAGCTGTACAAGCTGTACACGCGGGCCGCGGCGTTCGGGGGCGGGTAGCGGGCCTGAGAGAATCAGACGTGTGATGAGCCGCACCGCCGCCAGCGCTCCGGTCTCCTTCCGCGAACGCGTGGAGCGGCTCGAGGAGGAATTCCGCTCGCCGCTCGCCACGCCGTCCTACCCCGCGCGCCGTACCCGCGAGGAGCCGGACTCGGATCACCGCACGCCGTTCCAGCGCGACCGCGACCGGATCGTGCACTCGAAGGCGTTCCGCCGCCTCAAGCACAAGACGCAGGTGTTCATCGCTCCGGAGGGCGACCACTACCGCACGCGGCTCACCCACACGCTCGAGGCGTGCGGCATCGCGCGCAACGTGGCGCGCGCGCTCGGGCTGAACGAGGACCTGACCGAGGCGATCGGCCTGGGGCACGACCTCGGGCACCCGCCCTTCGGGCACATCGGCGAGGAGGTGCTCGACGCCTGCGTGCGCGACCGCTGGGGCAGCGCGTTCCGCCACAACGAGCACTCGCTGCGCGTGGTCGAGCGCATCGAGGATCTGAACCTGACGGAGCAGGTCCGGGACGGGATCCTCCGCCACACGGGGCCGGAGCCGCCTGCGACCCTCGAGGGCAGGATCGTGCGCGTCGTGGACCGAATCGCCTACATCAACCACGACATCGACGACGCCGTCCGCGCCGGCATCCTCAGGTTCGAGAGCCTTCCGCGGGCCGAGATCGAGCTGCTCGGCGCGACCGGCTCCGAGCGGATCGAGACGCTCGTGCGCGACCTCCTCGAGCGCTCCGAGACGGCCGGGGACATCGTCCAGGGCGAGGAGGTCGGCGGCGCGATGCTGCGCCTCCGCGAGTTCATGTTCGCGAGCGTGTACCTCGGGCCCGACGCGCAGCACGAGAAGCCGCGCATCGAGCGGATGCTCCGGGCGCTGTTCGACCATCTGGCCGAGAGCCCGCCGCCCCCGCAGACCCCGGACGCCGGCGACGAGCAGCGCGTGGTCGACTGGCTCGCGGGCATGACCGACCGCTTCGCCGTCCGCTCGTTCGCCGACCTGTCCGTGCCCCGGGGGTTCTGAGCGTGGCCCTCTTCACCAAGGACTCGATCGAGCGCGTGCGCGAGGCGGTGGACATGGTCGAGCTCGTGAGCGCGAAGACCGACCTGCGCCGCGCCGGCAGCCGGTGGGTGGGGCTCTGCCCGTTCCACGACGAGCGCACCCCGTCATTCTCCGTGAACCCCGAGGACAAGCTGTACTACTGCTTCGGCTGCCAGAAGGGCGGCGACGCGATCGGCTTCCTCCAGGAGGTCGAGGGGCTCGACTTCCAGGAGGCGATCGAGACGCTCGCCGAGCGCTACAACGTGCGGCTCGAGCGCGAGGACGAGGATCCCGAGGCCGACCGCAAGCGCCGCGAGCGCGACCGCCTCCTCGGCCTGCTCGACCGGACCGCGCGCTTCTACGCGTCGTACCTCGAGACCTCCGGCGAGGCCGCCAAGGCGCGCGCCTACCTCGCCGAGCGCGGCTTCAGTGAGGAGACCCTGCGCGAGTTCCGGGTGGGCTACTCGCCGAGCGCCTGGGACCGGGTGCTCACCGGCGCGCAGCGCGACGGCTACTCGCCGCAGGAGCTGCTCGACGCCGGGCTCGCCCAGCGCAACCAGCAGGGCAGCCTCTACGACCGCTTTCGCGGCCGGATCATGTTCCCGCTCGCCGACCTGCGCGGCCGCGTGCTCGGCTTCGGCGCGCGGGCGATGGCCGAGGGGCGCGGGCCGAAGTACCTGAACAGCTCCGAGAGCCGGATCTACCGCAAGGGGCGCCAGCTCTTCGGGATCGACGTCGCACGCTCGCATGCCACGAAGTCCGGGCGGATCGTGGTGGTCGAGGGGTACACCGATGTGCTTGCGATGCACCAGGCGGGCATCAGGGAGACCGTCGCGATCATGGGCACCGCGCTCACGGAGGACCAGGTCGTGGAGCTGGCGAAGGTCGCCAAGCACGTGATTCTCGCCCTCGATGCCGACCGGGCCGGCCAGGAGGCGATGCTGCGGGCGGCCAGGCTGGCAAAGGATCGCGACCTGGAGCTGGGGGCGGTTGAGATGCCCGAGGGCGCGGATCCCGCAGAGGTGCTGCAGAAGGGCGGGCCGGACGCGATGAACGGCCTTCTGGAGCGTGCCAGGGGCATGATCGAGTTTCAGGTCCACCGGGTACTTGCCGATGCAGAGCTTGATACGCCAGCAGGCAGGGATCGCGCCCTGGAATCGGCCAGGCGCCTGATCGCCGACGTTCCGAAGAGCTCTGCTTTGAGACAAGAACTGGTCCGCACCGTGGCAGACCGTCTAGACCTTCCACCCGACCTTGTGATCGCCCAAGTCCCACATCGCTCCGAGCCCGCCCGCGTCGCCCGCTCGCCGGGTCAGATCGCCCTCGGGCCGGAGGAGGCCTTCCTGGCCTCCTGCCTCGCGAGCGGCGAGGTCGGCATGGCGACTCTGGAAGGCGCCTCTGCCGATGTCTTCTCCTCCCAGCTGATGCGGAAGGCTCGCGAGCATCTCGTGACGAGCTTCCACGACCCGCTCGCCGGGTTGCAGGACGGAGATCCCGAACTCGGCCGTCTCGTGGCCGGAGTCGTCGCCAAGGCGGACACGCAGCAGCCGGCGTCGGAGGCGAGCCTGCGACTGAGCTTCCTGCAGTTGGAGCAGCGCCGCATCGACCGCGAGCTCCGGCGAGCCGGCGAGGCCGCCGATCGGAGCATGCAGGACCGGCTCGCCGCCGCGCGTCAGGATGTGAGGCGTGAGATGGACGCAGTGATGGGACAGATGGCATGACCGGCGAGAGCGCATACGAGACCGACGAGCCGAAGGGCGTCGACGGCGAAGAGCTGGACGAGCCCGGGGATCTGTACGACGAGGGCGGCGTCGTCACGTCGGGCCTCGAGGTCGCCCCGCCCGAGCAGGGCGCGGAGGACGCGGTCCGGCTCTATCTCCGCTCGATCGGCCGCGTTCCGCTTCTGACCCGCGAGGACGAGGTGCGCCTCGCCAAGCGGATCGAGATGAACGACATGTCGGCGAAGAACTCGCTGATCGAGGCGAACCTGCGTCTCGTCGTGTCGATCGCCAAGCGCTACACCGGTCGCGGCCTGACGCTGCTCGACCTCATCCAGGAGGGCAACCTCGGGCTCATCCGCGCGGTCGAGAAGTTCGACTGGCGGCGCGGCTTCAAGTTCTCGACCTACGCGACCTGGTGGATCCGCCAGGCGATCACCCGAGCGCTCGCGGACCAGTCGCGCACCATCCGCATCCCGGTGCACATGGTCGAGCGGATGAACCGCGTGGCGCGCGCAAAGCGGATGCTGCTTCAGCGGAACAACCGCGAGCCCACGTTCGAGGAGATCGGCGAGCTGGTGGACATGGCGCCGAAGAAGGTCGAGGAGATCCTCAAGCTGGGCCAGGAGCCGGTGTCGCTCGAGGCGCCGGTCGGCGGGGAGGAGGGCGACGCCTCGCTCGGAGACTTCATCGAGGACTCGGCCGGCGACCGCCCGCTCGAGATCGTGGCGAACGAGATCCGCGACGCGGACCTACAGCAGGTGCTGGAGGCGCTCCCCTGGCGCGAGCGCCGCGTGATCGAGCTGCGCTACGGCCTGGGCGACGAGGGCCCGCTGACCCTCGAGGACATCGGCCACCAGGTGGGCGTCACCCGCGAGCGGGTGCGGCAGATCGAGTCGAAGACGCTCGCGATGCTGAAGAGCTCCGGCAGCGCCGAGAGGCTTGCCGGCACGGCCGACGAAGCCTGATCCGACGCTATCCTCGCATTGCCGTTCCCCGGTGATGTAACGGCAACATGACTGACTGTTAATCAGTTCTTGGTGGTTCGAATCCACCCCGGGGAGCCTCACACGACGGACCGGGCGGCCAGCGCCTCCACGGCATCGGCCGCCGCAGCCTCGCCGGGATGCTCCCGGCTCCAGGCCCTCAGCGACTCGGCCCGCCGCGCGTAGCCCGGCTCCGCCAGCAGGCGCCGCACGGCGAGCCGCACGCCGCGTGCCGTCTGGAGGCGCCGCGGCAGCGACACGCCCAGCCCGGACCACCGCAGCCGCGCCGCGTTCTCGGTCTGGTCGCCGGCGTACGGGCAGGCCACGACCGGCGCGCCGGAGGCGACCGAGCGGACGACCGTGCCGTGCCCGGCGTGGCAGACCACCGCGTCACAGAGCGGCATCGTGCGCGCGTACGAGACCCACTCCACCAGCCGTGTGTTCGGGGGCGCCGGCAGCGGGGACTTCGGCACGCGCCGGTTCCACGTGGCGAGCACCCGGACCGGCTCGTCCGCAAGTCCCGCGATCGCCGCGCGCAGCAGCTCGTGGTCCGGGTCCTGGGCCGTGCTCGGCGCGATGAGCACGAGCGGGTCGTCGCCGGGTGGCGGCTCGACCTCGCCGAACGGCTGCTCCCACATCAGCGGGCCGGTCACGCGCACGCCCTCCGGCCGGTCGGGGCGCGGGTATTCGAGCTGGGGGAACGTGGCGACGAGCGCCAGGTCGCGCGAGATGCCGCCGTGCACGCGGTCGAGCGGCGGCAGGCCGACCAGCTCGCGTGCGCCGTTCAGCTCGCGGCGGCCGCGCTCCTCGCCCGCGGACAGCAGCGGGGCGAGCGATCCCCAGAGGCGCTCGCCCATCCGCGTGCGGGCGTGGATGGCGCCGACGGAGTAGGGAGGCAGGCCCGCCGTCCCCACGGGATACACGTGCGGGATCAGCGTGGCCCACGGGCGCCCCTCCGCCTGAGCGGCGAGCGAGGCCGCGACGGTGAGGATGTCCACGACGACCGCGTCGGGGTCGGCCTCGCGGACGAGCGCCCGGGTCGTGCCGCAGGCGCGCACCGCCGCCTCGTAGATCCCGAGGGGCGCATGCCCCTCCAGCGGGTGGTACTCCGGGGCGGCCGCAAAGCGCATGCCCTCGCGCTCCACGTGCTCGCGCCATCGCTCCCATGTCTCGAGCCAGACCTCGTGACCGCGGGCGACGAGCTCGCGGCCCAGCGCGATCGCCGGGAAGGCGTGCCCGGGGTCGCCGAAGGCGGCGATGAGGAGGCGCCGCCTGGGCGCCGTTCCCGTCAGAGCATCTCCGCCAGGTCTTGCACCATCTTCCGGCGGCTCTCCGCATCCGGAGCGATCGTCGAGACGATCAGCGTGCCCACGCCCGCATCCTCGTAGACCCTCAGCCGGTCGCGGACCTTGTCGCGCGGCCCGACGATCGCGACCGTGTCGATCAGCTCGGGCGGGAGCGCGGCGGCGGCCTCCTCCTTCTTGCCGTCGAGGTAGAGGTCCTGGACGGTGTTGGCGGCGTCCTCGAAGCCGTAGCGGCGGACGAGCGCGTTGTAGAAGTTCTTGTCGCGCGAGCCCATCCCGCCGACGTAGAGGGCGATCAGGTGCCGCACCGAGTCGCGGGCGCGGTCGACGTCGTCGTCGATGCAGACGCTCACCGAGGGCGCGATGTCGAAGCTCCCGTTCAGCTCACGCCCGGCGCGCCCCGCGCCCTCCTCGAGCAGCTCGCGCGACTCGCCCACGTGCTCCGGCGAGAAGAAGATCGGGATCCAGCCGTCGGCGATCTCGCCGGTCAGCTGCATGTTCTTCGGCCCGATCGCGGCGATGTAGATCGGGATCCGCTCCTGCACCGGCCCGATCATCAGCTTGAGCGCCTTGCCGGGGCCGTCGGGCAGGGGGAGGGTGTACTGCTCGCCGTCGTACTCGAGCCGCTCGCGGGCGAGCGCCTTGCGCACGATCTGGACGTAGTCGCGCGTGCGGCCCAGCTGGTTGGCGAAGCGCTGGCCGTGCCAGCCCTCGGCCACCTGCGGGCCCGACGAGCCGATGCCGAGCAGCACGCGGCCGTTCGACAGGTGGTCGAGCGTCGCGGCCGTCATCGCGGTCATGGCGGGCGAGCGGGCGGGCATCTGGAAGATCGCCGAGCCGAGCCGGATGCGCTCTGTCTGCCCGGCGAGCCAGGCCAGCACGGTGGCCGCGTCCGAGCCGTAGGCCTCTGCGGCCCAGACTGAGTCGAAGCCGGCGTCCTCCGCGGCCTTGACGAGGCCGAGCTGCTCGTCGACCGTGAGTCCCAGGCCCCAGTAGCCCAGGTTCAGACCCAAGCGCATGCAACTCTCCTTGTCGATGGTTGAACGACGGCGACCGGAGCGCCATCCTATGGGAGTGGCACGCCGCCGTCCCGCACGTGAGCTGCGCATCGCGATCGACTGCATGCCGCTCCGCAGCCGCGAGGCGATGCTCGGCGGGATCGAGGCGAACAACATCATCGTGGGCGCCTACACCGACCGCCGGGGCGGGGTCTGCCCGATGCTCGCGGCGCACCGCAACGGCGGCCGCACCGACCTCGCGAGCTTCGCCCGCGCGTGGGACCGCTACACCGGGGCGCGCGGCCGCGCGCGTGCCGCGACGGCCCGCGAGCTGAACACGCTGCGCGCGATGCTCGAGGCGAGCATCGCGCTGGACTCGCTTCCGGAGCTGCCGCGCCGCGATGAGCTGCCGCGGCCGAAGCGGGACACCGGGGAGCGCCACCGCGCACGCGAGCTGCGCCACCGTGCCGGCTGGGCCTGGCTGCGCCCGTTCAGGCGGCTCGACGAGTACGAGCGCGCGCTCGCGGAGCTGGAGGCCGCCGAGCGCGAGCGCAGCGACGCCGAGGCGCTCGTCTCGGCCTAGAGCGTGTCGTCGCCCGGCCGGATGAACTGGATCTCGGGCACGATGCACGCGCGCGAGGTGCGGAGCAGGAACCGCACGCCCTCGGCGATGTCCTGCGGCTGGATCATGTCCTCCCGCTCCACGCCCTGAACCCAGTCGGTCATCGCGGTGTCGACGAAGCCGGGGCAGATCGCCGTGACCTGGATCCCGTCGCCCGAGAGCTCCTTGTGGAGGGCCTGGCTGAGGCCGACGACGCCGAACTTCGTGGCCGAGTAGGCGGCCAGCCAGCCCTGGCCGTGCTTGCCGGCGATCGAGGCGGTGTTCAGCATCAGCGCCTTGCCGTGCTCGGCGCCGGCCTCCTTGAGCAGCGGGATGCACTCGCGGGCGGTGATGTAGACGCCGCGGAGGTTCACGTCGAGCTGGATGTCGAGCTTCTTCGTCGGCGTGTCGGCGACCGGCGCGCCGATGCCGATGCCGGCGTTGTTGACGAGCACGTCGAGCCGGCCGAAGCGCTCGCGGTGGGAGTCGACGACGCCCTTGATGTCGTCCTCCTCCGTGACGTTGGCGGCCACCGCGTTGACGTCGATGCCCTCGTCGGCGAGCCCCTTCGCCGCCTCCTCGAGCTTGTCGGGGCGGCGCGCCGAGAGGGTGATCCCGTAGCCGTCCTGGCCGAGCGCGCGGGCGATCGCCAGGCCGATGCCGCTCGATCCTCCGGTGATGAGCGCCGCACGCGAGTCCATGGCCGGAGCAGGCTATTTCAATTCCCTACGCTTGGCATCCCGTGCGCGCGCGAGTCGCCCTCCTGACGTCTCTGGTGCTCGCCGTCGGGCTCGTCGCCGGCTGCGGCGGGGCCTCGGACGACGACCCGGGGGGCGCGCCGCCGGAGGTCAACCTCAAGGACTTTCCCGCCGCCCAGGGGCGCAGCCTGAAGCAGCTGCTGGCCAAGCTGGACCAGGGCGGGCCGGTGCTCGCGCCGTCGGTGTCGGAGCTGCAGGTCGGGAAGAACCGGTTCGGCTTCGGCCTCTTCGACCGCTCTCGCAAGGCGATCACGAACGCGCCCGCGGTCATCTACTACGCGCCGGTGGGCGGCGGCCCGGCCGTCGGCCCCGTCAAGGCGCGCTTCGAGTCGCTCGCCGTGAAGCCCCAGTTCCAGAGCCAGACCTCGGCGCGCGATCCCGACTCGGCCAGCCACGTCTACGTCGCGGACATCGACTTCCCCAAGGCGGGGGACTACGACGTGATCGGGATGGCGCGGCTCGACAACCGCCTGGTCGCCGCGCTGCCCGTGAGCGGGCCGACGGTGGTGAAGAAAGAGAGCACCGTGGCGAACGTGGGCGATCCCGCGCCCGTCATCCACACGCCGACGCCGGCGGACGTGGGCGGCGACCTCACGCAGATCGACACGCGCCAGCCGCCCGCCAAGGATCTGCACGAGGTCGACTTCGCGGACGTCGTCGGCAAGAAGCCGATCGTGCTCCTGTTCGCCACGCCGCTCCTGTGCCAGAGCCGCGTCTGCGGCCCGGTGGCGGACATCACGGAGGAGGTGAGGTCGGAACGCGGCGACGACGCCGACTTCATCCACATGGAGGTCTACAAGGACAACACGGTCGACAAGGGCTTCCGGCCGCAGCTCCTGGCATGGGGCCTGCGCTCGGAGCCCTGGCTGTTCACGATCGACGCTCAGGGCGAGGTCGCCGCGCGCCTCGAGGGCGCCTTCAGCGTGAAGGAGCTGAACGCGGCCGTCGACGCGGCGGTCAAGCGGTAGGACCGAATCCGGACGGTTTGGCGCATGCGGCGCGCCGGCCGCGGGTATCTCGCGGGCATGAGCACTGATGGAGCAGTGATCCGCAGGATGGGCCTCGCGCAGCACAGCGCCCGAATGGCGCGTGCGCGCAACGAGTCGCCTCGGCGCAAGGCGCAGGCGAGCGTGATCGCCTTCCGGCGGCGGCGCCCGCAAGCCTGACGACGTACATGGCGCGGACGGGAACGCGGCCACCGGCCGGTCGACCCGCTCCTGAGACTCCCTGCGGCGCCTCGTGGCGAGAAGCCAATGGGGCCCCCGCCCGCGCAGCTCCACAGTAGGTCAGTCTTTCCTGACCCGCCACTACTGGCGCGTGCGCGCTTGGGGGAGACCGGCTGAGCGCGGCTCTAGGATGGCCGCGAGGGCCGGTAGCTCAGCGGTTAGAGCAGCGGACTCATAATCCGTCGGTCCCAGGTTCGAATCCTGGCCGGCCCACCTAAAACGCCTGCAAAGCAGCGGGTCCGGGGCGGACCAGGGCTCGGGCGTCTCCCCGATATCTCCCCAAACGAATGGTCACGCGGGGGCGTAGCTTCGGTCGCATGGCCACCGCCACGCACGGCTACTTCCCCCGCACGGCCGGCAGGTACCGCACCCGCTGCACCCACTGGTCTGGGTGTGGCGAGCAGGCGGAGCCTGGCTGGGCGTTCTGCGAGACGCACCACGGCGAGGTGGTGGCGCGCGGCGAGCGCCTGAAGAACACCCCGAATTCGTGGAGGAACCGATGAGTGATGACCTGGTGCGCCAGCTGCGCGACGCCGGTTATGAAGATGAGGCCGACTCGATCGAGCGCAGGGGGCTGATCGGCCAGCTGCGCGAGGCTGGGCGCGACGACCTGGCCGACCGGCTCGGCAGCCGGGAGGCAGACGACGGAGGGCCGGCTTCGGACGAGGACGCAGAGCTCACCGCTGTGGTGGCGGCGCTCGACAGAGATGTTCCGGACTGGCGGCGGCGATGAGGCGCAACCCGTTCAATGTGAACGCGAACCCGCCGGGCGCCGGTTCGCACATGTCTGACCGGTCCAGCTTCGACGCCCGGGCGCTGTGGGGCACCGACCCGAAGGACGAGGCCGACGAGGCCCCCGCTTGGGCCGAGGGCATGCACCTCGTGCCGGCGGAAACGACCGACGACTTGATCCAGGCCATGTATCCGGGCGCGAAGCCATACCGGCCAAGGGGAGGCGAGAACGATGGGACGTAAGACCGCTTGGGAGGAACGGGCGACGCTCGAAGAGAAGGCCGTAGCCGACGCTGGTCGCGCGAGGGACGCGGCGCTGCGGCTCGAGGCTGGCAGGGCGAAGGCCAAGGACGCCCACGACCGGCTCGTCGCCGCGCACCGCGACGGCAACGACAGCCGCGAGATCGAACGCGCCAAGCAGGCGATCCGCAAGACGGGCGAGGACCTCCAGTTCCTCAAGGCCGAAGCCCAAGGATTGGCGCAGCGGGCCGCCGCCAAGCAGCAGATCGCCAACTTCGACGTCACAGACAACAGCCGGCTGCTCGACGAGCTCAGGCCCGGGGCCACAGAGGTCCGCGACCGGCTGGCGGCCGCGTTCGCCGCCCTCCCCGAGATCGCCGCCGAATACGACCGCTACGTCACCAAGGCATCAGCGCTCGTGTCGGCGGCAGGAAAGTCGCCGAGGGAGGAGGGCCCGGACGGCCACGGCCTCGACCAGCTACTCCAAGCGATCCGACAGCAGCTCAACACCCGCGAGATCCCCGTGCCGCTGCCGCACGGTCGGCACAGCGCCTGGGTCGAGCAGCAGAACCAGGCAGCCGCCAAGGCCCAGGCCCGCGAATCAGCGACGGCGAGGGCCGCCTGATGCCCTTCCGGCGGTGCATGGAGTGTCGGCAGCTGGTGCCGCTCGGGGAGTGGCAGCAGCACCGCAACAGCCACCGCGGGAACGACAACCGTGGCTGGTCGGCCCGCAACCGGTCAGACCAACGCAGATTCCGCACCGCCGTCCTCAAACGCGACGGCAACCAATGCAGAGCTCTCCTGGAGAGTGGTCAACGCTGCCCGGTCCGGGTCGGGCTGGTCGCACATCACACGGTTCCCCTGCACCGTGGCGGCGACTTCGATCCGGCCGGCGGCGTGACCCTCTGCGAACACCACCACCGAGAGGTGGACACCTATGCCCGGTGACGTCCTACGCGGCCGCTTCCGTCGCCGCGGCAACACTCGTGAAGGTCTCGACCTTCGCGGCCAGGCCGTCGTCATCGATTGTCCACATCCAAACCATGGACGTGGACAACGCGATGTCGCTGCCGCTCCCGTGCGTGACCAATCTCGCCGGTGCGATCACCTTGTTGCCGACGGCGATGAACTCCCCGGGCTCGACGCGGAGGTCTACGGCCTCAACCTGGCTCTCCCACACGGCCCGGAGCTCCTCCTTCCCGCGTACGACAGGCGAGTCGGCCTCAGCTTGCGACAGGAACCGCTCCCACGTGATGTCGTCGCTCACGGCGGCCAGCGCGGCGTCGAAGTCACGCCGGTTAAAGGCGTCGATGCCTTCTCGGATCAGCTCGATGTTCCGCTCAGACATCCGGCGCAGTATCGCGGACAGGGCGCCCGTGCCGGCCGCCGGGACTGGCACCCGGCGATGTTGGGAGTGGCGGACGCGGGCTACCAATCCGATCGACAGACGGTCAGCAATGCTTGAGGCGATTCCCCTGACCGACTGGCACCCGTTCCACGAAGGGGGGCTACGCCAGCCACACCAGCTGTACGTCCTGGCACCCGCCCCTACCTGTCCTCACGACAGAGCAGCCACTAAGCGTTTTTCAGCTGGCCCCGGGACGTTCGAACCAAACCCCAACGAGGATGATCGCTCGCGAGTCCTAGTCGTTGCTTCTCTGCCGGACGCAGCGGACCATGGCGTGCCGGTGGGTGACCGGGGTTCCGTACCAAGCCCGGAATGCGGCGGGGCCGTGTGCGGCCCGGATGAAGAGGCATTCCTGGCGGGCTTGGTGGATCACGTAGCTGACGCAGTCACCCTGGGTTTGGAAGGCGGGGTAGTTCCGCCAGCCGCCGTTCTTGCAGTCGCCCTTCGACACGGGGAATGGCGTCGCGTCCACGATCACGATGTCCCCGCTGCGCACCTCACTGCCGGCCCTGAAGTCGGTGCAATCGGGCTCAGCGCCCGACGTGTTCAGATGGTCGAGGGTGTAGCGATCGGGCTGACCAGCGCCGCCGTCGGTCAAGTCCCACTCCCCGGTCCAGCCCACCAGGCTCGGATCGGTGCTCTCGACGATGCGGAAGCCGACAGCCGCCGTGTTGGCTTCGACGCGCAAGCAGGTGACCTCCGATCGGTGCCGGAATTCTCCAGGCCCGACGAGCACGACGGAGCCGCCCGGGTCTTCTCCCGAGGCTAACGCCCAGGCAATTGGGCGAAAAGAAGGCCGATCTGGTGCGTTTCAGGGAGTGGCTGCGGTACGTCGAACACGACCGGGGCCGGAAGCGTTCGACGGTCCGCGACTTCCGCAACGCGGTCAGCGGGCGGCTGGTGCCCGAGTTTGGCGACGCGCGTGTGGAGGACGTGGACGTGGAGCGGGTCGATCGTTGGCGGTCCCAACTACTTGCGGAGGCGGGTCTGAGCCCTCGCACCGTGAACAAGCTGCTGGTGATCCTCAGCGGGATCTTCAAACGGGCCGGGCGGGTGTACGGGCTCGGGAGGAACCCGGTTGCCCAGGTGGACCGCCAGCCCCAGAAACGGTCGGACGACTTCCGGACCCTCACGGCCGGCGAGGTTGTGCAGCTGGCAGCCGCGGCCGAGTCGGACCAGGACGCCGTGATGTTCGTCGTAGCAGCGTTCACCGGGTTGCGGCTCGGGGAGCTGCGGGCGTTGACGTGGGGGGACGTGGACTTCACGAAGGCGCTGCTTCACGTCCGCCGGTCGTACACGAAGGGTGCGGAGGGGCTGCCGAAGTCGGGCAAGGTGCGGAGCGTCCCTCTGATCGACCGGGCGGCGCGCGCCCTGGACGGGCTGAGCCGCCGCGACCACTTCACGGGCCGCGACGACTTGGTGTTCTGCACGTCGACCGGCGGGTTCGTGGACGACACGAAGCTGCGCCGCCGCTACTACGCGGCGCTTCAGCGCGCCGGACTGCACAGGATCCGCTTCCACGACCTGCGGCACGTGTTCGGCACGATCGCGGTGCAGGCGTTCCCGCTCAGCGACGTCAAGGCTTACATGGGCCACAAGGACATTTCGACGACGATGGTCTACGTCCACCACGTCCCGCAGCACGAAGCCGCCGACCGACTCGGGCAGGTGGTGGAGGCGGCGACCGACCCGTTCGCCGGGAACGTCTCCCCAAATGTCTCCCGAACTGAGGAGAACTCAGCAGTTCTGAGCGCAACCAGGTCTGCGGTCTAGAGCCGAATCTGACTGAGGACCGGCGGATCTAGAGAACTCATAATCCGTCGGTCCCAGGTTCGAATCCTGGCCGGCCCATCGGGTCTCATACGAAGGATTGTCGTCTTGGCCCCGTGCAGGCGGGGGGTCAGTGAGTGTCGGCGGCGGTCATTTGGGGGATTCCGGCACTGAGCTCAACGAGGCGGTGTGGTTCGCGCCCGTAGGGGCCCCACATGCAGCTCGCGCCCCACTAGCGCTCCCCGGGATCGCGAGGACGGTGTGAACGCAGGCGGTCTCGATGGCGGCGGGCTCTTCCCGGTGTCGCTAGGACCGATAGGTGGCGAACACCTGGTGGCCGCCGGCGGCGAACTCGACGGTCGCGGCCCGCCTGATGCCGGAGGTTGCGCCCGTGATCAGGATCGCCTTCGTCATCCCGCTCACCCCCAGGCCTGCCACAGCAGGAAGAGGAAGATCGGGACGCCGAAGTTCAGACCCAGGATCGCCGTGTTGTTGATCGCGAAGTTCCGCTCGGTGATGATCTGGCGGATGTGGCCGACGCCGCAACCGATGCGAAACAGGCCGCTCATCACGATGACCGCCAGCCAGAACTGGGAGTCGTAGCCGGATGCCATGAGTCCGGCGACCCCGAACGCGGCGTTGGCGCAGCCGACCTCCCACTGAAACGGGCTGGTCTGCCAGCCGATCGACCGCGCGGTCGCGTTGGAGAAGACGAGATGGCTGATGCCGGCGGCCAGCCCGGCGACGCCGATCATGTAGGCGACGCCCAGCTGGACGACGTCCTGGTGCCAGCCCTCCGGCTGGCTGCTGACCACGCCGGCGGCGTGGACCACGAACAGGATGACGCCGATCCAGGGCAGCACGCCGGCCCACAGGTGACGCGGGCGGCTCGAGTTGGTGGCGGTCGATGGGATGGAGCTGGTGGTCACGGACATCTCGTTTGGTCCCCCATGATGTTGACAATATGTTGGCAGTATGCCGCATTTGACAGTCAGTTGTCAAATGCGTAATCGTGCAGACATGAACGAGCCCACGCACGACGGCGATGCCGGCGATGCCGGCGACGAGCTGGCCCTGCTGGTGGCCGACGTCTACGAGTTGGCCGGGGCGCTACGCGGCGCCGGCGAGGAGCTCGCGGCCGTAGCCGGCCAAACGCAGGCGCGCTGGCAGCTCCTGAGCGTCGCCTCGACCGGCGACGCGACCGTCTCGCACGCTGCGCGGCGGCTGGGTGTGAGCCGCCAGGCCGTGCAGCGCGTGGCCGATCTGCTCGTCAAGGACGGGCTCGCCCGCTACGACCGCAACCCCGACCACCGACGCAGCCCCCATCTCCACCTCACCGACCGCGGCCGCGACAAGCTTGCCGCCATCACCGAGGCCTCGCGGGGTTGGCGCGCGAGCGTTGCCGCAGAACTCTCGCAGGCGGAACTGCGTCGCACGAGGAAGACCCTCGCCGACATTCGCGACGGTGTCGCGGGCGCCTGAGGGTGCCAACGGTGGCTATGCCTGTGCAATGGCTGCTCGGTGGCTCGACGGGCCTGCTGAGGCGACGCTGCGCACTAAGCCGCCGCTGGGTCGATCGCTCAGTGTTGAGGAGAACACCGAAGCGGTCGTCCCGCAGCGCGCTGTTCTACGTGTCCCGAACCGTGTCCCCAACTCGGCAGATCCAACCGTGGGCAGCTCGGCCTGACCCGTCGTAACTGAGCCAACTCGACCGAATTCCTGGTAGGCGCAACCCGTTCAACCCGAACGAGAACCCGCCGGGCGGCGCTGAGCGTTTTCGGGCTGGCTACTCCGACAGGCCCACGGCTTCGAGGGCCTCTTGGCGATCCATGAAGATCCGGACTCGGCTGATCTTGCCTCCGACGAGGTCGTAGACGTTCGTTATCGGTGTTGCGTCCGTGACCTGCAGGCCGCTTGTTCGCCCGCTGCCGGTGACCCGCAGGAAGGCGAGTACGCGGCCCGGGCGAATCGTTTCCGCTCGCTCGAGCTCGAGTCGGAAGTCGGGACCAACGTCCTCGAGGTCCGAGAACCACCGCCGGATACCCGATGGGCCGTCGTACACGCCGCCGATGCTGGCCAATGGTGTGTGGATCTCGATGTCCGGCGTGCAACACGCCAAGTAGCCGTCGAGGTCCCGGGCATTGACGGCCCCGACCGCTCGCTCGATGACTTCCGCGTTCTCCCGCGACATGGCCCGCCGAGTATCCCCGAGGGGGACCAGCCGCACCAGTCCCGCACGCCAGCGCGTGTCGGCGAGGGGGTGACTCAGCCGGGCTGGACCAGCAGCGTCGTCAGGCCGCCGATCACGAACAGCACCATGAACACAGCAAGCGCGATCCACACGATACGAGCTGGGAGCGTCATGGTCCGATCCTCGCAGGTCGGAGGGGGCAGGGGAACCCAACGCCGGACGGGACTCAAGCGCTCTTCGGCGGTTGTTCCGACAGCCCCACGACTTCGAGGGCCTCGTCCGGATCGGAGAAGCCCTTTCGGTAGATCACCTTGCCGTCACGGAGCCTGTAGAGCTCCGCATGGCGTTCGTCCATCTGGAGGCCGCTCTCGCTGCGACCGGTCTCGCGGAAGATCAGGATGACCTGGTCGTCGCCGGCGTCGATGAATCGTTCTGGCTCGATCTTCCAGTCGTCCCACTGCTCCGCCCACCGCATGGCGTGGTCCACGAGTGCCTCGTGCCCGCGGGCGATCGCCCCGTCAGGAAGATTCGTTCCGTCCCACTCGATGTCGGGATCACAGAACGAGAGCCCGCTCAGCGGGTCGTCCCCGAGGAAGGCATCCCACATCCGGCGCACGATCTCGACGTTCTCCTGCGACATAGCCTGCTCCGACAGGCCCACGGCCTCGGGGCCGTCGCCGCTGAGTCCGAGCGCGTGAAGCGCACCGTTCGCGGTCAGGTGATCCTCGACTCGGATGAGTCGTCCGTGGCGAAGCCAGCAACAGTGGTAGAGGTCGCCGTCAATCGCGATGCCGCTCAGGCGTCCCTCGGCCTCGAGGTGTCCATGGACAAGGACGCGATCATCGCCAACCGCCCGCGCGTCCTTGACCACGTACTGGTAACGCTTCCAAGCCGCCCGGTACTCGCTGAGGAAGTCGACTATCTCGTCGCGTCCGTGGCAGGGCCTCGCCTCCGGGAACTTGCGGACGGGGTAGTAGTCGCCATCCGAATCCCAGAATCGATCCGCGGTCGCGATGAGCCGTTCGGAGTTGTCGGGCCACTCGCCGTAGTACCGCCGCACCGCATCCACGTTCGCTTGCGACATCGCCTCCCGAGTATCCCGCCTGGGCTGGCGAGCCGCGACCACCCGCCGGTACCCCGCCTCACACAGACACCGCTTCTTGGCCATTTCTGGAGAGGGGACAGGGGAGGCCCGACCGGCCGCAACCCGTGTCACCCCGCGGTACTCGCTGTTCACCCCCAAGACCCTCAAGATCCTCGCGGCCGTCACGCTCGTGTTGCTCGCCGCCGGCGCCGCGATCGGCTCGGACAACGACGTGCTATGGACCCTCGACGACGTCGTCTTCTTCGCGCTCATACTCAGCGTGCTGGCGCTGATCGTCCTGACCGTGGGGACGCTCCGTGAAGTCGCGCACGACCTCGCGAAACGCGTCCATGCAGCCGACTGGCCGATCTGACCCGGTCGGCTAGTCGCTCATGCGGGCTCGGCCCTCCCTGCCTGACAGACTGCCCGATCCTTGACTCGCAAACCAATCGCGACTCTGCAAGGGAAGGATCTCGATGGCCACGATCACCGCGCGTGAGCAGCAGCAGATCGAGCACGCGAACTCCAGCGGCCGGACGCCGGCAGTCTTCATCCACGGGCTCTGGCTGCTGGCAAGCAGTTGGGACAACTGGGGAGAGCTGTTCGCCGAGGGCGGCTACGCCCCGGTGACGCCATCGTGGCCCGACGATCCCGAGACCGTCGAGGAGGCCCGCGCGACCCCGGATGTGTTCGCGAAGAAGACGCTCGGGCAGGTCGCCGACCACACGGCCGAGGTCATCGGGGCCCTCGACAAGAGGCCTGCGGTCCTGGGCCACTCCACCGGCGGGCTGCTTGCACAGATCATCGCCGACCGGGGCCTGTCAGCCGCGACCGTCGCGATCGATCCTGGCCCCTTCCGCGGCGTGCTGCCGGTCCCGATCTCGTCGCTGCGGTCGGCGGCCCCGGTGCTGCGGAGCCCTCTCAACCGCGGCAAGGCGATCACCCTGACCCTCGATCAGTTCAAGTACGGGTGGGCGAACGCGCTCAGCGACGAAGAGGCGAGGCAGCTCTACGAGACCTACCACGTGGCCGCTCCGGGTGAGGCGCTGATGCAGATGGTGAACGCGAACCTGAACCCGTGGACCGAGGCGAAGCTCGATCCGAAGAACCCCAACCGCGGGCCGCTCCTGATCATCGACGGCGAGAAGGACCACACCGTGCCGTGGACGATCGCCAACGCCTCGTACAAGCGCCAGCGGCACAACGAGGCGGTGACCGAGATCGAGAAGATCCCGAACCGGGGGCACTCGCTCACGATCGACAGCGGCTGGCGCGAGGTGGCCGAGGCCGCCCTGGCGTTCGTGAAGCGCTTCGCCTGAGCAACCCCTCGGGATGCTCGGCCGGCGACGTCGCAGTGGGGTCGAGAGCGACGCTCGCTTCTATGAGCAGCGGCTCTAGTCGCCGTTAGTCCGGCGTAGCGCCAGCCAGAACAGCACGATCCCGGATGCGACGAAGCCGTACACGATCCACCAGCCGGCCTCGTCCGAGATCCCGAGTCCCCCGAGTGCGATCTTCTCAAGATCGCAACCAGAGCCGGGCGGCCGAGGCATACGGTCCCGTTCGTGGAGCTTCACTCTTGGGCAGGTGCGGCATTGATCGTCGCCATGCTGGGCGGCGGAAGCATCGAGCTGCTTCTCAATCGGCGGAAGCAGCGAGACCGCCGGCCCGCCCGGGCGCGGCCGGAGCGGGGTCTCAGCCGCCGGCCGGGCCTGAGCCGCGGTCCCTAGGCGTTCTCCGCGTCCAGCAGGTGCGACAGGCCGACGGCGGCCAAGGCCTTCTCCCGCTGGCCGAAGCCCTGGCCCCGGACGATCACTCCGTCACGCAGCGTCCAGAGCTCCCCGATCTGCACCTCCACCTCCGCGCTGCTGCCGGCGGGCCGCCTTCGGATCGTCACGAACACGACGACGTGGTCGCCGGCGGAGAAGATCCGCTCGGGCTCGTAGACGGTCGCCTCGAACGGAGTCTCCAGGTCCTCGACGAACCGCCGGACCGCATCGGGGCCCCGGTAGACGCCGGCGCGCGGGTGGCGCGGATCCGTCTCCCACTCGATGTCCGGGCCCATCAACCCGAGGGCCTGATCCCAGTCGCCGCTGTTGAACGCGTCGTAGAGCGTCCGGACAACAGCCTCGTTGTCCGGTGACAGCCCAGCGACCGCCAGGGCCTCCTCCCAGGACGGGTAGAAGCGGGCCCTGCCGATCTTGCCGTCGCGGAAGTCCCAGGCGACGCTCCCCATCGGCTGGCGGACCGGCATCCCGGAGCCACTGATGCGGCCCGAGAGCTCCCCGAGCCAGACGACCCGCTCGCCGCAGTCGCGGATCTCGGCGGTGACGACCGTGAATTCCTCGAAGCTGTCGCTCCAGCCCGCCATCAGCTCACGGATCCCGTCGTGGCCCCGGAAACCGTCGGCGCTGTCCGGCGAATCCGGGAACGGAAACCAGATGACGTCTTCCGTATAGAACGCGAGCAGGGTCTCGACTCCCTCGGAGTTCCAGGCCTCGACCGCCCGCGTCAACGTGTCGACGTTCGCCTGTGACACGGCCTATTCGGCCCGCCCCGCCGCCCTGAGGGCCTCGTCCTTCGTCTGGAACAGCCGCGCGCGGTGTATGAGGCCGTCCCGGAATGTCCAGAGGTTCGCCACCTTGGCGACCGTATGGATGCCGCTGCTCTTGCCCTGCGCCTGGAAGAGGTTCACGGTGAGCAGCCGGCCGCCGCCGCAGTCGATCACCTCGGCGAACTCGATCCTGGCCTCGTGCCACGCCTCCCACATGGAGCTCAGGAGCCCGAGGACCTCGACCGGGCCGGAGTAGACGCCTCTGAAGGGCCCGCGCGCGCCCGTGAAGTCGATCACGACGTCGTCGTGGAGGCAGGCCACTGTGCCCTCGCCGTCCTGGCGGCTCCAGCTCTCCCGCCACCGGTTCAGCAGCTCCACGTGCTCGCGTGACGGCGCCGACAGCCCCACGGCGTCGAGGGCGGCGGGGAGGTCGCGGCCCCACTCGAACGACACGACCCTGCCGTTCCGGAAGGTCCACGTGTGGGCCTCGTCCTGGGCCAGCTCGGCGCCGCTGTCCCGTCCACGGGCGTGGAAGGTGACGGACGCCACCACCGCGTCGCCGGCATCGAAGAGCTCGCGAACGGTGTGCTCGGCCGTCTCGAACGAGCGGGACAGGTTGTCGAGCGCCTCCAGGACCTCGGCGGCGCCGCGTCTCGTGCCCGGCTCGACAGCCTCCGGAGGGTTGATCCACACCGCGTCGTCGTCGAGCAGGTCGCGCAGGAGCTCGGGCGCGCGATCGACCGCTCCCGTCTCGTAGAGCCTCCGGACGATCTCCACGTTCTCCCGTGCCACCGCCCGGGAGTATCCCCGGTGCCGACGGGACTGTGAAACAGTCCGCCGACCATGACCGTCGAGCTGGAAGTCAGGGACCGCAAGGCCTACGTCACGCTCAACCGGCCGGAACGCCTGAACGCCATCACCGCGGAGATGGCGCGTGACCTCGCCGACGTCGTGAGGCAGGCGAACGAGGACGACCGGGTCCGCGTCCTGATCGTCCAGGGAGCCGGCCGGGCCTTCAGCGCCGGCTACGACCTGAAGGTCTACGCCGAGCAGGGGGAGGCGCACCAGCCACCCGTCTGGGATCCGATCAAGGACTACCTCGGGATGAAGGCCAACACGGACAGCTTCTTCTCGCTGTGGCGGTCACCGAAGCCCACGATCGCCAAGGTCCGCGGGTACGCCGTCGCGGGCGGCAGCGACATCGCGCTGTCCTGCGACCTGATCGTGATGGCGGAGGACGCCCGCATCGGCTACATGCCCGCCCGGGTGTGGGGGTGCCCGACGACGGCGATGTGGGTGTACCGGCTCGGACCGGAGCGCGCCAAGCGCATGCTCCTGACCGGCGACACGATCGACGGCCGGCAGGCGCGCGACTGGGGGCTCGTGATCGACGCGGTGCCCGAGGCCGAGCTGGACGCGGCCGTCGAGCGGCTGGCAGACCGGATGGCCGGCGTGCCGATCAACCAGCTCGTCATGCAGAAGCTGATGATCAACCAGGCGCTCGACAACATGGGCCTGCAGTCCACTCAGACGATCGCCACGCTGTTCGACGGCATCACGCGCCACTCGCCGGAGGGCCGGTGGTTCGTGGAGTTCGCCGCCGAGCACGGCTTCGACGAGGCGGTGCGCTGGCGCGACGAGGGACGCTTCATCCCGGACGGCGGCGGACCGATCCCGACCGAGGAAGAGCTGCGCGACTAGGTCAGGCCCACGGCCTCGAGGGCCTGACCGCGCTCCTGGTACATGCTCATGTTCGCCAGCCTGCCGCCGCGGACCGTCCAGACGTGCGTGACGCGGGCGGACACCTCGATGTCGTCACGCCCCCGCATGTGGAGGGTCACGGGTACGACGACGTGGTCGCCGGCGTCGATGAACTCGTGCGGCTCAAAGCGGCGCGACTCCCAGGCCGCCGCGAATCCCTCCCAGAAACGCTGCACCTGACCGGCGGAGTAGACGCCGCGGAATGGCCCCTCGGCACGCGACATGTCGAGCTCGAAGTCCGGGGTTGCCGTGGCGAGGATGGACTGCCAGTCACTCCGGTTCCATGACTGGAGGGCGGCCTGGACGAGCTCGACGTTCGCGCGGGACACGGCCGCGAGTATCCGCGATCAGGTCACCTGGGAGCGTCTTCGAGCCCCAGCGCATGCCAGAGGAAATAGCTCGCCTGCTGGGTGATCACGCCCTGCTGGGTGAGCGTGTGGCCCTCAGCCTCGAACGCACGGAGCAACGCGGGGACTCCGTTGTCGAGCATCGCTCGCGTGTTCAGCAGCGGCCAGGCGTAGGGGACCGTGTCGTCCTCCGTGCCGTGGAAGAACATCGCGGGCGAGTCGAACCCGTCGATCCACTGGTTCGTCGGCACACCGCCCGAGACCGAGATGGCGGCGTTGAGGTGGGACGGATAGCCGGGGTTGCCGCTCGACCCGGGATCGTCGGCCCGCCAGTCGGCGAGCAGCGAGGCGATGGCGCCGGCCGAGACGCCGCCCGACGCGATCCGGTTTGGGTCGACACGGTTGATGGCGGCGTATCTGCGCAGCCAGCGGACGGCCGCCTGCGTGTCGTGCTGGGCGCCGATCGCGGCGGCGTAGCACTCGAGCGGCAGGTCCTCCGTCCCGCCGCAGCCGAAGGGCGACAGGAGCCGGTAGTTCACCGCGGCCACGACGTAGCCGAGTCGCGCGATCGAGGTCGCGGTGCCCGCGACCGCGCTCTTGTCGCCGCCGACGAACCCGCCGCCGTGGAGCCAGAGCAGGACGGGCCGTCGCGTCACCGTGTCCTCCGCCGGCTGGTAGACATCGAGCTTCAGCGCCTCCGGCAGGCCGCTGATGCCCGGCGCGCTCCCGTACGTGACGTCGCGTGCGACCTCGACGTTCTGGAACACGGGGTCGAGGTAGCGCCGCGGCGACTCGCTCACCGGGCGCGGGATCGTGCAGCCCGCGGCAATCGCAACCGCGGCGAACGCAACCAGCGACATAGTCAGGCGGCGGGTCCAGCGGGCGGCGGGCGGCATGGTCTCCTCCGGAGTTCGCGCCGTACGCTAACCGACCTCTTTCGATTCGGCTTAGGTTCTGGCCTTATCTTGACCGCCGGGACCCGGAGCGGGACGCGAACTTCGCGCTGCCAACCCGCGGTTCGCGCCGGGTCCCTACAGAGTCTCCTCGAGCTCTTCCCAGGTCGCGAAGAACGTGATCCGGCGGATCTCGCCCTCCAGCACCTCGCAGCGCGCGCAGGCCTCCTGGATCAGCTCGAGGCTCGTGGTGCGGCCGCGGGCGACCATCCGGAACGCGATGCCCACCAGATCGTCCCCGTACGTGCGCAGCTCGTGCGGCTCGATTCGGACCTCGTCCATGGCCTCGTAGAAGGAGTCGAACCAGCGCTGCACCCCCGCCGGGCCGCGGTAGGTGTCGGGCTCCGACGCCAGCTCGGGCGGGGTGATCATCACGAACTCCTCGTGGACGTAGGGCAGCATCGCCTCGACGCCGCCCTCGGCGAGCGCCCGGAAGGCGTCCCGGACCACCGCTTCGACATCGCCGCTCACGGCACGAGTATGTCCTGCTCGTATAGGTTGCGCTCGGATGAGGAGAGGGCCGGCCCTAGCCGCCGCGGCACTCGTGTCGCTCACAGCGAGCGCGTCCGCGCCCGCCGCCACGCCCATCCCGCAGGATCCGTCGGAGCTCGCCGGGCTCGAGCTGTTCGCCGGTGGCGCGGCGACGCCCCACCGCGTGAAGGCGCCACAGCCTCCGCGCCATCCGTTCATGGCGCCGAACGGACGCAGCAACGTCCACGACGATGCCTACCAGACGGACACGTACAGGTACGCGGGCCCGCTCGGGCGCGACATGCGCAGCTACTCGCAGGCCTTCGGCGGCGTCGGGAGCTGCGGCATCACGATCGTCTTCGACAAGCGGGGTCGGCTGCTGACGACGTGCATCTCGGCCACGACGGTCGACCTCCGCCTGCTCGACCCGGACACGCTCGACACGATCGCGTCGCACCCGCTGCCGCCGCGCGTCATCCCGCCGGGGGTCAGCCCGTTCCAGACGCCCGGCGGCGCCTACTTCTACCTCGACCAGAAGGACCGCGCGGTCGTGTCGGTGAACCGGCAGGTATTCGTGGTGGCCGTCGAGGGGAACACGCTCCGGCGCGTCCGTACCTACGACCTCGCGAAGCACCTGCCGGCGGA
>JAFGJG010000107.1 GCA_016929195.1 Thermoleophilaceae bacterium
CACGTCGTCGACCGCGCCCCTGATCGCCTCCGTGATGGCGCGGAAGTCCTCGACCTCGTACGACGGCACGCCGTCGGGCGTGCGCGCATGGATGTGGATCATCGAGCAGCCCTCGTCCACGGCCCGCTTCGCCTCGGCGGCGTACTCCTCGGGCGTGTACGGGATCGCCGGGCACTGCTCGCGGTTCGCCACCGCGCCCGAGATCGAGCACGTGATGATCGCGGGGTTCTCGAAGCTGCTCATACGGGCATCACCCCATGCTTCTTGTTCGGGCGCTCGACGCGCTTGGTGGCCGCCATCTCGAACGCCCTGATCACGGTCGGGCGCGTCTCGCGCGGGTCGATCACGTCATCGATCAGAGCGTTGCCGGCGGCGATGTACGGGTCGATCGTCCGGCGGATCCCCTCGATCATCTGCGCCCGCGCGGCGTCGGGGTCGTCGGCCGCCTCGATCTGCTTGCGGAAGATGATGTTCACGGCGCCCTCGGGCCCCATCACCGAGATCTCCGCGCTCGGCCAGGCGACGATCAGGTCCGGCTCGTAGGCCTTGCCGCACATGACGTAGTAGCCGGCGCCGTAGGCCTTGCGCACGACGACGGTCACCTTGGGCACGGTCGCGCGCGAAACGGCGTAGAGCATCTTCGCGCCGTGCCGGATGATCCCGGCGTGCTCGACCTTCGTGCCGACCATGAAGCCCGGCACGTCCATCAGGAACAGCAGCGGGATGCCGTACGCGTCGCAGAGGTTGATGAAGCGCGCGGCCTTGTCCGCGGAGTCGTTCTCGAGGATGCCGCCGAGGTGGCGCGGCTGGTTGGCGACGATCCCGACGGGGCGGCCGCCCATCCGGGCGAGGCAGGTGATGATCGTGCGCGCCCAGCGCGGCTTCAGGTCGAACCACTCGCCGTCGTCCACGATCCGGCGGATCACGTCGTACATGTCGTACGGATGACGCGGCGAGTCGGGCAGGATGTCGAGCAGCTCCTCGTCCATGCGGTCGGCGGGGTCGGCGGACTCGCGGTGCGGCGGCGCCTCCTCGCAGTTCGCCGGCATGTACGAGAGGTAGTCCTTGATCGCGGCGATGCAGCTCTCGTCGGAGTCGACCTCGAGGTCCCCCACGCCCGATACGCGCGTGTGCACGCGTGAGCCGCCCAGCTCCTCCTGGGTCACGTCCTCGCCGGTGACGGCCTTCGTGAGGTGCGGGCCGGCGAGCGCCATCGAGCCGCGGCCCTTGACCATCGGCACGAAGTCGGCGAGGCCGGGGATGTACGCGGTCCCCGCGGCGCACGGCCCCATGAGCGCGGCCACCTGGGGCACCACGCCGCTCATGATCACCTCTTCGCGGAAGAGGTGGCCCGAGCCGGCGAACAGCGAGCCCGCGGCCTCCTGGATGCGCGCGCCCGCGGAGTCGAGCAGCCAGACCATCGGGATCCGCTTCTGGAGCGCCAGCTCGCGCAGCCGCGTGACCTTCAGCTCGCCGGTCATGCCCATCGAGCCGGCCATGACGGTGAAGTCGTAGGCGGCCACGGCCACCAGCCGGCCGTCGACCTTGCCGTAGCCCGTGATGACGCCGTCGGCGGGAGCCTCCTTGCCCTCCATCGACCGCTGCGAGAAGTGCGGCCGCGCGTGGATGCCCAGCTCGGTGAAGGTGCCCTCGTCGATGAACAGAGCCAGCCGCTCGCGCGCGGTCAGCTTGTCGGCCGCGTGCTGGCGCTCTATCCGCTCCGGCCCGCCACCCTCCCGCGCGCGCTCACGGCGCTCGTGCAGGTCCTCGACGAGTGAGCGCAGCGACGGCCGGGAGACGAGCGTGTCGGCTGCTGCCCTCTCGGTGGCTGCCATGCCCCTCCTGATCGGAAGTGGGAAGTTCTACTGCTTACTCTGACGATCGCTCGCCAGGCGGTCAAGGAAGGGCTCGATCACCTTCATGGCGGTCTCGGCGGCGGCCGCGTGCTCGGCCGGGTCGTCCGGCGCCTCGAACGCGGTCACCTCCAGGCCCACGAGCTCGCAGTCCTCGACCACGGCCTCGGCCAGGTCGTAGAGCTTGTCCGGAGTCAGGCCGCCGGGGGCGGGGAGCTCGGCGGGGAAGTGCTCCGGGTCGATCACGTCGAGGTCGAGGTGGACGAACACCGGCGCGCCGTCGAGCGCGTTCTTCACGGCCACGAGCGTCTCGACGCTGCTTGCGCCGATGACCGTCACGGCGCTGCGCTCGAGCAGCTCGCGCTCCTCCGAGTCGAGGTCGCGCACGCCCGCGAGCACCACCCGCTCGGGGGCGACCGTGTCGGTGAGGCCCGCGTCCCACTCGCCGCAGGCCGCCGCGAGCGGCATGCCGCCGAGGTAGCCGCTCGCGCTCGTGGCGGGCGTGTTGTAGTCGCCGTGGGCGTCCAGCCAGAGCACCTTGATCCCGCGCCCGTGCCGGAGCGCGGACGGCAGGGTGGTGATCCCGATGGCGCAGTTTCCGGCGAGCAGCACCGGACGCCGCCCGGCGTCGAGCGCGTCGTCCACCTGGCCGCCGGCCTCCAGCAGGCAGCCGCGCGACTCGCGGAGCTCCTCCTCCCACGCCACGCTCCGCGGCTCGGCGGGGCTGCCGATCGAGCGCGCCTCAGTGCCGAGGCGCGCCTCCACCAGCGGCGCCAGGGTGTCCACCCCGCGCATTGCCCGCGGCGTTCGGTCCGCCGTCCGGCAGCGGAGCGCCACCAGCGACAGGCCCGCGGTCAACGGCCGGTCCAGCTCGGATCCCGCTTCTCGAAGAATGCCCTCACCCCCTCCTGGATGTCCTCCGTCGTGAAGGCGAGCGACAGCTGGCTGCGCAGGTGTTCGAGCGCCTCGTCGAGCGGCATGTCCAGCTGACGGTACATGGCGTCCTTGCCCAGCTTCATGAGCACGGGCGACTTGGCGGCCAGACGGGCGGCCCAATCGTCCACGGCCGCGTCGAACTCCTCGGCAGTGACGACGCGGTTGACGATGCCCGCCTCGCGCGCCTCCTCGGCCGAGATGCGCTCGCCGAGGAGCATCAGCTCGTTCGCCTTCTTGCGCGGGACGTTGCGGTAGATGAGCGCCATGATCATGAACGGGAACACGCCGACGTTGATCTCCGGCGTGCCGAACGTGGCGGTGTCCTTGGCGACCACGAGGTCGCAGGCCAGCGCGATGCCGAGCGAGCCTGCGAGCACGTGCCCGTTGGCCGCGCAGATCGTGGGCTTTCCGAGCTCCATGATCAGCTTGAACAGGCGCGGGAAGCGCTCGGTCCCGAAGTGCTTGTGCACGGGCGGCACGTCGGCCGCGAAGCCCTCGAGGTTCCCGCCCGAGCTGAACACCTTCTCGTGCGTGGAGCCGAGCACGACGCAGCGGACGCGCTCGTCGTCGCGCGCCGACTCGAATGCGTCGATGAGCTCTGACAGCAGCTGGTTGGACAGCGCGTTGCGCGTGTCCGGCAGGTTCATCGAGATCCGCGCGACGCCGTCGCCCGTGACCTCGTAGAGGAGCGCTTCGTAGGCCATCGCGCAGGTTTTACCGGCTGAGCTCCGGCGGCGCCCACGCCGCGCGCATGTCCACGCGCCCGCCCCGGAAGGGGACGCCCTCCGCCTCGAGCAGCCTGCGCTGGCGCTCGCCCTTCGCGAGCGAGCCGTCGGCGCGGACGACGCGCTGCCAGGGCACGCTCGGATCGTCGCAGCGTGCGAGCACCGCGCCGGCGTGACGCGGCGCCCCGGGCGCCAGGTCGCCGTAGGTCGTCACGGTGCCGGGCCGGAGCGACCGGACGCGCGCGAGCAGATCGGCCTCGTCAGACCCCATAGGCCTCGAGGAGGTTCAGCCAGACCTCGCTGCGCGTGGGGAACGCGGGGACGGCGTGGGCGAGCCGGTCGAGCGGCACCTCGCCGACCACCGCGATCGTGGCGGCATGCAGCCACTCGGCCACCTCGACGCCGGTGAAGGTGGCGCCCACGATCACGCCGCGGTCCTCGTCGACGACGATCCGCGACGTCCCCGGCGCGTTGTCGCGGCCGTAGAAGCTCGCCCCGGCGGCGGACTGAGTGGGAACGTCGACCACACGCACCTTCAGGCCGGCGCCGCGCGCGCTCTCGAGCGTGTGCCCGACGGCAGCCACGTGCGGGTCGGTGAAGATCACGCGCGGCGACAGCGGGCCGTCGCTCAGCACGCGCACGTCCTTGCCGAGGATCGCGTCGGCCGCGACCCGCCCCTGGTACTTGCCCATGTGGGTGAGCAGGGTGCGGCCGTTCACGTCGCCGATCGCGTAGAGCCAGTCGCCCTGGGCGCGCATGGAGTCGTCCACCGCGATCGGCTCCCCGGGCTCGAGGCCCACGGTCTCGAGGCCGAGGTCGTCCGTGCGCGGCCTGCGGCCGACGGCCACGAGCAGCTCGTCGCCGCGCACGGGCCCGCCGGTCTCGAGCTCGAGCTCGACCTCGCCGCCGCTCGCCCGCGCCGCGGTCGCCTTGACGCCGACCTGCACATCGACGCCGCGCTCCTGGAGCGCGTTCGCGACGTCGTCCGAGGCGAAGCGCTCCTCGCGCGCGAGCACGCGGTCGCCGGCCTCGATCACGGTCACCCTCGCGCCGAGCGTGCTCCAGGCCTGCGCCATCTCCACGCCGACGACGCCGCCGCCGAGGATCACGAGCCGGTCGGGAACCGCCTTCGACGTGGTCGCCTCGCGGTTGGTCCACGGCTTGGCGTCGCGCAGCCCGTCGATCGGCGGGATGCTCGAGCCGCTGCCGGTCGCGACGACCACGGCCTTCCCGGCGACGAGCGTGTCGTCGCCGACCGCCACGCGGCGCTCGCCGGCGAGCCTCGCCGCCCCGCGCACGAGCGTGATCCCGTGCCGGTCGAGCCACGGCTCCATCGCGGAGTCGTCGAGGCCGTGGATGATCTCGTCGCGGCGCTCGAGCACCGCGCGCACGTCGAGCTCGCCGGTCACCGCCTCGGTCACGCCCGGGATGCGGCGCACCTCGGCGAGAAGCTCGCCCGGGCGCAGCAGCGCCTTCGACGGCATGCAGGCGTAGAAGGAGCACTCGCCGCCGACCAGCTCCTGCTCCACGAGCGCCACCTCGACGCCGGCGTCGCCCAGCCGCCCGGCGCACACCTCCCCGGCCGGGCCGCCCCCCACCACGATCACGTCGTACTCGCGCTCGGGCACGGCGGCGACACTAGCCATTCGGCCAGTCACAGGAACCGGCGGGCCTGGAAGGGTCGTCCGGTCATGCTGATCAGCCCGGCCGAGCGGCTCCGCCGACTTGCCGACGACGGCGACGCGGACTCCCTCAGCCGCCGCCTTCGCGAGCGCCGCTTCCGGTTGTTCGACTCGCTGGTCGCCCGCCTCGGGCCGCCGATCTCGATCCTCGACGTCGGCGGGACGGTCGAGTTCTGGGAGCGACGCGGATGGGCCGACCGGCCGGGCGTCTCGATCACGCTCCTGAACCTCGGCGACCAGGATCAGCGCCACGACAACGTGCGCCCCATGGTGGGCGATGCGACGAACCTCGCCGACTTCGCCGACGGCCAGTTCGACGTGGCGTTCAGCAACTCCGTCATCGAGCACCTCTTCAGCCTGGAGGCGCAGTCGCGGATGGCGCACGAGGTGCAGCGCGTGGCGAAGGCGCACTGGGTCCAGACGCCCAACTTCTGGTTCCCCGTCGAGCCGCACTTCCTGGTGCCGGCATGGCACTGGCTCCCCGAGGACGCGCGGGTCGCCATTCTCAGGCGGCGCGGCGTCGGATGGGCGGGACGCTGCCCGGACGCCGACTTCGCGCGCGAGATCGTCCGCGAGCACCGCCTGATGAGGCGTGCCGAGCTGAGCCGCCTGTTCCCGAGCTCGAGGATCGTCCCGGAGCGGATGTTCGGGCTCGTGAAGTCGTGGATCGCGATCCGCGGCTTTCCCGCCGCTTCGTAGGTCGTGCCGTAAGTAGGAAGTCTCACTCCCCACTTTGGTACGGTGCGCGCTGGCCCACTACGAGGAGGAGAGCCGCTGTGGCGACGGCCGAGAAGGTGCTCAAGCCGGACTTCGAGACGAGGCGCAAGCACTTCATCTTCACCGAGGAGCACGACCAGCTCCGCGAGTCGATCCGCGGGTTCGTGAAGAAGGAGCTCGCGCCCCACGCGATGGAGTGGGAGGAGACGACCTTCCCCGACTCCGTGTTCCGGCGGATGGGCGAGCTCGGCTTCCTCGGCCTCTCCTATCCCGAGGAGTACGGCGGCCAGGGCGGCGACTACTACGCCAACCTCGTCCTCGCCGAGGAGATGGCCGGCGCCAACTGCGGCGGCCTCTCGATGGGGGTGGCCGTGCACACCGACATGGCCACGCCGCCGGTCCACCTGTTCGGGACCGAGCAGCAGAAGCAGGACTACCTCGTGCCCTCGATCAAGGGCGAGAAGATCTCGTGCCTCGGCATCACCGAGCCGGACGCGGGCTCGGACGTGGCCGGCATCAAGACGCGCGCGGTGCGCGACGGCGACGAGTGGGTCATCAACGGCTCGAAGACCTACATCACCAACGGGCACCGGGCCGACTTCATCGTGCTCGTCACGAAGACCGACCCGGACGCCGGGTACGACGGCTTCAGCCTCTTCCTCGTCGACATGGACCGCGACGGCGTCATCCGCGAGAAGAAGCTCGAGAAGCTCGGAATGCACGCGTCCGACACCGCGCTGCTCGCCTTCCAGGACGTGCGCGTGCCCGAGGACGCCCTGCTGGGCCAGGAGGGCAAGGGCTTCTACCACATCATGTGGGAGCTCCAGGGCGAGCGCCTGATCGGCGCGGCCGGCTGCGTCGCGGGCGCCCAGCGCTGCTTCGATCGCACGCTCGAGTACGCCACCGACCGCACCGCCTTCGGCCGCCCGATCGGCCGCTTCCAGGCGATCCGCCACAAGTTCGCCGACATGGCGACGAAGATCGAGGCGGCGCGGCAGATGGTCTACACGACCGCCTGGCGCTTCCAGAACGGCGAGTACCCGGTGCGCGAGATCTCGATGGCCAAGCTCTACTCGGCGCGGATCGCGTGCGAGGTCACCGACGAGTGCCTCCAGATCCACGGCGGGGCCGGCTACATGAAGGAGTACGGGATCGAGCGCGCCTGGCGCGACATGCGGCTGAACCGCATCGGGGCGGGCACCGACGAGGTCATGCTCGACGTCATCGGCCGCTCGTACGGCCTGTAGGGCGCGGGCGGCCGGCTGCGCGGCGATGTCGTCCCTGCGGCTGGAGATAGATCGCTCGACGCGCCTCGACCAGGGCGCCCCGGGCGGGCACAACCGCTGGCACCCGGAGATACCGCCGGTCGCTTCCGCCGACCCCGGTGACGAGATCACCTTCGAGATCCGCGACTCGCGCGACGGCACGCTCACGCGCGGCTCGCGCCACGAGGACCTGCTCGCGATCCCCTCGCTGGCGCACCCGCTGACGGGCCCGCTCGAGGTGCGCGGCGCCCGGCCCGGCGAGGTGCTCGAGGTGGAGGTGCTCGCCTACGAGACGGACGACTTCGGCTGGACCGGCATCTGGCCGGGCTCCGGCTTCCTGGGCGACCTCTTCCCGGACCCGTTCCTCGCGCGCTGGGAGCTCGACGGCGGGCTGGCGCGCTCGGAGGACGTGCCCGGCGTGGCCGTGCCGGCCGGCGTCTTCGCGGGCGTGATCGGGGTGGCGCCGTCGCGCGAGCTGTTCACCCGCGTGCACGCGCGTGAGTCGGAGCTGGCGACTCGCGGCGGCGAGTTCGACCTGCCGAGCGCCGAAGCGGCCGCGCCCCCGTCCGCGGCAGACGGGCTGCGCACCTTCCCGCCGCGCGAGAACGGCGGCAACCTCGACGTTCGCGACCTGGTGGCGGGCAGCCGCCTGCTCCTGCCCGTGCACGTGCCGGGCGCCCTGCTCTCGCTGGGTGATCTCCACTTCGCGCAGGGGGACGGCGAGGTATGCATCGCGGCGATCGAGACCGGCGGCACGGCGACCGTGCGCGTCGGCCTCCGCACGGAGGGCTGGCGGCCGGCCTTCCCGGCGTGGGAGACGCCGCCACGGCCGGGACGCGCCTACTTCGCCACGACCGGCATCCCGCTGTCGGACGACGGGCGCAACGAGCAGCTCGACCTGAACCTGGCGACCCGCCGCGCGCTGATCGAGATGCTCGGCTGGCTCGAGCACGAGCACGGGCTGGCGCCCGAGCCTGCCTACGTCCTGATGAGCGCGGCCGTGGAGCTGCGCGTCTCCGAGCTCGTGGACGCGCCGAACGCACTCGTGTCGGCGGCGATGCCCCTTGACGTCTTCGAGGGATGACAGCCCCGCGGCGCCCCCGCCGGCGAGCTACCCGGTCACCGGCAGCGAGATCTCGATCCGCGAGAAGCTCACCGCGCCCGCCGAGCGCTGCGGCGTGTACAGCGTCGTCGACGGCGTGATCTGGAGCCGGTAGGCCGACCCCGCCCTGGCCTCGGCGGCGATGATCTCGAGCGGCCGCTCGATCGTGCGCGGCACGCCGTCGAGCGTCAGCGGGATCGGCGTGGCCTGGTTCCCGACAACGCGGCCCGAGCCGTCGACGATCTGCGCGTAGACGTGCGTCGCCCCCGGCAGCGCGACGCCGCTGTAGGAGAGCTTCAGCCTCGGCTCGCCGACGATGTGCGCCGGGCCCGCGGCCGCCGGCAGCGCGACCTCCACGGCGCCGGGCGACGGCGTGGCCGCGATCAGGCCGCCGGACGTGTTCACGGGCGCGATCGCGAGCGTCTTCTGGCCCGTGATCGCCGTCAGCGCCCCGCGCTGCGGCAGCGGGTAGTCCGCGGCGGAGCGCCACTTCGCGTCGTCCGCCAGCCACTCGAAGCGCGGGCCGGTCGCGACGGCGGTGTCGCGCTTCAGGTAACGCCCCAGCCAGTTGAGGACCGCTCGCTCGATCCGGCCGGCCTCACCGGCGCCACTCAGGCAGACGCCGTGGCCGCCGCAGAACCAGAGCATCTTCACCGGCACGCCGCGGCCGCGCAGCGAGGCGTAGTTCCGGGCCGCCTCCTTGAGCGTGAACAGCGTGTCGGCCGTGCCCTGGGTGATCAGCGTCGGGATCTTGATCTTCGAGAGCAGGAAGTCCGGCCCGTGCGCGCCGAACCAGGTCACGTCCGCGGGCGCGATGTGACCGCTCGCGATCCCGTTGACGCAGGTGTTCAGCACGTGCGGGTCGAGCCGCGAGGGCTCCACGCCGTCGGGGTTCAGCAGCCCGCCGGGCAGCGAGGCGCCGGCGCCCGCGCCGCAGAGGATGAGCCCCCAGCCGGCCTTGAGCGAGCTCTCCTTGTAGAGGCTCGAGACGAGCGAGTTCCACGAGATGTTCGGCGTGATCACGTCCACGCGCGCGTCGCGCGCCGCGGTCACCCACTGGATGCCCCCGCCGTAGGAGCTGCCGTTCATCCCCAGGCGCGGGTCGCCGGCCTTGTCGAGCTGCGCCTCGGGCTGCCGCGCGATCCAGTCGATCAGCGCCGACGCGTCGCGCGCCTCGTAGTCCGGGTGGTCGACCATCACCTGGCCGCCGGAGCGGCCGAAGCCGCGCGGGTCCCAGGTGAGGACGTTGTAGCCGGCGTTCCTGAGCGGGCCCAGGCCGACGCCGCCGAAGAGCTCGTCGGAGCTCGAGCTCTCGTCGGTCTCGCCGGGCTGGCTCCAGCCCGGGCCGACCATGACGGTCGGGGCGCGCTTCCCGGGGGCGAGGCCGGCGGCGGGGAAGAAGTGAGTGTTGATGGCGGTCCCGTCGAACGAGCGGACCGTGGCGTCGCGCGCCTGGGCCGCCGGCGCGAGGACGGCCGTGGCAACAGCCACCATCAGAGCAATGCGCTTCACCTTGTCACTCTCCCCGATCCATGAACTGTAAAGTTTCCGGATAGTACGCTAGAGTTTACGAAGATGCAAGCCAGCGGCTCCGCCATCTACGAGTTCCCCGTGGGTCCTCTTCCCTCCGGGCGCCACTCCCTAACCCGCGAGACGGTGCTCGCCTCGCAGCGCGGACGGCTGCTCGACGCCATGGCGCAGGCCGTGGCCGAGCACGGCTACGGGAACACGACCATCGCCCACGTCGTCTCGCACGCGGGCGTCTCGCGCAAGACGTTCTACGACCACTTCGCGGACAAGAGCGACTGCTTCCTGGCGATGTACGACACCGGGATCATGTTCCTGCTCGGGCGGATCGCGGAGACGATCGAGGGCCAGGACGACCCGCACAGCCGGCTGGTGGTCGGGCTCCAGGCGTTCCTGAACATCCTCTCCGCCGAGCCGGCCTTCTGCCGGGCGATCATCATCGAGGTGCACGCCGCGGGCCCCGAGGCGCTGGCACGCCGGCGTGCGGTGCTGGGCGTGTTCGCCGAGCGCTACCTCGACGCCAACCGCCAGGCGCGCAAGAACGGCGCGAATATCGCCGAGCTGTCGGAGGACAGGGCGCTCGCCGTCGTCGGGGGCATCCTCGACCTCGTCTCCACGCGGGTGGAGACGGGCCGCACCGCGAAGCTGTCGGAGCTCGCCGACGAGCTCACCTCGTTCGCGGTGCACAACGTGCTCGCGCGCAAGTAGGTTGCGCGCATCGGCGCGCTCCTCGACCACGTCCGCTCCTACTACGAGGCCCTGAACAGCGGCGACCCCGACCGCGTGGCCGGGCACTTCACCGACGACGCGGTTCACTACTACACGCGGCTCGGCCCGCACGAGGGCGCGCAGACCATCGGCGGCCACACGAAGTGGGCGGTCGAGAACATCGAGGGGCGGTGGAACATCGAGGACGCCCTCGACGACGGAGAGCGAGTGGTCATCGAATGGACGATGACCTGGCGCGACCCGCGCTCGGGCGAGCGCCGTCTCGACCGGGGCACCGAGTGGTTCGAGTTCCGCGACGGGCGCATCTGCGAGGTCCGCGCCTACCACCACGGCAACAGCAGGAACCCGAGCGGCGACCTGCTCGGCTTCGACCATGCCGGGCGCGGCCACACGATGCTGTGAGCGACTTCGCGGCCTCCATCAGGGACGCGTACGCGACCGAGGGCGCGGCGATCGACCTCGGCCGCGGCGTGCACGACGGCGCCCTGGCCACGGAGGCGGTCGTGCAGCTCCCGCTCCGGATGATGAACCGCCACGGCCTCGTCGCCGGCGCGACCGGCACGGGCAAGACGATCACGCTCCAGACCGTGGCCGAGCAGCTCTCCGCCGCCGGCGTGCCGGTGTTCGCGGCCGACGTGAAGGGCGACCTCTCCGGCATCGGCGCGGCGGGTGCCCCCGGCGGCCCGGCCGAGAAGCGGATGACCGAGCTCGGGCTGCCGTTCGCGCCGGTCGCGTGCCCCGTCGAGTACCTCTCGCTCGGCGGCATCGGGCCGGGCGTGCCGCTTCGCGCCACGGTGTCCGACTTCGGCCCGCAGCTCCTCGCCAAGGTGCTCGAGGCGAACGAGACCCAGGAGCAGAGCCTCGCGCTCGTCTTCCACTACGCGGACTCGAAGGGCCTGCCGCTGCTCGACCTGTCCGACCTGCGCGCGCTCCTCACGTTCCTCGAGTCCGATGCGGGCAAGGGCGAGCTCGAGGGGATCGGAGGCCTCGCGTCGTCCACCGTGGGGGTGCTGCTGCGCGCGCTCGTCGGTCTCGAGGACGGGGGCGGCAACGAGTTCTTCGGCGAGCCTCAGCTGGACGTGGCCGACCTCATGCGCGCGGCCCCGGACGGCCGCGGCATCGTCTCCGTGCTCGAGCTGCCCGCCGTCCAGGACAAGCCGAAGCTCTTCTCGACGGTCCTGATGTGGCTGGTCGCCGAGCTGTTCGAGACCCTCCCAGAGGCCGGCGACCTCGACAAGCCGAAGCTCGTCTTCTTCTTCGACGAGGCGCACCTCCTGTTCAAGGACGCCACGAAGGCGTTCCTCGAGTCGGTCACCCAGACGGTGAGGCTGATCCGGTCGAAGGGCGTGGGCGTCTACTTCGTCACGCAGGTCCCCGACGACCTGCCCTCCGAGGTGCTCGGACAGCTCGGAAACCGCGTTCAGCACGCCCTGCGCGCGTTCACGCCCGACGACGCTCGGTCGCTGAAGGCGGCGGCGTCCACCTACCCGACCTCCGAGTTCTACGACGTGCCCGAGCTGCTCACGCAGATGGGGATCGGCGAGGCTGCCGTTACGACCCTCTCCGACGAGGGCGTGCCCACGCCGGTGGTCCACACGCGCCTGCGTGCCCCGGCGTCGCGGATGGGGCCGGCGGACGACGTCGAGGGGACCGCCAGGGCGTCCCCGCTGTTCGCGACCTACGGGGCCCGGGTGGACTCGGAGAGCGCGCGCGAGCTGCTCGCCGCGCGGATGGAGAAGGCTGCGCCGAAGGAGGCGCGCGGGCAGAGGCCGAAGAAGCCGCCGCCCGCTCCCGGGGGCGGGCTCGACCAGCTCGGCGACTTCCTGAGCTCGCGCGAGGGCAAGGCCATGCAGAAGAAGGTCATGCGCGGCGTGTTCGGCATGCTCAAGAAGCGGCTGTGAGCGCGCCCGTCCCGCCGTTCACCGACGAGCACGAGCAGCTGCGCGAGTCCATCGCGCG
>JAFGJG010000108.1 GCA_016929195.1 Thermoleophilaceae bacterium
GATCACCGCGTCGGCGGGCTTGATCTGCCGAAGGCTGGTCATCGCGACCGTCACCGCCGGGTTGAAGTGAGCGCCGGAGACGAGCGCGAGCGTCTGGATCAGCAGGAACAGCGCGAAGGCGTGCACCAGGCCGATGAGGTTCCAGTCGATGAACGGCGCAGGCTGAGCCTGGGTCGGGACCTGCACGAACAGGGACGCGGCGAGGCAGATGAGCAGGACGAGCAGGAAGGTGCCGAGGAACTCGGCGATGTATGCGGCTGAACCACGGTCCTGCACGTGTGACCTCCTGTGTGCGCTCGCTTCCGCCGTAGGGTTCGCCGCCCATGCGAAAGTGCCTTCTCCTCGCCATCGCGCTCGCAGCGCCGGCGGGCTGCGGCGGCGAGGACCCGGGCCTGCAGCCGGTCCGGCTCGCGCTCGACTTCCAGCCGAACGCGGTCCACTCCGGGATCTACACGGCGATCCGCGACGGCGCCGACGAGCGCCGCGGTGTGGACCTCGAGGTGCGCGTGCCGTCCGCCTCGACGGACTCGATCAAGCTCCTGACCGCGGGCCGGGCCGACCTGGGCGTGGTCGACATCCACGACCTGGCACTGGCACGCGAGCGCGGGGAGGACCTGGTCGGGGTCGGCGCGCTCGTCCAGCGCCCGCTGGCGGCGGTGATCGCCCGCGGCGGCGTCCGCCGGCCGCGCGACCTCGACGGGCGCCGCGTGGGCGTGACCGGCCTGCCCTCGGACGATGCGGTGCTGCGCGCCGTCCTGGAGCGCGACGGAGCGGCCCTCGGCGACATCCGCCGGGTGACGATCGGGTTCACGGCCGTGCCCAGCCTCGTGGCCGGGCGCGTGGACGCGGTCGTGGCCTTCTGGAACGCCGAGGGCGTGACGCTGCGCCTGCGGGGGGTCCACACGCGCGAGTTCCGCGTGGACCGCTACGGCGCTCCCCCCTACCCCGAGCTCGTGCTCGCCGCCACCCGCCGCACGCTGGACGAGCGCCCGGACCTGGTCCGCGACAGCCTGGCCGCGCTCCGCGACGGGACCGAGGAGGCGCTCGCCGACCCGCCGACGGCGGTCGCGGAGATCGTCAAGGCCTCGGGCGAGGACGAATCGGTCGTGCGCGCGCAGTTCCGCGCGCTCGAAACGGCGTTCAGGCCGCCGCTGCGGCTGCGCCGCGCCGCGCTCGAGGCGTGGGCCCGTTTCGACGTGCGCTTCGGGATCCTCGAGCGTGAGCCCGACATCGACCGCGCGTTCGCCCTCCGCTAGGCCTCCCCACCCCCGAGTGTCCTGCCCTGTGGTTGCTCTGCAACCAAAAGTCAGGACACTTCTGGACCGGCCATCCCCTCGACGAGCGCGACCGTCTCGCGCGCCATCCGCGAGCGCGGCACCACACGGTCCACGCCGGCCGCCTGCGCGCGGCTGCGGACGTCCACCTCCACGTGCGAGTAGAAGGCGAGCGTCGGCAGCTCGCCGGTTCGCGCCTGCGCGAGACGTTCGTCCGGGTCGGCGGTCAGGTCGATCAGCTGGAGGTGGGCCGGCTCGTCCGGCCCCACGACCTCGTGCCCACCGGCCTCCAGCGCGCCGCGCAGCTTCGAGCCGAACAGCAGGTCCGGGCAGAGCAGCGCGATGCGCGCCACGACGGGCCGGCTACTGCCCGCGCCGGCGCGCGAACTCCTGGCGCACCGACTCGGGACGGCCCCACATCTGGCTGACCTCCACACGGCCGGAGCGCGCCTCGCGCACCACCAGCTCGCCCGTGATGCCCTGGTCGTCGAGCAGCGCCAGCGTGCCGCGAACGGTCTCGGGCGCGGCGGCGTGGCCGAACTCGCGTGCCGAGCGGAGCCGCCAGTGCCAGTCGTGTTGCGAGTACGGCATCGCGTTGATCTGCGAGAGCAGCGTGGCCGCGTCGATGTAGCGGTCCTCGTCGTCGATCCGCAGGTCGGCCTCGAGCTGCGTCCAGTCGGGCGGCAGCGAGTCGACCACGGCCTGGAAGTCGTCGGCGAGCGGCACGGCGGGAAGGCTACCCCGCGAACGTCTTGACCAGCAGGAACAGGTTCAGCGCGATGATCAGCGCCGCCACCACGCTCGCCGCGAGCGTGGTGCCCCACGCGTTCCTGAAGCCGCCCATCACGTCGCGCCGCCGCGTGAGCAGCACGAGCGGCACGAGCGCGAACGGGATCCCGAACGAGAGCACGACCTGGCTCACGACCAGCGACTTCGTGGGGTCGAGCCCGATCGCCAGGACCACGAGCGCCGGGGCCATCGTCACCAGCCGCCTCATGACGAGCGGGATCGAGCGCCTGATGAAGCCCTGCATGACCACCTGCCCGGCATAGGTGCCGACGCTCGAGCTCGACAGGCCGGACGCGAGCAGCGCGATCCCGAAGGCCACGGCGGCGCCGCCGCCGAGCTGGGCGTCGAAGCCGGCGTGGGCCTCCTCGATCGAGTCGACGTCGACCACGCCGTGGAAGAGCGCGGCCGCGACGACGAGCATCGCCATGTTCACGATGCCGGCGATCCCCATCGCGAGCCCCACGTCGAGGCGCTCGAAGCGCAGGAGCTCGCGCCGCTCCTCGTCGTTCCAGGGCCGGATCCGGTTCTGGAGCAGGGCCGAGTGCAGGTAGATCACATGCGGCATCACCGTCGCGCCGAGGATCCCGGTCGCGAGCAGCACGCTCTCGGTGTCCGCGAAGCCCGGGACGAAGCCGGAGGCGATGCCGCCCGCATCCGCGTTCGCGTGCAGCACCTCGTAGAGGAAGCCGAGCAGGATCACCGCGAGCAGGCCGATGATGGTCGTCTCGAAGCGCCGGTGGCCGCGCGTCTGCAGGGCCAGGATCCCGAATGCGACGACCGCGGTGATGAGCCCGGACGCGAACAGCGGCACGCCGAACAGGAGGTTGAGGGCGATGGCCGCGCCCACGAACTCGGCGAGGTCCGTGGCCATCGCGATCAGCTCCGCCTGTATCCAGAGGCCGAAGCTCACGCGGCGCGGGAAGTGCTCGCGGCAGAGCTCAGGGAGGCTGCGGCCCGTGACCACGCCGACCTTCGCCGACAGGTACTGGATCAGCATCGCCATCAGGTTCGCCGCGAGGATCACCCAGAGCAGCAGGTAGCCGTACTGCGCGCCGCCCGAGATGTTCGTCGCGAAGTTGCCGGGGTCCACGTACGCGACCGCGGCCACGAAGGCGGGGCCGAGCAGCGCCACTCCGTGCCGCATCCGGCCGCGCTCGCGGAGGCGCGCGAGCGGGCTGGGCCCGAGCGGGACCGCGGCCGCCGGGATCGCGTCCGCGCCGCTCGGCGGCTCGGCACGCGCGACGGCGCGCTCCATCAGCCGACCGCTGCGCGCATGGCCCGGGTGAGCCGTCCGCCCAGGACGTGCTCGTCGCGGCCGAAGCGAACCGTGAGCGGCCCGTCGAAGGGCTCGCGCTCCATCACCTCGAAGCCGTCGCCCGGCGCGATCCCGCGCCCGGCCAGGTAGCGGAGCATCTCCGGGTCTGAGTCGGACACGCGCACGAAGACGCCGCTCGCGCCCGGCTCGAGCTCGGCCAGGGCACGCGTGGGCGGCTCGTTGATCTCGCCCTCGGACGTCGGGATCGGGTCGCCGTGCGGGTCGTGTGTCGGGTTACCGAGCTTCTGCGCGATCAGCTCCGACAGCTCCGGCGAGATCGCGTGCTCGAGCACCTCGGCCTCCTCGTGGACCCGGTCCCAGGACATGCCGAGCGCCTCGGCGAGGTACAGCTCCAGCAGCCGGTGGTGGCGGAGCACCTCGAGCGCGACGCGCTCGCCGGCCGGCGTGAGGCTCACCCCGTGGTAGCGCTCGTGCGTGGCGAGGCCCATCTCCTCGAGCCGCTTGACCATCGCCGAGACCGAGGCGGGCGACACCTCCAGGCGCTCGGCGAGCGCCGAGGTCGAGACCGGCTCGTCGCTGCGCCGGCCCAGCGACCAGATCGCCTTCGCGTAGTCCTGGACGGCGTTGGAGATCTCGGCGCGGGCCGCCATCAGACGCTCACAAGTAGCCCGGTCGCGTACATCACGAACAGCCCGAGGAGGAGGCCGCCGGCCACGTTCGGGCTCAGCCCCCGCTCGCCGTCACGGCGCATCTGGCGCCAGATCTGGACGATCACCTGAGCGATCGCCCCGGCGCCGATGCCGAGCATGAAGGCCGCGCCGCTCGGGTTGAAGAAGGACGCGCCTATCCAGGCGCCGAGGATCGCCGGCGCCCCGGCGAGCAGCCCGAGCAGGACGAGGGTGCGCGCGCGGACGCTCCCCGAGCGCGCGACCGGCGCCACGATCGCGAGGCCCTCGGTCGTGTTGTGGAGCGCGAAGCCCACGACCAGCGCGGCGCCGAGCGCCAGCGAGCCGATCGCGTAGGCGGAGCCGATCGCCAGCCCCTCGCCCAGGTTGTGCAGGCCGATGCCGAGCGCGACGAGGAACGCGGTGTGCTCCTGCCGCCGGCTCAGCCAGCCGTCCACGCCTGCGAGCGCGAGATAGGCCGCCACCGCGCCCAGCCACACGAGGGCCGCGCCGCCGAGCGCCTCGGCGCCCTGGCCGGCGAGCTCGGTGCCCTCGAGCAGCGCGTCGATGCCGAGGAAGCCGAGCAGCCCGACGGTGAACGCGAGCACGAAGCGCATCCAGTGCGCGCTCATGGTCCGCACCCACGGGAGCCACAGCATCCCGATGGCCACCGGGATCACACCCACGTACAGGCCGATCAGCGCCATCAGCCCGTAGAAGCCGGTGCCGGCGTCCGGCGACTCGGTGGCGGCGTCGATGGCATGGTCGATCGTCGCCCCCGTGGCGGTGATCAGCATCACCTCGTAGGCCTGCCCCTCGATCCACGGGTACCGGATGGTCACGTCGGACGACCGCAGCCGGCCGATCTCCTCGTCGCTCTGGTCGAACGCCGCGAAGCCGTCGTTCACGACCGCCTGCTCGATCCGCACGGGATCCGCTCCGTCGTTGCGGAGATGGAGCTCGATCTCGCCGGGCCGCAGCACGGTCCGCTCGACCGCCAGCTCCTCCTGCGGCACGCCGACCCGGTCGAGCCCCGGCGCATCCAGCGCGACGAACAGCCCGATGGCGGCGGCGAGGATCACGACCGGCAGGAGCGCCGGGACCCACGGGTGCGCCTTGAGCCTGGCGGCGGCGGCCTCCATCAGTCCTCGACCTCGAAGAAGCCCATCCAGCCGAGCTCCGCGAACTCGGAGACGTGGGCGTGGAACATGTACTTCCCGGCGTACGGGAAGCGCAGCTCGAGGATGCCGCGCTCGCCCTGGCCCTGGATCACCGTGTCGGTGAAGTCGCGCGGCTCGAGCCGTGTCCCGGTCGGGAAGTAGTCGAAGAAGTTGGCGTGGATGTGGAACGAGTTGAGGAGGTCGAACTCGAGCGCGTTGACGAGGTAGATCCGGACGAGCTCGCCGCGCTTCACCCTGATCGGCTCGTTCATGTAGTGGAAGGCGACCGTGTTGACCGCGTAGACCTCGTTGGCCCGGTCGAAGTTCGTGTCGAACCCGTTCATGACCATCACGAGCTCGTCGGCGTCGTGGCGGCCGTCGGCGGGGTCGATCACGAAAGCGCCGTAGAGACCCTTCGCGATGTGCTCGGCCAGCGGGGTCGAGTGGCAGTGGTAGAGGTGGAGCCCGAACGGCGTGGCGTCGAACTCGTAGGTCGTGGAGCGGCCGGGCTGGATGTTTCCGGCGCCGATGCCCGGCACGCCGTCCATCACGTCGCGGTGGATGCCGTGGAAGTGCATCGTGTGCGGGTGGCTCGACCCGTTCACGAAGCGCACGCGGAGCCGCTCGCCCTCGCGTGCCCGCAGCGTGGGCCCCGGCACGCGCCCGTTGTAGGTCCAGGCGGCGTACTTCACGCCGGGCGCGACCTCGATCTCGCGGTCCTCGGCGACGATCTCCCATTCGCGGACGCCGTCCCTGAGCGTGCCGCGGTCGAAGTCGCGCAGGATCTCGGTCGGGTCGAAGCCGTTCGCGGACGCGGCCACGCGCCCGACGGCGCCGAGGTGGTCGGTCCCGGCGTGCGCCGCATGGGCGTGGTGCCCGACCGCCGCGGCGGCGGCCGGCGAGGTCCCGCCGTGGAGCGCCTGGTGAGGGATCAGCTCGTGCAGCACCGGCACCGCGCCCGCGGCGGCGGCTCCGCCGAGGAGCCCGCGGCGAGAGACCCTATGCGTGCCAAACTTGCGCATTGGCCTCTATTGAAGCATATTTTAGGCGTGTCTAAATCTAGTTCCAGCTTCCGCATCAGTTCGAGGCTCAAGGCGCCGCAGAGCTTGGTCTGGAGCCGCGTGACGACGCCCGAGGGCGTGAACGGGGAGCTGATGCCGATCGTGCGAATGACGCTCCCGCGCGGTGTGAAGCGGCTCGACCTGGCCACCGTCCCGGTCGGCGAGCGCATCGGGCGCTGCTGGATCCTGCTGTTCGGCCTGATCCCGATCGACTGGGACGACCTGACGCTCGTGCGGCTCGATCCGCCCGCCGGGTTCCTCGAGCGCTCCTCCATGCTCAGCATGCGGGTCTGGGAGCACGAGCGAACCGTCGAGCCCGCGCCGGGCGGGTGCGTGGTCACCGACCGGATCGCCTTCGAGCCGCGCATCCCGATCCCCGGGCGGCTCCTCCTCCCGCTCTACCGCACGGTCTTCCGGCACCGCCACCGCCGCCTCAGGAGTCGGTTCGGGGGGCACCTAGAATCGGTGTCGTGATCGCCACCGCCGACTACCAGCTCGTCAGCGAGGCGGCCGGCTGGACCGACCGGCCGGGCGGCGCGACGGTGCTGCTCCACGGCAGCGACACGATCGACTTCCTCCAGGGGCAGGTGACGAACGACGTCGAGGCGCTCGCTCCCGGAACCGGCTGTTACGCCGCCGTCCTGAACCACAAGGGCAAGCTCCGCACCGACCTGCGGGTGCTGCGCGGCGCCGACTGGTTCCAGCTCGACACGGATCAGGTGGGCGCCGCGGTGCTGCTTCACATGGTCCGGACCTACACGCTCGGTCGTGAGGTCTCCGTCGAGGACCTGAGCACCACACGCCCGGTGCTCAGGCTGGTCGGGCCGGCGGCGGCGGACCCGCTCGACGTCGCGCCCGCGGCCGACGAGCACTCGTTCGCGGAGGGCGAGCACGGCATCTACGTGCGGACCCCGCTCGGCGTGGACGTGTTCACCCCCGACCTCGACGCGGCGGTGGCCGCCTTCGGCGTTCCGCGCGTCTCCGAGGAGGCGGTGGAGTGCGTGCGCATCGAGATCGGGCGCCCGCGGCTCGGGCTCGACATGGACGGCGACACGATCCCGCAGGAGGCCGGCCTCAACGAGCGGGCGGTGAGCTTCACGAAGGGCTGCTACGTCGGCCAGGAGACCGTGGCGCGGCTCCACTACAGGGGCAAGCCGAACCGCCATCTGCGCGGCCTGCGGCTCGACGCGCCCGCGGCGCGCGGCGACGAGATCCTCCTCGGCGACAAGGTCGTGGGCAGGGTCGGCTCGGCGTGCGAGTCGCCGCGGCTCGGGCCGATCGCCCTAGCGCTCGTGCGGCGCGAGGCGACCCCGGGCGACGAGGTCCTCGTGGCGGGCACACCCGCCACCGTCGCCGAGCTGCCCTTCTCGGGTGCCTGAGCGGCGCGACCGGCGCCGGGCGCCGAGAAGCCGCCACGGCCTGAGCGGAGCGAGCCCACTGCTCGGCGGGCCGCTGACGACGGCCGCGGGGGCCGAGGAGCCGCGCTCCCCCTCCCCCGCCTACGACGCCCGCGGCGGGGCGCTCGACCATCCGCCCCAGGCCCCGGAGGCGCATCCCGAGCCGCGCGAGCTGAGGACGCTGATCCCGCCGTCCGACGAGGGACGTGCGCTCGACGACTGGGGCCGCTCGGAGCGCGTATACGACCTGCTCGAGCCGGTGCTCGACTTCTACTACCGGCACTGGTTCCGCGTGGACGTGGGCGGGATCGAGAACGTGCCCGCCGACGGCGGCGCCCTGCTCGTGTCGAACCACGCCGGCGCGCTGCCGCCCGACGGGCCGATGATCGTCCAGGCGATCCGGCACGAGCATCCGCGCCCGCGACCGGTCTACATGCTCGGCGAGAACTGGTTCAAGGGCTATCCCGGCGTGGGCATGCTGGCGAACAAGATCGGGCTGGTCGGCGCGCATCCCGCAAACGCGCAGCGCCTCCTCCGCGACGAGGGCCGCCTCGCGCTGGTCTTCCCGGAGGGTCAGAAGGGGTCGCGCAAGCTCTACTGGCAGCGCTACCGGCTGCGCCGCTTCGGGCGCGGCGGCTTCGTCCGCACGGCGATCAGGGCGGGCGTGCCGATCGTGCCGGTCGCCGTGATCGGCGCCGAGGAGGCCATGCCGATCTTCGCGCACGTCCCGCTGCTTCAGCGCCTCACCGGCCTCATCTACTTCCCGGTCAACCACGCGTTCCCGCACTTCGGGCTCGCCGCGGCGGGCATGTACCTGCCGGCGAAGTTCAAGATCCGCTTCCTCGAGCCGGTCGACCTCTCCGCGCACGGGGCCGAGGACGCGGAGGACGTGGCGCTCGTGCAGAGCATCGCCGAGGACATCCGCGGCCGCATCCAGGCGGAGCTCGACACGCTCCTCGCTGCGCGTACGTCCGTGTGGTTCGGTTAGGGTCCGCTGCGGAGGATGACCGCGAGAGGTAAGAGGCCACGCATCGGCGCGGCGGCGCTGGCGGTCATCGTCGCCGGCGGCCTTGCCGCGTGCGGCGACGAGGACTTCAAGAACGATCCCCGCCCACCGGTCACGATCGACCTCACCGGGGTCATACAGAGCAACAAGGTGACCGTGTCGCCGGCCTCGGTCGGCGCCGGGCCCGTGGCGATCACGATCGCGAACCAGACCGACGACCCGCACACGATCTCGCTTCGCGGCGGCTCGATCGACACCACCGTCGGCCCGGTGGCGCCCACCGACACGGCCACGATCCGCCGCACGCTCGAGCGCGGCGAGTACGAGGTGAGCGCCGGCGGGGAGGCCGCCGTGCCGCGCGAGATCAAGCCCGCGACGCTCGAGGTGGGCGCCGAGCGGAAGAGCGGCAGCACGGACCTGCAGCTGCCCTAGAGGGCCTAGAGCTCCATCTGGTCGTCACGAGGGGCGGGCGGCGGGGCCGCGTCGCCCAGGACCAGCACGTCGACCTCGACCAGGTGGGCGCGCACGCGAGCCGCGAGCTCGTCCACCAGCTCGTAGGCCCTGTCGATGTTCGTCTTCGCGCCGGTGAGCTGGCTCTTCACCCGCCGCACGTCCTCCATGGAGTTGAGCGCGCGCTCGACGACGTCGTGGACGGCGGCGCCGTCCACGCCCTCGCCCCCGCTCCGTGACATGAGGACGCGCGCCCGCGCCAGCCGGTAGGCGACCTCGAGCGTCAGGCCCTCGGGATCGTCGGGGTCGAGCGCGACCAGCAGCTTGTCGCCGTTGTACTCGCGCAGCGGCTCGAGCTTGGCCGGCAGCTCGTCGGCGGTCGGCACGACGAGCACGGCGAAGTCGGCGTCGCGGTCCGACAGCGCGCGGTCGAGCTCCTCGAGCGCGCCGGGCTTCGACAGCCGCCTGTCCTTTGCCTCGAACACGACGCGGCCGCGCGTGGGCCCGTCGCAGGCGCCGATGTCCACCACGACGTCGCCGGTCTTGCCGGAGGCGCCGGGCCGATCGCCGACCGCCTCGGCCACGTCGCCCTGGCGGAGCGCCAGCGCGTCCACGGCCTCGGCGACCGAGACCTCGAAGCTGCGTCCCTTGGCGGTGCCGCGCTCGCGCTCGGCGCCCACCTCGTCGAGCTTGTCCTTCTCGTCCCGCAGCGCCTGCAGCTCCTTCTGGAGCTCGCCGAGCTGCTGGAGCAGCGCGCGCTGCGTGGCGTGCGAGCGGTTGGCGGCCTGGTTGATCGACTCGAGCGCGCCCGCCTTGAAGTCCGCGAGCGGGTTCGAGCCGTCGGCGGCCGAGAACTGCCGCATCAGGTCCTCGCGCGAGCGCGTCATCGCCTCGGCCACGAGCTCCCGTACGCGGTTCTGGACCGACGCCGAGCTGCCGTCGCCGAACAGCTTCTCCAGGTCGCGCGCGAGCCGCCCGCTCTCGGGCCCGAAGACCTCGTCGACCTTCGTGCCGAAGTGCTCGGCCACGGTGCGCGCCTTGTCGGTGAACTGGCGCTCGAGCTCGCGCGACGCGCGCTCGAACTCTGTCTTCACGTACTCGGCGTTGGCGGACGCCTGCTCGCGGTCGAGCACGCGCGCGCCGATGACGAGCGCGTCGCGAACCGTCTTGGCCGGGTCGTCCCCGGCCTGCTCGCGCTCGCGGACGAGCCTGACCGCGCATTCGTCCTGGACATCGAGCTCGCGCACGACGAGCCGGTCGCCTACCAGGGCGACATGCGCCTGCCTGAGTGGAGTTGCGGCTTCCATGGTTGTCCAGTCCCACCGTAGGGGCGGAACCTGACGGAACGGGCGTTCGCCGCCGGCACGGTCCCGCCACGCGTTCGACGGGGGCTCGTCGAGTTATGCATCCCATGGGTGCACAAGTGGACAAACCCCCCTGCGACCTGGCGCGACGCGGCTAGCGAGCGGCCGCCGGCAGCCAGTCCGGCGGGAAGACCCGCCCGATCCGGCCGGGGAAGCGCGGCACCACCGCCTGGGCGTGCGCCCCGGCCGGGCGGCGCTCGATCCAGCCGCTGAGGTCGTCGAGCGTCATCAGCAGGCGCACGCTCGTGGCCACCTGGTAGTCGGCCACGTTGGGCTGGTCGCCGCCGATCACGCCCTGGGCGAGGAGGCCGTCCACCCTGTCGAGCTGCGCGGGAAGCGCGGCCAGGTCGCGGCGGGCGTGCTCGTCGTCCGCGCGGTTGAGGCGCGCGGCGAGCCGGATGATCGGCGGCGCCACCGCGGTGGCCACCGGCACAGGCAGCCCGAGCTTGGCGTCCTCCAGGTAGCTCCCGAGCGTCGAGCGGTCGCGCCTGAGCGCGTTCCAGACGAGCCGTCGCGCGGCCGGCTGGAGGACCTCGTCCGCCCAGCCCTCGGCGCGCAGCACGGCGTCGCGGCCGTCGGCCTCCGCGGGCACGAGCGGCGGGGACGGCACGAGCGTGTCGAGCGCGAGCGCGATCGTCCGGGTTCCCTGGAGCCGCCGGCCGTCGAGGCGCACCGCCGGCACGGTGACCCCCGGAAAGCCGAGCAGGCGCAGCATGACGCGGTGGATTCCCGCCACCAGGTCCAGCCTGCGCACCTCGATTCCCTTGCGCTCGAGCATGAGCTGGCCCGCGAGTGCCGGATGGGAGCCGGGTACGCCGAACAGAGTCGCGCGCACGGCGGCTGATCCTAACCCCGTGGACAGGCCCATGCATCTCTGCAATACTTGCTTGCATGCAAGCATCTGTATCGCCGACGCAAGCAAATCGGTCCGCGGAGCTCACCGCCGACCTCGCGGCGCTGTTCAGGCACCTGCTGGGGGCGACGACCGCGGAGTTCATGCAGACGATCGACAAGCTCGGCCTGTCCTTCACCCAGGTGAAGACCCTTCAGGTGCTCGACGAGGCCGAGGGCCCCCTGAGCGTGAAGACGCTGTCGGACCGGCTAGGCCTCTCCCTCCCCGCGGTCAGCCGCGGGGTCGAGTCGCTCGTGCAGCGCGGCGAGGTGAAGCGCGAGGAGTGCGTGAGCGACCGCCGCTCGAAGCTCGTGGAGCTCAGCGCACGCGGGCGCCGCACCTACGGCCGGCTGGTCGAGCTGAAGGTGGCCGGCGTCAGGCGATTCGTGGACGAACTGGAACCCGGCCATCGCGACGCCCTGGCGGACGCGCTGCGGCCGGTCGTGGAAAGGACCGTGGGATGACCGACCGCATTCGGCTCAACGAGGACAACCGCCGCTGGTGGACGCTCGCGGCGATGTGCTTCGCCCTGTTCATGATCATGCTCGACAACACGGTCGTGAACGTCGCGCTGCCGTCGATCCAGGACGACCTGGACGCGTCGCTCTCCGGGATCGAGTGGACGGTGAACGCCTACACGCTCACCTTCGCGGTCCTGCTCGTGACCGGCGGCCGCCTCGGGGACATCTTCGGGCGCCGGCGGATGTTCCTCTTCGGCGTCGTGGTGTTCGCGCTCTCGAGCGCGGCGATCGGGTTCGCCCCCGACCAGCACTGGCTCGTCGCGGGGCGCGCCGTCCAGGGCATCGGCGCCGCGTTCATGATGCCGGGGACCCTCTCGATCATCTCGAACACCTTCCCGCCGGAGGAGCGCGGAAAGGCGATCGGCACCTGGGCGGGCGTGTCCGCCCTCGCGCTCGCGCTCGGCCCGGTGGTCGGCGGAGCGCTAACCGAGTACGTCTCCTGGCGCGCGATCTTCTTCCTGAACCTGCCGGTGGCGGCGGGCGCAGTGGCGGTCACGCTGTTCGCCACGCGCGAGTCCCGCGACGAATCCACCGCGCACAGCGTGGACCTCCCCGGCATCGCGCTGCTGTCGCTGGGCCTGACGTCGCTCGTGCTCGCCCTCGTGGAGGGCAACTCGTGGGGCTGGGGCTCGCCCGAGATCGTGGCCCTCCTCGCCACCGCCGCGATCGGCCTGGTCGGGTTCGCCCTGCTCGAGCCGCGCGTGCGCGAGCCGATGGTCGACTTCACGTACTTCCGCTCGCGGACCTTCGTGGGCGCGAACGCGGTCGCGTTCGTCGTCTCGTTCGCGATGCTCGCGATGTTCTTCTTCATCGCGCTCTACATGCAGAACTCGCTCGGCTACTCGGCGGTCGAGGCCGGCGTCCGATTCCTTCCCTCGACGCTGATGATCGTCCTGATCGCGCCGCTCGCCGGCCGCCTCGCGGACCGGATCGGCCCGCGGCCGCTGATGGTCAGCGGCCTGACGCTGACCGCGATCGCGCTGTTCATGCAGACCCGCATCGAGGTCGACACCGGCTACGCCCTGCTGCTGCCCTCGTTCGTGATCATGGGCGTGGGCATGGCGCTCACGATGTCGCCGATGTCCACGGCGGCGATGAACGCCGTCGCGCCCGAGAAGGCCGGCGCGGCCTCCGGGATCCTCTCCATGAGCCGGATGGTCGGCGGCACGTTCGGCGTGGCGACGATCGGCGCGCTCTTCCAGCATCTGGCGAGCGACCGGCTGAGCGAGTCGCTCGCGGGCCTCCCGGTGACCGCCGGCCAGCGCGAAGAGCTGGTGGCGAACCTCGGCTCCGGCAGCGGCGGTGACCTGAAGGGACTGGACCCCGCCGTCGCGGGCCAGGTCAAGGTGGCGGCGAACGACGCCTTCGTCCACGCTCTGTCGAGCGGCATGTGGCTGTCGGCCGCCGTGGCCGCGACCGGCGCCGTGCTCGCGTTCTGGCTGGTCGCGCCGAAGGTTCGCGCGAAGGCCGTCGAGCCCGCCCCGGAGCCGGTCGGCATCTAGCCGGGTACGATCCTCGGGCCCCACACCGATGGCATTTCGACCCGAGAGGACAGATGGCCCAGATCGACCTGACCAAGCCCAGCGAGCTCTCCGTGGAGCCCGGAACCCTGCCGGACAGCATGTCGGCGTGGGTCATCCGCGAGGAGCGCGAGGGCGAGCCGCGCGACGCGTTCCAGCTCGAGGAGATCGAGGTGCCCGAGCCCGGTGCGTTCGAGGTGATCGTCCGGGTGATGGCGGCCGGCGTGAACTACAACAACGTCTGGGCCGCGCTCGGCGAGCCGGTCGGGGTCTGGCGCTACGGCGACCACCCGGAGTTCGGCCACCACATCGGCGGCTCCGACGCGTCGGGCGTGGTCTGGAAGGTCGGCCCCGGCGTGACGCGCTGGAAGCCGGGTGACGAGGTCATCGTGCACTGCAACCAGGCCTCCTACGAGGACCCGGAGGTGCACGGGCTCGACCCGCTCGCCGCGCCGAGCCAGAAGATCTGGGGATACGAGACCACCTGGGGCTCGTTCGCCCAGTTCACAAAGGTCCAGGCCCAGCAGCTCCTCCCCCGCCCCCAGAATCTCACCTGGGAGGAGGCGGCCTCGTACGGGCTCGTCTACTTCACCGCGTACCGGATGCTGATCACGCGCTGCAACCTCCAGGCCGGCCAGAAGGTGCTGGTCTGGGGCGCCGCCGGAGGCCTCGGCGTGTTCGCCACGCAGATCTGCAAGATGGCGGGGGCGCACGCCGTCGGCGTGGTGTCCTCGCCCGAGAAGGGCGAGCTCGTGAAGCAGCTCGGCGCGGTGGACTACATCGACCGCGCGGAGTTCAAGGGCATGATGCGCACCGGCAAGGAGTCGGCCGACGAGGAGAAGGAGCGCTTCAAGGCCTCGCGCGCCTTCGGCAAGCGGATCAAGGAGATCCTCGGCGACTCGCCCGACATCGTGTTCGAGCACGTCGGCCAGGCCACGTTCCCGACGTCCGTGTTCGTGGTGAAGCCGTTCGGCAAGGTCGTGATCTGCGCCGGCACCACCGGGTACAACCTCGACTTCGACGTCCGCTACCTGTGGATGCGCCAGAAGGAGATCCTCGGCTCGCACTTCGCGAACGCCTACGAGTGCATGAAGGCGAACGAGCTGATCGAGTCCGGGCAGATCCGCCCGGTGCTGTGGCGCACGATGGGCTTCGACGGCGTGCCAGAGGCGCACCAGCTGATGCGCGACAACAAGCACGCGGGCAAGATCTCGATCCTCGTCGGCGCCGGCGAGGAGGGCGCCGGCCGGACGGCTGAGGGCGAGGGCGCCATCTACGCCGAGGTGGGCGCGTGATCGCCGTCCACATCAAGTGGGTGGCGAACCCGTTCCGCGGCGACAAGTTCGCCGAGGGCTGGCGGCCCGCCGCGGAGGCGGTGCTTGACTATGGCGCCACCGAGTGGGCCTTCTTCCGCGCGCTGGACGGCCGGCTCGACTTCCTTCAGATCGCGGTCTTCCCGTCGAAGGCGCACTTCGAGCGCTACTGGTACTCGGAGCGCATCTCGGAGATCCGGTCCGACCTGCTCGGGACCTACCAGGTGCCGCTGCTGCCGGCGTTCTTCGAGATCGTTGGCAGCGGCCGGGCCACCGAGCCGGTGGAGCTCGTGGACGAGCCTAGTCCTGCTCCAGTGGCGCCATCGTGAGCCCGGCCTCGACCAGCTGCTCCCAGTAGAGCTCGGCGGGCTCGAGCGGGCCGGTCCACACGACGGCGCGGCCGGAGGTGTGGATCGTGTTCGCCATCCGCATGCCGCCCTCGTAGGAGATGCCGGGGATCGTCTTCGCCAGGGCGCGCGCCACGCCCTCGAAGGTGTTGTGGTCGTCGTTGAGCACGATCACCTTCCAGCCCCAGCCCAGCCCGCTGTCCGGGCCGCCGGTGCGCGGGAGCTCGACGGTGAAGCTCACGCCGCCGCCTCGGCCTCCGCGCGCTTGCGCCAGTAGCGCTCGAGGCCCTGGTAGAGCTGGTCCGGCGGCGCGGCCTGCTCGAAGCTCGCCTGCGCGTCCGCGTCCAGGTGCTCCGAGAGCCGCTCGCGCATGGCGGCCACGAACCCGTCCAGGTCGTTGTCCCGCGCCAGCTCGGCCTGGACGCGCAGGCCCTCGCGGACCGCACCGATCTGGCCCGCCACGTCCGTGTGGCGCCCGAAGTGGGTGAGACAGAGGGACTCCGGCTCCCACTCCTCGAGCGTGCGCAGCGACTCCTCCCAGAGATCGAGGTCGATGTCGGGTGGCGGCGTCGGCGGCAGCGTGAACGCGGACGGGGGGACGCGCACGCCCGCCACGTCGCCGACGTAGGCGTCGCCCAGATCCTCGTGCAGGTAGGAGACGTGGTGCGAGGCGTGCCCGGGTGTGTAGGCCACGCGGAAGCCCTCCACCGACTCGCCGCCGGAGAGGATGCGCACGCGCTCCTCCGGCACCGGCGCCACCTCGCCCCAGAGCCGCTCCATCTCGTCGCCGTACAGCCGGGCGGCGCTCTTCAGGAGCTTCGAGGGGTCCACGAGGTGCGGGGCCCCGCGCTCGTGCACGTAGACCACGAGCTCCGGGAAGCGGCGGCAGAGGACGCCCGTCGCGCCGGCATGGTCCAGGTGGATGTGGGTCAGCAGGAGCGCCCGCGGCTCCACGCCGCCGAGGCCCTCGAGCAGCGTCTCCACAGAGGTCGACGGCCCGGGATCGACGATCACGCCGTCCTGCTCGTAGGCGCAGATCACTCGGTCCCGGCCGAGGTGCATCACGTCGATCGGCCTGCTCACGGCCCCCCGACCTTACAATCCCGGGTGTGAGCGAGCCCGAACACCGGCTTCCGGAGCGCGATCGCCCCTGGGTGATGCGCACCTACGCCGGGCACTCGTCGGCCCGGGAGTCGAACGAGCTCTACCGGCGCAACCTCGCGAAGGGCCAGACCGGGCTCTCGGTGGCCTTCGACCTCCCCACCCAGACCGGCTACGACCCGGACCACGAGCTGGCCCGCGGCGAGGTCGGCAAGGTCGGCGTGTCGATCGCCCACAAGGGCGACATGCACGCGCTGCTCGACGGCATCCCGCTCGACGAGATGAACACGTCGATGACGATCAACGCCACCGCCGCCTGGCTGCTGGCGCTCTACATGACGGTGGCGGAGGAGAACGGCGTGGACCGCCGCGCCCTCCAGGGCACCACTCAGAACGACATCATCAAGGAGTTCCTCTCGCGCGGGACCTACGCCTTCCCGCCCGAGCCCTCCATGCGGCTGATCGCGGACATGATCGCCTTCACCGTCGACGAGGTGCCGAAGTGGAACCCGATCAACATCTGCTCGTACCACCTCCAGGAGGCCGGGGCCACGCCGGTGCAGGAGATCGCGTACGCGCTGTCCACGGCCGTGGCGGTGCTGGACCGCGTCCGGCCGCGAGTGCCCGAGGAGACCTTCCCGCGCGTCTTCGGCCGCCTCTCGTTCTTCGTCAACGCCGGGATCCGCTTCGTCGAGGAGCACGCCAAGCTGCGCGCGATGGGCCTCCTGTGGGAGGAGCTCGGCCGCGAGCGCTACGGCGTGGAGGACCCGAAGCTCCTGCGCTTCCGCTACGGCGTGCAGGTGAACTCGCTCGGGCTCACCGAGGCCCAGCCCGAGAACAACATCATCCGGATCGTCCTCGAGGCGCTGGCCGTGACCATGGGCCGCGACGCGCGCGCCCGCGCGCTCCAGCTGCCGGCCTGGAACGAGGCGCTCGGGCTCCCGCGCCCCTGGGACCAGCAGTGGTCGCTGCGGATCCAGCAGATCCTCGCCTTCGAGACCGACCTGCTCGACTACCCCGACATCTTCGAGGGCTCGAAGGTCATGGACGGGCTCGTGGACGAGCTGATCGAGGGCGCCCGTGCGGAGATGGCCGTGGTCGCCGAGCGCGGCGGGGCGGTCGAGGCCGTGCCGTACATGAAGACGCAGTTGGTCGAGTCGCACCGCGAGCGCGTGCGCAGGATCGAGGCGGGCGAGCTCAAGGTCGTCGGCCAGAACGTCTACACCGAGCATGAGCCGTCGCCGCTCCAGGAGGGCGAGGACGGCGGGATCATGCGCGTGGACGCGGCGGTCGAGCGCTCGGCGATCGAGGCCGTCGGCGAGTGGCGCGAGGGCCGCGACGCGGCGGCCGCCGACCGGGCGCTCGAGGAGCTGCGCGCCGCGGCGGCCGACGAGGAGACCAACATCATGCCCGCGACGCTCGCGGCGGCCAGGGCGGGCCTGACCACCGGCGAGTGGGCGGCCGCGCTGCGCGATGTGTTCGGCGAGTACCGCGCGCCCACCGGCGTGTCCGACGCCGCGGCCGCCGAGTCGGACGAGGAGCTGGACGACCTGCGCGAGCGGGTCGAGCGCGTGTCCGAGTCGCTCGGGCGCCGCATCAAGATCCTCGTGGGCAAGCCCGGGCTCGACGGGCACTCCAACGGAGCCGAGCAGATCGCCGTCCGCGCGCGCGACGCGGGCATGGACGTGGTCTACGAGGGCATTCGCCTGACCCCCGCCCGCATCGCCCGCACGGCGGTCGACGAGGGCGTGCACGTCGTCGGCCTCTCGATACTGTCGGGCTCGCACGCCGAGCTGATCCCGACCGTGCTCGAGGAGCTGCGCGAGGCGGGCGCCGACGTCCCGGTCGTGGTCGGCGGGATCATCCCGAAGGCCGACGAGGAGGCGCTGCTGGCGGCCGGTGTGGCGCGCGTGTACACGCCGAAGGACTTCCAGGTCAGCCGGATCATGGGCGACATCGTGGAGCTCGTGGCCCAGCACCACGGCGCCGCCGCCGCGGCCTGACTGCGGCTTTCCGCCGCGCCGGCCGATAAGTGTGAAGAATGCGTGAAGGCGCTCATCTGCGACGCGCGCTGCCCCTGGCCGCGGGCCTCACGGTGCTCGGCATCCTGCTCGCCGCACTCGCGACCGCCGAGGTGCTGGCGCGCGGCGAGCTTCTCCATTACACGCCGATGACGGTCGAGCGCGTGCGCGTGCTCGGCGGCGTGGAGCTCTGGGTGGCACGCGAGTCGCTCGCCCGGCTCGACGCCCTCAACGGCCTGATTCTCGGCCTCGGAGCCGCGGTGGCGCTCGTGACGGCCACACGGACGCAGCGCGAGGTCCGCGTGTGCTTCCTGGTCCTGGGCGCCGGGCTCGGCTTCCTGGCGCTCGACGAGATGCTCGCGCTCCACGAGACCGTCGGCTACAACCTCGAGTTCCTCGCGAGCCTGCCGGGCACCAACTCGCCCGAGGACGTGGTCTTCGCGCTCTACGTAATACCGGCGCTCGCGTTCTTCGCCGTCTTCCGCGATGTGCTCCGCGCGTCGCCCTGGGGCGCGCGCCTCGTGGTGCTGGGGGTCGTGCTGTTCGGCGTCGCCGCAGCGCTGGACGTGACCGACGCCCTGCTTGACGAGCAGTGGGTGGAACCGCCCGCCTCGGCGGTGCTGGTGGCCGGGTTCGCGCTGGTCGCCGGTCGCCACCTTGCTAGCTTGCCGCCGGATGCAGTCGACACCGGACGAGATCGGTCGCCGGCTGCGCGAGCGTGACCGCTCCGCCGCGCCCGCCGCGCTCAACCTGATCGAAGATCGCACTCCGCGCGGCCGCGAGGCCACGGCGCGGCTGCTCGCCGAGGTCTCCCCGGCCGCCCTCGGCGGTGAGGCCCCGGCCCACCTGATCGGAGTCACGGGCCCGCCCGGCGCAGGCAAGTCGTCGCTGCTGTCGGCGCTCGTGAGCGTCTGGCGCGAGCGCGGCAGGACCGTGGCCGTCCTGGCCGTCGACCCGTCCTCCAAGCGGTCCGGCGGCGCGCTCCTGGGCGACCGGGCGAGGATCGAGCACGATCCGCGCGACGACGGGGTGCTGATCCGCTCGACGGCCGCGGGCGGGCGGCTCGGCGGCCTGGCCGCCGCGACGCGCGAGGCGGCCGAGGCGCTCGCCGCGGCGTTCGACCTCGTGGTCGTCGAGACCGTGGGGGTCGGCCAGTCCGAGACGGACGTCGAGGAGGTCTGCGACACCGTGGTCGTGGTCGTCCAGCCGCAGTCCGGCGACGTCCTCCAGTTCCTGAAGGCCGGGATCATGGAGGTGCCCGACGTGCTCGTCGTGACGAAGGCCGACCTCGGCGCCCCAGCGGACCGGGCGCGGCGCGACCTCCAGCAGGCCGTCGGGGCTGTCGGAGCCGGGCGCGTGCCGGTGCTCGCCGTGTCCTCGCTGCCGCCGGGGAGCGGCGTGGAGGAGCTGGCGGATGCCGTGGACGCGCACCGGGCGGCGCTCGACGCGGATCAGCGGCGCCCGCGCTCGCGGCGGATGTCCGCTCTTCGCGAGCTCACCGCCGAACACGGCGAGCGAGCGCTGCGCGCGCTCGGCGGGCGGCGCGAGGCCGAGCGGCTGCTGGCGGGCCAGGACCCGCGCACCGGCACCGCCGAGCTCGTCGCCCTGCTCGAGAGGTCGATCGAGGCGTGAACAGCAAGCTCGCCCGCCAGATCGCGCTTCTCGCGGGCATCGTCGTCGTGACGACCGTGATCGCCGAGCTCGCGGGCGCCGCCAACCTCGGCGTCTCGCTCGGGATCGCGCAGGTCGTCTTCGCGATCGCCCTGACGGCGATCATCTATCGCGGCTGAGCTGCTCCTCCGCCTCGCGCAGATCGTCCGGCGTGTTCACGCTCCGGAGGAGAGCCGCGGGAAGCGCCACGTGAACCGGGCCCAGGGCCTCGACAGTGCGGGTGAGCGGGTCGTCCGCCGGCGCCTGCCGCAGCGTGTCGAGCGCCGCCGGCGCGTAGAGGGCGAACGTGGGCTGGATCATCCCGTCCGCCACGGCCACCACGGCCGGCGCCGATGCCGCGGCGCCCATCAGCGTCCGGCACGCGTCGGGGGTGACGAAGGGCATGTCGGCGGCGCACACGAGCACCGGCGCGCCGGCGGTGTCGAGCGCGTGGACGATCCCGGTCAGCGGATGGCGCGGCTCGGCCGGCTCGTCCCAGCGCTCGGCCCCCGGCAGCTCCGGCAGCTCGGTCTCGCGCTTGCACACGACGGCCACGCGCTCGCACACGGATGCGAGCGCCTCGAGCGGATAGGCGATCAGCGGTCGGCCGGCGAGGTCGGCCGCCGGTTTTGACTCGGTTCCGAGTCTCGATCCTGCACCTCCGGCCAATAGCACTCCGATCATCGGCCATCGAGGCTACATTGGCGTGTATGGGCGCCCCCGAGCGCATGGAGCATGTTCTCCGGCGGATGCGCAGCGACGGCGTGGGCTCAGCCGCGCGCCACTCTCTGAAGCTGGCACGCGCGCAGGTCTACCTCGAGGAGGAGCACGTCTGGTATCAGCTCGACGTGGACGGCGAGCGCCCGCGCCGGGAGCTCCCGGAGGAGGTCCGCCTGTTCAAGGCCGGGGACGAGCAGCTCGCGGGCGCGGTCGAGATGGGCCAGCACCTCGACGAGATCCGGCGGCGGCGCGCCGCCGGCAACGACCTGTGGCTGGCGGAGGACGACGGCGGCCCGCTCTTCCGCTGCTGGATCTACAGGGAGCGCGCGCCGGTCCTGGCCGCTCCCGGCGGCTGGCTCGAGATCCCCGCCGACAGCGTCGTTCTCGAGGACTCGGCGACCACCCCGCGCGCCCGCGGCCGCGGCATTGCGCCCGGGGCCTGGACGGCCGTCGCCGACTCGCTGCGCGACGAGGGTGTGGCGCACATGCTCACGAAGGTGGGGGTCCACAACGAGCCGTCGCGAAAGGCGGTCGTCAAGTCGGGCTTCCGGGAGATCGGCGTGATGCGCCTGGTGAAGCGCGGGCCCCACAAGCGGACGACCGTCGAGGACGCCGCTCCCGGCCTCGGAACCGAGCTCGCGGCCCGGCTCACCGCCTAGCGAGCCGCACCCGTGCGTGGTCGAGCGCCTCGCTCGGCGCGTCGGCCAGCGTGAACAGGCGGTGCCGCTGCCGCTGGGGCAGGCCAGGGATGGCCGTGGCGAGCGGCAGGCCGACCCGCACCCGCCACGGCTCGGCCGACCTGCGCCAGTTGCGCCTGCGGGCGGCGAAGAGGCGCGCGTGCCGGCTCCTCAGGATGGCGTAGCGCTCGGCGTGCCGCGCGGCGCCGCGCGCGAACTGGCGCGTTCCGTGCAGCCGGTAGTACAGGACGGGTGCGTCGATGCCGGCGCCCTCGTAGCCGGCCTCCGCCAGCGCCATCCAGAGGTCCCAGTCCTGGAACGCGCCGGGCAGGCTCCACCCGCCGACGGCCAGCAGCGGCTCGCGCCGCATGAGGCTCGCGTACGGGATGTTGTTGAAGTAGGTGATCCGCCACGGGTCGAGCGTGGCGGCACGCTGACGCTCGCGCCGCTCGAGCTCGCCGAAGAGCGCGACGTTGCCCCAGGCCGCGGCGAGCCTCGGACGCGCCTCGAGCGTGTCCGCCAGCGCGGCGAGCGCGCCCGGCAGGACCGCGTCGTCGGCGTCGAGCGGGAACACGAACGGCGCGCTCGTGGCCCACACCCCGGTCATCCGCGCGGCCGACGTGCCGCGGTTGCGCTGGTGGATCACGTGGTAGCCGTCGTACGCCAGCTCGTGGAGCAGCTCGAGCGTCGGCCGGTCGGTCGACCCGTCGTTGACGATCACGAGCTCGCATGGCTCCTGGTGGGCCAGCGAGGCCAGCGCGTCGCGGAGCGTGGCCCCGTCGTCGAAGCATGGGATGACGACCGCCACGCGCGGGACGGCCGGCGGAGCCAGGGTGGCGACGCTCATGCCCAGAACCTCCCAGCGAGCGTTCCGCCTCAGGTTTAGAGGCTGTGAACCGGGCTCAGCGCCGGAGCGCCTCGAGCCGCCACTCGCCGTCGTGCCGGGTCAGGACCAGCGCCTCCTCGAGCGCACGCCGCCCGGCCTGGCGGGTCCGGACGTGCGCTACCGCCTCACGGCCGCCCGCGCGCACGCGCAGCCGGGTCAGCTCCACCCGCGGGTCCTCCAGGCCCGCGAGCGCGCCCTCGACGCGCCGCGCGCAGCGCTTGCCGCCGAGGCGCGCCCGCGCCGCTGGTGTCAACAGGTCCTCGCATACCGCCCGGCCGTCGGAGGCGCGCGTGGAGAGGTCCAGCTGGCGGACCACCTCCTCGATCTCCCTCGAGGCTCCGCCTGCCTTCACGGGCTCGTCGTCCCCTCCCCACGAGCAGCCGGATATGAGCGCCAGGGCGCAGATCGCCGCCCACCTCATCGGCGGTGAGCATAATTGGGCTATGGAGGGTTCAGCCCCAGAGTCCGTCGGCACGCTCTCGAGCTGGCTGCGGTGCTACCGCTGCTGGTCGCGCAACCTCGAGGTTCAGCTCCACTACGAGGGCATCCTGAAGGTCGATGCGGAGACGGCCGAGGCGGTGGAGCCGGTCGAGGAGGTGCAGGAGGCCGTCGTCCAGTGCCTCGACTGCCTGCACGACCAGCCGCACCTGAGCCTCAGCTTCTACGAGGAGAACGGCCGCCGCATCTCGCGCATCGAGCCGGTCGAGGACCGCTGGGAGCGCATGGTCACCGGCACCCCGTGGGTCGCGTCGTGCACGGTCACGGTCGACGCCGACGAGGTGGAGTCGTGCTCCGGCCCGGAGGCCGCCGACTCGCTGGCGTTCGCCGCGTTCGGCGACCACGGCACGCGGGAGTTCTTCACCCACGTCCGGTTCCACAAGCACGAGGACGACCGGATCGTGGTCCACATGCTGGTGGAGCTGTACGCGCGCTCCTCCGAGGAGGCGACCGAGGTGCTCGAGAACGCCGCCCGCGGGCAGCTCGCGATCACCTCGCTGGCCGAGGAGTCGCGCCCGCCGGCGTCCGGCTCCGACGAGCCTCACTGACCGCCCAGCAGCACCGTTCCGCCGGCGGCGAGCGCCGCGATCTCCTCCTCCGAGCGTCCGAGCTCGGCCAGCACCTCGGCCGTGTGCTGCCCGAGCAAGGGCGGAGCGAGCGGCGCGGGACCGTCACCGTCGCGCCAGATCGGCGAGCCCACGAGGTCGAGCGCGCCGATCGCGGGGTGTTCGACCGCCACCGTCGCCGGGCGCCCCGCGGCGGCGGCCGCGGCCAGCGCCTCCGGCACCGAGCGGACCTTGCCGACCGGCACTCCGGCGGCGTCCAGCGCGGCGACCCAGTCCTCGGCCGGCCGCTCCCTGAAGCGCCTCTCCAGCTCCGGCACGAGCACGGAACGGTGCTCCACGCGGGCCGCGTTCGTCTGGAAGCGGTCGTCCCGGGCGAGCTCCTCGGCTCCGATCGCGCGGCAGAGCGCGCGGAAGAGGCCGTCGTTCGCCGCGGCCACCGCGATGCGGCCGGACGCCGTCTCGAAGTCCTGGTAAGGCACGATGTTCGGATGCGCGTTCCCGAAGCGCTCCGGCTCGCGACCAGTGACGAGGGCGTTCTGCGCGACGTTCACGAGCCCCGCGAGCGCCGAGTCGAGCAGCGGCACCTCGATCCTCCCGCCCTCGCCCCCGTGCAGAAGCGCCAGGATCCCGGCGGCGGCGTGGAGCCCCGTGAGCACGTCCACGACCGCGACGCCGGCCTTGTACGGGGGGCCGTCCTCCGCGCCGGTGATCGACATCAGCCCGCTCTCGGCCTGCGCGACGAAGTCGTAGCCGGGGCGCCCCGGCGGCTCGCGCACCGACCCGAAGCCGGTGATCGAGCAGTAGACGACCGTCGGGTTGCGCGCGCGCACGCTCTCGTAGCCCACGCCCAGGCGGTCCGCGCCGCCGACCTTGAAGTTCTCCACGACCACCTGGGCGCCGGCGCACAGCTCCAGCGCGATCTCACGGCCCTCGGCGTCGGCCAGGTCGATGGCGACGCTTCGCTTCCCGCGGTTCAGCGAGAGGAAGTAGGCCGCCTCGCCCGCGGCGAACGGCGGGCCCCAGGTGCGCGTCTCGTCGCCGCCCTGCGGGCGCTCGACCTTGACCACGTCCGCGCCGAGGTCGGCGAGCACCATCGTGCAGTAGGGCCCCGCGAGCACCCGCGAGAGGTCGAGCACGCGGACCCCGCGCAGCGGAGGGTTCGTTGAGCTCGCCATCGCGCGCCATCCTGACAGGGGCCGACGCCGCCGTGGCGGCGCTGGAGGCCACCGGCGCGCACGTGGCCTTCGGGCTGCCGGGCGTGCACAACCTGAGCCTGTGGCGCGCCCTCGGCCGCTCGCCGATCCGGCTGGTGGGTGTCCGCCACGAGCAGGCCGCCGCCTACGCGGCCGACGGCTATGCGCGTGCGCGCGGCGGCCTCGGCATCGCCCTGACCACCACCGGGCCGGGCGCGGCCAACACGCTCGGGGCCGTCGGCGAGGCTTGGGCGTCGCGCCAGCCGGTCCTCGTGATCGCCACGGACGTGCCGACCACCGTGCGCCGCCCCGGCAGCTGGAGGGGTGCGCTCCACGAGGCGACCGACCAGGCCGCGATGTTCGCGCCGGTCGTGAAGGCCGCGATCCGGGTCGGCGCGGCCGAGGAGCTCGGGCCGGCGGTGGCCCGTGCGGCGGCGATCGCGCTCACGCCGCCCCGGCGGCCCGTCTACGTGGAGGTCCCCACCGACCTGCTCGACGGGGCGGCCCCCGCCGGGGCCCCCGACCTGCCCGCCCCTCCCCCGCCCGCACCGCCGGACGAGGCCGCGCTCGCCGAGGCCGTCGCGCTCGTGGACTCGGCCGAGCGGCCGCTCGTCTGGGCCGGCGGCGGCGCGGTGCAGGCCGATGCGGGCGCGGGGCTCGGGCGCCTCGCGGAGCGGATCGCCGCGCCGGTGATCCTCACGTACGCCGCCCGCGGGCTGCTCCCGCCGGGGCACCCGTGCCTCGTGGCGGCGCCGCCGCACGTCCCGGAGGTGGGGGCGCTCTGGGACGAGGCGGACCTCGTCCTCGCCGTGGGCACCGACCTCGACGGGATGATGACCCAGGGCTGGGCGATGCCGAGGCCGCCGCGGCTCGTGGCGCTGAACGTGGACGCCGAGGACGCGGCGAAGAACTACACCCCCGACGTCCTGCTCGAGGCGGACGCCGCTGTGGGGCTCGAGGCGGTGGCGGAGCGCGTCCGCGAGCGCGGCGGGCTCGACGCGCTCGCCGGCAGGGTCGCCGCCATCGGCGCCGCGGTGAGGGACGGGCTGCGCGTGACCGACCCGGAGGCCTCCGAGCTGCTCGCCGCCATGGACGCTGCGCTGCCCGGCGATGCGATCGTGGTCTGCGACATGTGCATCCCCGGCTACTGGCTCGGCGGCTTCCGCACGCCGTCCCTGCCGCGCAAGCTCGCCTACCCCCTCGGCTGGGGCACGCTCGGGTGCGCCTTCCCGCAGGGGCTCGGCGCCGCGCTCGCGGAGCGCGGCCCGGCCGTGAGCGTCTCCGGGGACGGCGGGTTCCTGTTCGCCTGCGGCGAGCTGGCCACCGCCGCCCAGGAGCGCATACCGCTCACCGCCGTGGTCGTCGACGACGGCGGCTACGGCATGCTGCGCTTCGACCAGGACCGGCGCGGCGACCCGCACGAGGGCGTGGACCTGCTCACGCCGGACTTCGCGGCACTCGCGGGCTCCTTCGGGGTGCGCGCAGAGACGGTGGACGGGCTCGGCAGCGGCTTCGGGGCGGCTCTGGAGCGACATTTGGAGCTCGACGAGCCGTCGCTGCTCGTCGCGCACGCCGCCCTGGAGCCGCCGCCGAACACTTCCCCCCGGTGGTACAGGGCTGCGGCCAACGGCCGATAACACACCCAGATGGGCACCGTAATCCCCAATCGGGGGGCCGCGGCTGGTGCCGCGTCCGATATATCGTGGTCCGCGGTGGGCCTCAGGATCGAGTGGCTCGGCGACCCGGAGCGCTTCGCGCGGGTGGCAGCGGACTGGGACCGGATGCTGCCCGCCGACGCCCGTCCCTTCGACCTCCACGCCTGGTACTCGGCATGGTTCCGGGCCTTCGGCGAGCCCGGCGGGATGCGCGTCTGCCTCGCCTGGCGGGGCGACCGGCTCGAGGCCGGCTTCCCGCTGATCGCGCGCCCGCGCCGCTCGCTCGCCGGCATGTCGAACGTGCACACGCCGGTGTTCCGCCCCGTCGGCAGCAGCCAGGAGGCGGTCCGCGCGGTCACGGACGCCGCGCTCGCCGTCGCGACCAACAACCTCGAGCTGTCCGCGATCCCGGTCGGCGACGCCTCGCTCAGCATCCTCCGCGACGCCACCGACGCCGCCGGGCGCCGGCACGCCGTGGGCAGCCAGCACGTGTCTCCGATCGTGGCCACCACCGGCAGCTACGAGGACTGGCGGGCCGGCTCACGCCCGCGCTGGGGCGCCCCGCTGGAGCGCTTCCGGCGAAAGATGCTGCGCGAGCACGAAACGCTGGTGTCCGTGGTGGAGCCGCCGCTCGACCTCGACGGCGAGCTGGCGCGCGGCTTCGCGGTCGAGGCGAGCGGCTGGAAGGGCGAGAGCGGCACCGCGATCCTCTCCGACGAGCGGACCATCGCCTTCTACCGCGCGATCGCGGAGTCCTTCGCCGAGCGCGGCGAGCTGCGGCTCTCGCGCATCGTGATCGACGGGGCGTGGGCCGCGTTCGACCTCTGCCTGCTGCACGACGACCGCCTCTATCTCCTGAAGACGGGCTACGACGAGCGCTTCCGGCGGCTGGCGCCCGGACTCGTCATGCGGCTGAGCATCATCGAGCGCTGCTTCGAGCAGGGCATCGCCGCGCACGAGCTGCTCGGCGACGAGGCGGAGTGGAAGCGCAAGTTCGCGACCGGCGAGCGCGCCCACGTGGGCTTCTGCGCCTACGAGCGGGGGCTGCGCGGCAGCGTCCGGTACACGTACCGCTCCACGGCCCGGCCGCTGCTCAAGCGGGCCTACGACGGCACGGTCGCCCGCCGCCGCCAGGGCTAGTCGCGCTGCCGCCGAGTGTCCTGACTTTCGGTTGCACAGCAACCACACGGCAGGACACTTGGTGAACTACGAACGGTCCAGACGGAAGCCCGGATCGCCGCTCAGCTCGGCCACGTCCATCTGGGCCTTCTGGAGCTTCCCGGCGTAGTCCCAGTTCATCGCCTGCCAGCGGGTGAACTGGTCGAGCACCCACACGCCCGACTGGCGGCTGCCGTTGCCCGAGCGGCCGTTCCCGCCGAACGGCAGGTGAGCCTCGGCGCCCGAGGTCGAGTTGTTGACGGACAGCATCCCGGCGCTGACCCCCGAGCGGAAGCGGAAGACCGACTTGGGGTCGTTCGTGTAGATCGCGGCCGAGAGGCCGTAGCCGTGCCCGTTCGCGAGCGCAAGCGCCTCGTCCAGATCGTCGAACTCGGCCACTCCGATGATCGGGCCGAAGGTCTCGGTGGCGTAGATCGCGTCCTCGGCACGCACCCCGTCGACGATCGTCGGGTGGCAGAACAGGCCGGCGTCGGGATCGCCCACGAAGCCGGCGCGCGGGTTGTCCGAGGTGATCCGGCCGGTGGCGCTCGACCCGGAGACCGAGTGGTGGCCCTCGATCAGGCCGAGCCAGCCGAGGAAGCGCTCCTGGAAGCGTTCGTGGATCATCGGCCCGTAGAGGACGTCCGCGAACGGGTCCCCGATTGGAGCCTCCTCGACCGCGCGGGACAGGCGCCCGACGAACTCGTCGTGGAGCGAGCGATGGACGATCGCGGTGCCGAGCGAGGTGCAGCGCTGGCCGGCCGTGCCGAAGCCGCTGAAGAGCGAGCCCTCGACCGCCAGGTCGAGGTCCGCGTCCGGCATCACGACGAGCGGGTTCTTCCCGCCCAGCTCGAGGCACGGCGACTGGACGTGGCGGCCGCAGAGCTCGCCGATCCGGGCGCCGACCGGGGATGAGCCCGTGAAGCCGACCTTGTCCACGAGCCGCTCCTCGAGCGCCTGCTCGAGGCCCTCGAACGCGGTCGGCCCGTCGCACTGGACGACGTTCAGGACGCCGTCCGGGAGGCCGCCGGCGATGAACAGCCGCGCGAGGGCGTCGCTCAGCCCGGGCGCGTACTCCGCCGGCTTCCAGACGACCGCGTTCCCGCACAGGAGCGCCGGCACGATGTACCAGGACGGCACGGCCACCGGGAAGTTGCCGGCGGTCACGATCGCGGCCACGCCCACCGGGTTGCGGAAGGTGAAGAGCTGCTTGTCCGGCATCTCGCTCGGCACCGTCATGCCGTAGAGGCGCCGGCCCTCGGAGACGAAGAAGTCGCATGTGTCGACGATCTCCTGCACCTCGCCGAGCGACTCGGGATGGGGCTTGCCGATCTCGCGCGTGACGAGCCTGGCGAGGGTCTCCTTGTTCTCCTCGACGAGCCGCCCGATCTCCTTGATCGCGTTGCCGCGCACGGGGGCCGGGACGGCGGCCCACTCGCGCTGCGCCGCGCGGGCGGCGCGGCAGGCATCCACGAAGGTGCCCGCGCCGCCGAGCACGGCCTCGCAGACGACCTCCTCGAGGTTCGCGGGATTGCGCGACTCGACCCGCTGCCCGTCCTCGCGGGCCTGCCCGCCGACTATGGATCCGACCGTCCGCGTGTCCGTGATGCTCATGGGGGCCAAGCCTACCCCCGCGCCCCCGGGCCGCTCAGTGGCAGGAGCCGGTGCCGCTGTCCGTGAAGGTCCTGCCGGCCACGGGCACGAACTGCCAGTCGTACGCGCCGGGGCGCAGCGTCATCCTGAGGACGCCGAAGGTGTTGCTCTCGCGCACCTGGCTGTTCGGCTGGATGTCGCCCACCTGGTAGTGGCTCTCGCCGCCGGTCCCGACGGTGAACTGGCGGATCCCGCGGGCGGCGTCGGCGCCGCCGTCGGGCGTCTGCGGCCCGAAGCGCTCGTACATGTGCTCGCTCCCGCTCAGCACGACGTCGGCCCCGTGGTCGTAGAGGATCTCCCAGAGCGGCTCGACGCTGCCCACGTCGCCGTGGACCTCGCCGGAGCTGAAGCGCGGCTCGTGGATCTGGGCGAGCGTGCACTGCGAGTCGTTCTGCTCGAGGTCGTTCTCGAGCCACTCGTCGGTCGCCGCGTTGCAGCTGCGCAGCTGGACGTAGCAGCCGGTGTTGACCGCGACGACGTGCCAGGCGCCGAGGTCGTAGCTGTAGAACCCGGACGGGCGCGGGCCGGCGGCTGCGCCGAAGTAGTCGAAGTACCCGCCGGCGTCCGGGACGCCGTAGTCGTGGTCCCCGGGGATCGGGCGCGTGCGCGCCTTGTGGCGGCCCCAGCTGCTGTTGTAGCAGGCGTAGTTCGAGGCCGTGCCGCTCTGGTACGCGTTGTCGCCGAGCGTCATCACCGTGCCGGGGATCGCGTCGAGCAGGTTTGCGGTGGCCTCGTCGTCGGTGCCGCCGCAGTCGGCGATGTCCCCGGCGGCGGCGATCGTGGCCGTCTCGCCGCTCGGCGCCTGGGTGGTGAAGCCGACCGGCGCGCTCTTCCCCACGAGGCCGGCGAACGTGGCCTGCTCGGCCTGGGCCGTGTAGCTCCCCGCGCTCAGGTTCGACGACGCGGCCACGGAGAAGAGGTTGCTCGACTGGTGGGCGGCTGTGAGCGTCTGCACGGGCGTGCCGCTCGCCGACGGGCCCGCGTAGACCTTCACGGTCACGGTCGCGGTCTCGCCGTTCGCGGTGCCGGCGAAGACCGGGCGGAGGTCGGTGGTGCTCCCCGGGGCGGGCGACTCGAGCACGACGGTCGGCGGGGGGTCCTCGACCGGGCTCGACTTCGCGTAGTGGGCGAGCACGCGCGGGCCGGGCAGGGCCGCGCCGTACACGGCGACCTCGTCCATGCGCCCGCGGAACCAGTCGCCGGAGCCGCTCGTGCCAAGCATGAGCTGGGACGAGCCGCTGTCCACGGCCCCGGCGACGGCCAGCGTGGCGCGGACCGTCCCGTTCACGTAGACCGCCATCGAGGTGCCGTCGTAGGTGGCCGCCACATGGCTCCAGAGCCCGACCGACACGGCGCCGGACGGGGTGGCGACCTCGCTCGTCGTCCCGTTGCGCCAGAGCCGGAAGCTGACCGCGCCGGAGGAGCTGATCCGCACCATGTACTGGCCGTCCTTGCGCATCAGCGTGGCCGTGCTCGACGGCATCGCCGACGGCCGGAGCCACGCCTCGAGGCTCAGAGCGGCGGTCGGGCTGAGGGCGGCGGCGCTCGGCACGCGCACCGAGTCGTCGGAGCCGTCGAGCGTGACCGCGGTGCTCTGGGCGACCGGCACGATCCCCGCCTGCCCCAGCGCCGGCGAGCCCTGGTAGGTGCCCGTATCGGCGAAGGCGGTCTGGTCGGCGGCGCTCGTGCCGCTCGGCTCGCCGAGGCGCCAGTACGCGCGCGGGGCGTCGGCCATCACGGCGTCGCGGTAGGTCGCCGCGGCCGCGGTGGACGTCACGGCGAACGTGACCGGGGCGCTGCGTCCGGTGTTCCCCGCGCCGTCCTGCTGCTCGGCGCGGGCGGTGTAGGTCCCGACCGGGAGCGCCGTGGCCGCCGAGACCGCGAAGGCGGCGCCGCTGCGCGGGCCCGAGGCGGTGGCGAGCGGCGTGCCGGTGTCGCTCAGCCCGGCGAACACGAGGACGCGCACCTGTGTGGCGTCGCCCGCCGCGTTCCCGGCGGAGCCGCTGAAGAGGGGCGTGCCGTCGCTGGTGCTCGAGCCGGACGCCGGGACGCTGAGCACGGGCGCGGGAGGGGCGGTGTCGACCCTGAAGGCCACGGCCGCGCTCGTGCCCGTCCTGCCGGCGGCCGTCACGGTCGCCCTCGCGCTGTACACGCCGTCGTCGAGCTCCTCGGCCGGCTCGCCTGTCCAGCTCACGCCGCTCTTCTCGAGCGCGACCGTCTGCACGGGTGTCCCCGCGGGGCTCCCCCCGGAGTAGACGTCGACGCTGACGGCCTCGGGCTGCCCCTCGGACGCGCCGGCTGAGGCGGCGAAGGCCGGCGTCGTGTCGGCCGTCTCGGTGCCGCCGACCGGCGCGGTGATCGTCACGGTGGGCGAAGCGGCGGGCGGCGGGACCACCACCGGCGGCGGCTTCGGCTTCGGCTTCGCCACGGGCGGCGGCGCGGTGCCGGTCACGGGCGGCCTGACCGTCTTCACGGCCTTGACCGTGAAGCTCCTGGCGCGGCTCACGCCGCGGTTGCCGCGGGCGTCCAGCTGGCGGGCCACAGCGGTGTAGGTGCCGGGCAGCAGCGCGGGCCTGACCTCGAGCGACCATCCGCCACCGGCCGAGCGGCGCGCGGTGAGCAGCCGCTGGGCCCGGCCCTTCGCCCGGCGCCCGACGTAGACGCGCACCGAGACGAGGCGCCTGTCGCCGGAAGCGCGCCCGGCACGCCCAGACAGCCTCGGGGTCGTGTCCGTCGTCTCGGCCCCGGCCGCGGGCTTCGTGACGCTCACCTTCGGCGGCGTCCGGTCGAGACCCCCGCGCGCGGCGGTGACCGACCCGGCGACGGCGGCCAGCGCCAGAAGCGCGATGCACAGAGCCAGTGGCCGACTGGAGGGGCGGAGGGTTCTCATCATCCTTGACGGGAGGGGGCGCTCCCTCAGATCGAAGGTACATGCGACCTGCGAGCCGCGCCACGCCCATCACTACGATCGGGCAGGGACTTGGTTCGTCCCCGGAAACACCTGCAATTGGGCCTGGCAGCCGCCCTCGCCGTGGTCCTGGGCCTGGGCGTGGTCGCGCTGGTGCTGCCGGGCGACGACCTCAGCGGGCCGCAGGCTCCCGGGGACCCGGACAACGGCTTCGGCGTCGGGCGCTGGCCGGCGGCGGACTGGCGGCCCTACTCGGACGACTCGCCGTTCAACCAGGTGCTGCCGCGCAGCCCGCGGCTGCATCCCGCCTCGGAGGCGATCGTGGCGCGGCTCACGGAGGAGGGCGGCCCCTCCGACCTGCGCGCCGGCGTGGCCGACTCGGACGGCGACTTCCAGCACCCCACGTACTGGTCGACGCCGGACGACCCCGAGTTCACCGTCCACTGCACGCGGCCCTTCGGGCGCTGCGAGGTCGAGGGAATGCGAGTCCGCATCCCCGACCGCGCGCGGCCGGCGGGCGGCTCGGACGCGCATCTGGCGGTCGTGGACCAGCGCTCGGGCTGGGAGTACGACTTCTGGGAGGTCTCGTCGAAGCCCGAGGGCGGCGGAGAGCTGACCGTCGGCTACGGAGGCAGGACGCGAATCGACGGCGACGGCCTTGCCTCGGACGCGACCGCGGCCCATTTCGGGCTGCTCGCGGGGATCATCCGCGCGCCCGAGCTCCGCAGCGGGCGCATCGAGCATGCTCTATTCCTGGTCGCCGACTGCGACTCCGGCGAGTACGTCTACCCCGCCCGCGGGATCGGCGCCGCCTGCGAGGACCGGGCGAACGCCCCGGCCCAGGGAATGCGCTTTCAGCTGGACATGACCGACGCCGAGATACGGGCGCTCGGCGCCCCGCGCTGGAAGCGCGGCATCCTCCGCGCCCTGGCGCGCTACGGGATGTTCGTCGGGGACACCGGCGGCTCCCCGTGGGACCTCGAGTTCGAGTCGGGGTCCACGTACACGAGCTTCGGCTACGCCGACCCGATCGTGACGCTGGCGAAGCGCCTCGGCATCCAGCAGGAGCGCGACGGCCGCTACCACTACGAGCTGGACGACATCGACTGGCGGAGCCGCCTGCGGGTGATCGACCCGTGCGTGACCGAGCGGACCTGCTGAGCCCCCGTCAGCCGCGGGCCGGCGCGTCGCCGATCCAGTAGCGCGGGCCGGGGCCGCCGGCCGCCGCCCGGTCACCCGGGTTCGCCAGGCGGCAGCGGTCGAGCGAGAGGCATCCGCAGCCGATGCACTCCGTCAGCCCGATCTTCAGGCGCTCGAGCTCGGCGATGCGCTCGTCGATCCGGACCGACCACTGCTTCGAGAGGCGCGACCAGTCGCGGCGGGTCGGCGCCTGGTTCCCGGCGAGCTTCCCCAGCTCGACCCCGATCTCCTCGAGGGTCAGCCCCACGTGCTGGGCGTAGACGATGAAGGCGATCCGCCTCAGCACGGGCCGCGCGAAGCGGCGATGCCCCGAGCCGGCCCGCTCCGAGGCGATCAGCCCGAGCTGCTCGTAGTAGCGCAACGCCGAGGCGGCCACACCGCTGCGACGCGCCGTCTCCCCGATCGTGAGCAGGTCGGCCATACCCTTGACTTCAAGCTTACTTGAACTTGTAGTTTGATCGCATGAACGCAACCGTCTCCCCCAGCCGCCGGATCACCGCCGAGGTCACCTCTTGGCCGGGCGTGGAGGCCGGCCCGGGCCGGCGCGGCGAGTTCGCCTTCACCCTGGGCCGCCGCCAGCTCGGCCACCTCCACGGCGACCACGCCGCGCACTTCAGCTTCCCCAAGGCCGTCTGGGCCGAGCTCCGCGACGAGGGCCGGATCACCGAGCACCCGGTCTTCCCCGGCAAGCGCGGGCCCGCGGCGCGCCGCATCGAGAGCGAGGCCGACGTGGATGACGTGATCGCGCTGCTGCGGATGAACTACGAGCGCGCCCGGAGCCGCTGAGCGCGCACCACGAGCGAGCGCAGCGTGGCAGAGGTCTTCAGCCTGAAGAAGAGCGGGCGGTTGTCCGGGTAGACCCCCACGCGCGGCCAGCTGAGCGGCTGTGCGACGTGCGGTAGGCCGGTCAGGGTCCCGGCGGCCGTGTAGCCGGCGGCCGCGGTGGCGCGGACCACGCGCTCGTCCGAGTCCCCGTACGGGTAGGCGATGGACTCGCAGGCGCCGAGGCGCTCGCCGATCAGCTCGCGCGAGCCGCGCAGCTCGTCCGCGAGCGTCGCGTCGTCCACCTGCGGCAGCCGCGGGTGCGAGCGCGTGTGGGAGCCGACCTCCCACCCCTGGCGCTTCAGCTCCGCGAGCCCGTCCCAGTCGAGGCAGAGCAGCTCGTCGCGGTGCGGCCCGTCGGTCCACTCCTCGATCCCGGGCCAGCTCATCGGGTCGGGACGGCCGACCCAGTCGGTCGGCGCGTAGACGGTGCCCGGTGCGCGGTGGCGGGCGAGGACCGGCGCCGCCAGCTCCAGTGTCGACCGGTAGGCGTCGTCGAAGGTCACTGCGAGCGTGCGCGCCCAGGGCGGGTCGGTCACGGCGCGGGTGAATGTCGTGACCCGGTAGCCGCGGCCTCCGAGCTCCGTCAGCTGCCGGTCGAGCAGCTCAGGGCTCACCGCGAGCTCCGACGGCCAGCGCTCGCTGACCGCGTGATAGCAGAGCACGAGAACGTCGCTCATGGGGCGGCGTCGGTGCGCGGACCTAAGCTGTCGCTGGTGGGAGCATGGAACCGCTGAAGTTCGACCTGCTCGACGGCCTCGATGCCGCCGGCGCGGACTGGGCCCGCCTGGCCGAGGCCGCGGGCAACGTCTTCTCCACCCCTGAGTGGGCCGGCGTGTGGTGGCGCCACTTCGGCGCGGACCGCGAGCTGCGGATCCTGGCCGGGCGCGATCCCGGCGGGACGGCCGCGGTGATCCTGCCGCTCTACCTCAACCGCTCGCGGCCGCTGCGCGTCCTGCGCTTCGTGGGGCACGGCGCCGCCGACCAGCTCGGGCCGGTGTGCGCCCCCGCCGACCGCGACCGCGTGGCCGCCGCGCTCCGCCCGATGCTGGCCGACCGGCGCTGGCGCGCCGACCTGCTCGTGGGCGACCGCGTCAGCGCCGCCGAGGGCTGGAGCGCGAGCACCGGAGCCACCGTCCTGCTGGCCGAGCCCAGCCCCACGCTCGCGATCGAGGGCCGGAGCTGGGACGAGTTCCTCGCCTCGAAGAGCAAGAACTTCCGCGACCAGGTCCGGCGCCGCGAGCGCAAGCTGGCCAAGAGCCACGAGCTGTCCTTCCGGCTGAGTGACGCCGAGCGTCTCACCGAGGACATGACCACCCTCCTGCGGCTCCATGCCGCCCGCTGGGAGGACGCGTCCGCGGCCTTCGGCCCCGAGCTCGAGTCCTTCCACCGCGACTTCGCGGCCCTGGCGCTCGAGCGGGGCTGGCTGCGGCTCTGGGTCTGCGAGGTCGACGGCACGCCCGTCGCGGCCTGGTACGGCCTGCGCTTCGCGGACTGCGAGTGCTTCTACCAGTCGGGACGCGATCCGGCCTGGGACGAGCATTCGGTCGGCTTCGTGCTGCTCGCCCACACGATCCGCTCCGCCTTCGAGGACGGAATGCGCGAGTACCGCTTCCTGCGCGGCGGGGACGCGTACAAGGGCCGCTTCGCCGACGGCGACCCGGGGGTCGAGACGATGGTCGTCGGCCGCGGCTCGCTCGGGCGGCCGGCCGTGGCCGCCGCGGGCGCGATCGGCCGCCTCCCCCGAGGCGAGCGGCTGCTGGCCCGCGCGAACAGCGGCTAGCGGGTCCATCACCAGCCCGCCTGGACGAGCCGCTGGATCGGCCCGTGCAGGTTGCGCTGGGCCCAGCCCTCGCGCTGAAGGAACACGGCGAGCGGGTGAAGCTGGCGCGCGACCCGGTTCAGCCAGTACGCGACCGCGAGCCCCTCGAGCGTCTGCAGGTCGGGCGAGACGCCCGTGGCGCGGCAGTAGTGGTGGATCCGCTCGTCCCCTCCCGCGCGCACGAGCGGCCAGAGCACCTCGGTGAAGCGCTCGCCGGGCGTGAGGTCCTTGACCCGGCGCCGCGAGAGCGCGATCAAATCGAACAGGTCGAGCAGCGGCAGCGCGTCCCGCCCCGACCACTCCCAGTCGAGCACGGTGTCGAGCCGGCCGTTGCGCACCAGGAAGTTCTCGCTCCAGAAATCGCCGTGGCTCTGCCCGCGCGGCACGTCGGCCAGCCGGCGCTCGACCTCCGCGACGATCGACGGCAGGGCCTGGCGGTCCTCGGCGCTGACGTAGTCGGCCATGCGCTCGCCGTGGGCCGCGGGGCCCCGCTCCGCCGCCATGGAGCCGGCCGTGTCGACCCCGAACAGCTCGATCAGGAACTCGAGCGCCTGGTCCCACAGCTCGCCGGTCATCCGCCAAGGGTGCGAGCCGCGCGCGTTCGGCTCGAGCGAATAGTGGAGCGGGCCCACGCTGCCCTGCGCGAGCGGTACCACCAGGCGGTCGCGCACGACCGCCGGCGCGGCGCTGCCGGCCAGCGCGTTGACGGCCACGACCGAGGCCTCGAGGGGCCGCCGCGACGGCCCGGCCGCGAGCCGCATGAAGAACTCCTCGCCCCCCGGTCCACGCAGGTCGACCACGACCTTGCCGGACTCGAAGACGTTGGTGCAGACGGGCTCCAGGCTGACCCCGGCCGCGCCCTGGGCGCGCTCGATGGCCGTCTGGAGCAGGCTCGGCGGCGTCGGGCCGCGGCTGCCGGTCAACACGAAGCCGACGGGCGTGCGCAGGCGCCGCACCCAGCCGCCTCGCCCGAGGCCGTAGCGGCTGCGCGAGCGGTCGCCCGTGGCCATCCGCTTGCTCTCGAGCCCCAGCTCGCGGAGCGCCCGGCCGGTCTTGCGCGCACCCGCGAGCGCGCGGGCGGTCTCGATCGGGGACAGGAGCAGCTGGGCGATTCGCACCACGGTGGGCACCGCGCTCGGCGGCTCCACCCGGCCTCCGGCGACCGCGATCGAGATGACGCCGCCCTCCCTGAGCTCGTCCATCGCGCTCCGAAGGTCCTCGGCGTCCGGCAGGTCCTCGGTGTCGAACAGCACCGCGTCGACGCCGCCGTTGGCGGACCTCGCCTCGACCGAGTAGCCGCTGTCGCGCAGCACCTCGGTCAGGGCCGGGTCGCCGTGGCTGTCGATGCGGGCGGCCTGCTCGGGGAGAACGGCCCAAACCCAGCTCTGTCGCTGGATGACGGTGATGGCTAGAGCTCCGAGGCTGCGTTTCCGGCGAAGAGCGCCGTCACCCGCTGGGCCTCGGAGTCGAGCGAGAAGAGGCGGACGCAGTCGAGGCCGGCGTCCACGAGCTCCGCTCGCAGGTCCGGGTCGGACACCACCCTGCGGGTGGCCTCCGTGGCCGCGTCGGCATCGCCCGGCGGAATCAGGACCGACCGGCCCTCCGCCAGCTCGGGCACGCCCCCCACCGCCGTCGCCACCACGGGCAGGCCCGCGGCGAACGATTCGAACAGCACCTGCGGCACTCCCTCGGTCCAGGACACGTGGAGGAACACGTGGCTGCTCCGGTAGAGGTCCCTGAGCCCGTCGTCGAGCGACACGTAGCCCAGCAACTGCGCGTGCTCCTCGACGCCTGCCGCGCGCAGCGCGCCCGCCAGCTCGTCCTTCATGGTGCCGTCCCCGCAGACCACCAGTCGGTAGCGCGGGTCCTGGTCGCGGAGGCGCGCGAACACCTCGGCGAGCAGGAGGGGGTTCTTCTCGGGGTCGAGGCGCCCCACGCTGAGCACGCTGAGCTCCCCGTCGTAGGAACGGGTGAGTGCCTGCTCACGTGATGTGATGTGCTCCTCGTCCACCAGCGATATGACTATCGGCAGAACTTCCCCGCCGCGATAGCGGCGGGCGAGGTCGGGACCGACCGCCACAAGGGGGTATGCGCGGCCCAGGAGCCGCCAGATGCCTTCCAGGACGAGGGCGGCGCCGAGAATGGCGCGATTGCCCGGGTGGCGCGTGCGCATGTGGCTGGGAAAGTCCTGTCGCACGCCGAGCACAACCCGCTTGCGCCGCAGCGCGGCGAGCAGAACGAACAGCACAGCCAGCGGGTGCGGGCCCAGGAGCCAGACCACGTCCACCTCGCCGAGCAGCCGCCAGAAGCGCCGCAGGGACCTCGCCATCGCGCCCACGGCGGTCCAGGGCCGGGAGAGCTGCGCGTAGTGCGGCAGCCCGAGGAAGCCCACGCCCTCGGGCACCCTGTAGTGCGACCGTCCCTCATCCGGAGCCAGGCGCCCCACCAGGGTGAGGTGGTCCACGAACTTCGCGAGCCTGCACATGAAGACCACGAACGACTCCGGGGCATAAAGGGAATCGCCGTCGCGCCGATACTCGACATCGCTGTAGGCGGCGACCCGCACCCGGAGGCATCCTAGTCGCCGGGATGGGTGACGTCCTGCGATCACGGTTACCTTCGAGCAAGTGCCTGACGAGCGTGTAGACGGGCAGGGGCAAGGGCCGGTGCGGCCCTCGTTCGCCCGCTCGGCGGTTCTCACCTACGGCACGAACCTCGGCGTCGCGCTCCTCTCGTTCATCAGCGTCCTGATCACGGCCCGCGCCCTGGGCGCGTCCGGACGGGGCGACGTGGCCTTCCTGACCACCATCGCCTACCTGACGGCGCAGCTCAGCACGCTCGGCGTGGCCCAGGCGAACGCCAACTTCGCCGCCCGGGAGCCGCACCTGAGCCGTTCGCTGGCGGGCACGTCGCTCGGGCTCGCCCTGCTCTTCGGCGGAACCGCGGCGCTGATCCTCGGAAGCGCGATGACGGTCTTCCCGGACATGACGGGCGACGCCGGCAAGGGCCTCCTCCTGGTGGTGCTGCTGGCGATACCGATCCTGATCACCCAGGAGTACCTGCTGTACCTCGTGCAGGCCCACTACGGGTTCGGCATCACGAACGCGGCCTGGCTGATCACCCCCGCCGTCAACGTCATCGGGAACGGGCTGTTCGCCCTGACCGGCCAGATCACGGTGGAGTCGGCCGTCGCCATGTGGATCGGCGGGATGCTGCTCGGGACGATCGTGATGGGCTGGGCCGTGCTCCGCAGGCACGGCGGCTTCGGCAGGCCCGATCCGGCGCTGGCGAAGGAGATGCTCTCGTTCGGCCTCAAGGCGCACCTCGGCCGGGCGATGCTGTTCGGCAACTACCGCGCCGATCAGTGGATCCTCGGCGTGATGGCGAGCTCGAGGGAGCTCGGCCTCTACAGCGTCGCCGTGGCCTGGTCCGAGGTGCTCTTCTTCCTGCCCACGACGCTGGTGGCGGTCACGCGGCCCGACCTCGTCCGCGCGAGCCCCGAGGAGGCGCGCGCCCGGGCGACGATGGTGCTCCGCGGCGCGCTGGCCCTCACGCTCGCCTGCTCGGTGGTGATGATCCTGCTCGCACCGGTGCTCTGCACCACGATCTTCGGCGAGGAGTTCCGCGGCTCCGTCGAGATGCTGCGCGTCCTGGCGCTCGGCGCGTTCGGCATCACCACGCTGAAGCTGCTCGGCAACGCGCTGACTGCCCAGCGGCGGCCGCTCCTCGAGACCGGCGCCGTGGCCGTCGCCTTCGTCACGGTCTTCGTCCTCGACTTCCTCCTGATCCCGAACCACGGCGGGCTCGGCGCGTCGATCGCGTCCGCGGTCTCCTACACGGCCGGCGGCCTCGCGGCGGCCGTCATCTTCGGTCGCGCGCTCGGAGCGTCGGCGAGCGACCTCCTGCCGCGACCGGGCGACGTGATCTTCCTGGCGCGGAGCCTGGCCGCCCGGTTCAGGCCCGCAAGGCCGGCGCCCGGGGAGTGACGAGCGGCGGGGCCGCGGGCAGCGGCGCCGCCGGCGGGACCTCGACCGGGTCCTCCTGACGCTTCGCGAGGCGCAGAAGCATCGGGCCGAACGCGAGCAGCACCCAGATCTGGAGGCCGTTCGCGTTCGAGATGAAGAAGGAAGCGACGAGCGCCGCCAGCAGCCCGACGAACACCGACCGGGCAAGCGCGGATGTCTCGAAGTCCCCCCTCGCCTCGAACCTCCGCGCCGCGCGCAGGGCGGCCGCGAGCGAGCTCAGGATCACCGCCAGGAACAGGCCGAGGCCGATGAGGCCCACCTCCACCAGCGTCTGGAGGTAGACGTTGTGCACCACGTGCGGGCGCTCGGCGATGAAGTTCACGAACGTGAGCTGGCCGGGGCCGCTCACGTAGCGCGGGGCGTACGCCCGGTAGTTGTCGAGGCCCACGCCGACCACGGGGTGGTCCTTCCAGATCCGGCCGGCCACGATCCAGAGGCTGCTCCGCCCGTTGCCCTTGTCAGCGGTGTGCGTCACGCGGTTCCAGGCGTCGGGGGTGCTGGCGAAGTAGATCGCGACGCAGCCGATCCCGATCGCGATCAGCGCGACGACCACGGCCCTGCTGCGCTTGGCGACGACCACCGACGCGAGCGTCGCGACGATCGCGGCCAGCAATCCGCCGCGGGACTCTGTGGCCGCCAGCCCGAGGAGCAGGATCACGCACATGCCGGCGAGCGCGATCCGCCAGGCGACGTTCTTCAGGCCGGGCACGAGCCCGGCCGCCATCACGATCGACGGGACGATGCCGGCAGCCAGGTAGTTCGGGTCGTCGAGGCCGCCGCGGAGGCGGCCGTCGTCGCCGATCGCGCTGTCGCCCGTCGGCGGCTTGACGCCGCCGATCAGCCCGATGGCGACCGAGAACGTGACGCCGGCGATGAACGAGAACGCAATCAGGCGGATCTGCTTCGCCGTGAGGTCGAGCGTCAGCAGCACCGTGAACATCAGCGCCGCCGCGATGAACGGCGACAACGCGGCGAACGAGCTTCCGGGCCGCTCGGCCCAGAGCATCGAGAGCGCGAGCCAGATGATGAACAGCGCCGCCAGCAGGAGCAGGCCGCGCGGCACGTGGCGGCCCTGCTCGCTCGCGTGGGCGCGCAGCTGGCCGAACCAGGCGAGCGCGATCACGAGGCCCGCCGCGTGCGACGCGCTGTCGAAGCCCGGCAGGCCCGTCAGGAACGTGCTCGGCACCCAGAGGGCGATCCCGAGCGGCAGGTTGACCAGCACGAGCGGCAGGTAGCAGAGCCCCACCAGCAGCCCGATTGCGAGCCGGAAGTCGTAGGCCATCAGCACTCCCGCGGCCACGCAGGCGGCCAGCGTCACCGTGACGATGGTGTTCGGGCTCAGCTGCGGCAGCTGGAGCTGCCGCGGAGCGGCCCGGTTCGCGGGAAGGACGGGTGCGAGGGAGCTCATCGCGCTACCGGGCGCAGTCTAGGCGTGCGCTCAGCGGCGCCGGACGGCGGTGCGGGCCTCCCCCAGGCCGAGCCGTTCACGCAGCTTCTGCACCGCTCCCTCGATCATCCCGACGCCATACCCGAGGTGCAGGGCGGGGAAGCAGGCGATCAGCCGCGGGATCAGCTCAGGCCGCGAGCGCGACGCCTGAATCGAGGCGGCCGAGGCGCCTGCGCCGTAGGCGGCGACCAGCGCCAGCAGCGCGCGCCGGGCGCGCCGGCTGAAGGGCGCGGCGAGCACCAGGCCCGCGAGCGTGGCCACGAGGCCGGGCGGAGCGAGGTGGTAGGGGCGCAGGAAGTCCGGGTGCGCGGCGAGCACGCGCACGCGCGACTGGCCGTAGTTGCGATGCTGGCGGAAGACCGCGCCCCAGGACGAGCGCGTCGTGTAGACGAAGCGCACGCTCGTGTCCAGGACCAGCCGATAGCCGGCCTTCTTGAGGCGCCAGTTGAGCTCCTCGTCCTCGCCGACGAGCATGTCCGTGCGGAAGCCGCCGACCTCCTCGATCGGGGCCCGCCGGTAGACGCCGGCCTGGATGGTGTCGACCTCCGCGCGTGTGCGCTGATCGGCATAGACGCTCGAGCCCACGCCGAAGCTCGAGCCGCGGGCGATCGCCACGGCCTCGCCGAACGGGGTCTCCCCCACCTGCTCGGGCTGGGCGCCGACGCAGCAGACCGTCGGCCCCTCCTCGGTGAGCAGCTCGGCGGCGCGGCGCAGGTAGTCGGGGTAGAGGTAGGTGTGGGCGTCCACGCGGGCGATCAGCTCGGAGCTGCCCTGCTGGATCCCCAGGTTGCAGGCCTGGGCCGCGTTCAGGCGGCCGCTGCCGTTGACGAGGGCGAGGCGACGGTCGGTCGCGGCCCGCTCGCGAACCACGCGCGCCGTCTCGTCGGTCGAGCCGGCGTCCACGACCCAGACGCGGAAGCGGTCGGCCGGGTAGTCCTGAGCGAAGATCGCGTCGAGGCAGCGGCCCACGTGGCCCTCCTCGTTGAACGCGGGGACGACGACGTCGACGCTCGGGAAGGTCTCGATGCTCACGGGCGCCGCCTCAGGCGAGGGAACGCTCGCGACCCACTGCGGCGAGACTCTCGCGCAGCACGCTCACGACGCGGTCCTGGTCGCTCTCGGTGAGGGTCGGGAAGAGCGGCAGCGTGAGCTCGGTGCGCGCGGCCAGCTCGGCGCGCGGCAGCGAGCCCTCGGTCGTGCCCTCGTAGGCCGAGAACTCGTGGATCGCCGGGTAGAGGACGCTGGTCTGCACGCGCCCCTCGAGCATCTTCGCCCGCAGCGGCTCGCGGACCTCGGCGTCGTCGACCATGATCGGCATGACGTAGCAGGAGGACGTGTCGACCTCCTCGTCGCGGTAGGGCACGGTCACGCCGGGCATGCCGGCGAGCAGGCCCCGGTAGCGGTGCACCAGCTCGCGGCGGCGAGCGATGTCGGCCTCGAGACCCTGCATCCGCGCGGTGAGCAGCGCGGCGCGCGGCTCGTCCATGCGGTAGTTGAAGCCGAGCCCGAGGACGTCGTAGCCGGCCGAGTGGCCGCGGTGCCGGTCCCAAGTGCCCGAGGTCATCGCGTGCGAGCGCAGGCTCCGCACCTGCTCGGCGACCGCGTCGTCGTCCGTGGAGAGCAGGCCGCCCTCGCCGCAGGAGAGCACCTTGTTCGAGAAGAAGCTGAAGCACCCCGCGAGGCCGAAGGTCCCGAGCTTGCGCTCCCTGCCGACGGGGGTCGCGCTTGGCGTGTGCGCGGCGTCCTCGATCAGCGCCAGGCCGTGTTCCTCGCAGATCCGCCCGAGCGCGTCCACGTCGGCCGCGTAGCCGCCGTAGTGGACAGCGCAGACCGCCTTGGTGCGCGGCGTGATGCGGGCCCGCACGTCCTCGGGATCGAGCCCCAGGTCGTGCTGGCCGACCACGTCGGCGATGACGGGCGTGGCGCCGCAGTAGCGCACGGCGCTCGCGGAGGCCACGAAGGTGATGGCGGGGACGATGACCTCGTCGCCCGGGCCGACTCCGGCGGCCAGGTAGGCCAGGTGGAGCGCGGCGGTGCAGCTCGACAGGGCGATCGCGTGCCTGGCGCCGAGGTGCTCGGCGAAGACCTTCTCGAACTCCTGCGTGCGCGGCCCCATCGTGAGCCAGCCGGAGCGCAGCGTCTCCTCGACAGCCGCGATCTCGCGGTCGCCGAGCTTGACGTCGAACAGCGGGATGAGTCGCTCTTCGCCCATGCCTAGTTGCGGTAGCGGCCGTCGTAGGGGTCGCCGAAGCGCTCCTCCTCGAGGGCGCCCACGATCTCGTCGATCCCGTTCGGCACGCGGTTGACCGGCTCGAAGCCGAGCTGCGACCTGATCTTCTCGAAGGAGACCTTGTAGTCGCGCGGATCCTCGTCGCGCGAGACGTACTCGACCTCGCCCCTCCCGAGCTTGCCGGTGATGATCTCGACCAGGTCGAGCTTGCGGTAGTTCTCGTCCGAGTGCCCGGCGTTGAAGACGGTGCCGGCCACCTTCTCCTCGGGCGCCTCGAGGACGGTCCGCACCGCGCGCGCGGCGTCGCGCACGTGGATGTACGGGCGCCAGAAGCGCTCGCCGAAGACCTCGAGGTGCCTGTCGGCCCAGAGGTCGCGGGTGAACTCGTTGACGGTCAGGTCGAAGCGCATGCGGTCACCCACGCCGTAGACGGTGGCGAAGCGGAGGCAGGTCGGCCGCAGTCCGTGGCCGTTGCCGTTGTCCGACCCGAGCAGCGCCTTCTCGATCCCCACCTTCTGCTCGGCGTAGAGCGAGACGGGCCGCAGCTCGCCGCCCTCGTCGATCGGGACGGTGGGATCCGCCATCCGGCCGTAGTTCGAGCAGGTGGACGCGAAGACCAGTCGCTCGAGGCCGAGCTCACGGGCGTCCTGCACGAGCGCGCGGCTGCCCTCGACGTTCACGTCGTTCGACAGCTCGGGGTCGCGTGCGCAGGCCGGGTCGCCCACGATCGCGGCGAGGTGGACGACCGCCTCGGCGCCATCGAGCGCGCGCCGGCGCGCGTCGGCGTCGCGGATGTCGCCGCGGATGACCTCGACGCCGCGGGCCTCGATGTCCTTTGCGACGTCCTCCTGGCCGTGAAGCAGCACGTCGAGCACGCGCACCTCGCGGCCCGACTCGAGCAGCTCGTCGACGACGAGCGCTCCGACGTATCCGGCTCCCCCGGTGACGGTGACCGTCATCGAGCGACGGGCTTGGCCGGGGCGGTGGGTGCTGCGGGCTGGCTGGAGCGAGCGGTTCCGGGACGCTCGGAGGCCGTGGACTCGTCCATCAGGAGGGGCTTGACCTGCTCGAACTCCAGGATCGCCTTCTCGTAGTCCTCGTGGCGCCCGATGTCCAGCCAGTAGCCGTCGTAGATGTAGGCGCCCACCTGGACGTTGGCGTCGAGCAGGCGCTGCACCAGGTCGGGCAGGTCGAGGCGCTGATCGGGCTCGATGTGCTGGAGGGCCGAGGGCTCGATGACGTAGACGCCCATGCTGACGATGTACGGGATCTCGGGCTTCTCCTCGAAGCCGGTGATCACGCGCGTCTCGCCGGCATTGCCGTCGAGGTGGATCACGCCGTACTCCGTGCGCACGACCCGCCGGTGCGAGGCGATCGTGAGCGCGTTGCCGCTCTCTCGGTGCACGTCCACGAGGTGCGCGTAGTCGAGCGCGGTGAGGACATCGCCGTTCATCATCAGGAAGCTGTCGTCGAGGCGGTCGATCGTCGCCAGCGGGCCCACGGTCCCCAGCGGCTCGACCTCCTCGTGGTAGTCGATGTTCACGCCGTGCGTCGAGCCGTCTCCCATGACGGCGCGCACGAGGTGCGAGAGGTAGCCGACGGCCAGGGTCAGGTCCGAGAAGCCGGCGTCGCGGAGCTGGTGCACGACCACGTCGAGGATGGCGCGGTCGCCGACGGGCAGCAGCGGCTTCGGCAGGACCGTGGTGTACGGACCCAGCCGCGAGCCCTTGCCGCCGGCGAGAATGACTGCGCGCCTACCCATTCTTCTATCCCCTTTCGGCGTTCGGCGACACGACTTGAGTCGTGGATTGGTAGCCGTCCTTGCCACCGAGCGTCCATCTTAGGTTGTAAAACCTCCCCGTCAGGATGCCGAGACTCCGCACCGTGGTCGGGAAAACGCTGTACTGGCTGGCCGTGCTGGTCATCTCGCTGGCGCTGCTCGTGCTCCTGGTTCTGTTCTTCGAGTCGAGGGACAACTCGAGCCTGGACGAGCGCGACTCCTCCGGGACCGGAGCCCGGGTCGCCGCGACCTTCCCCGCCTAGCTGCGCTCGACCGTCGCATTGCCGCGCTTCGCGAAGCGCGCGAAGACGATGATGCGCTGCGCCGCACTGTATAGCGGGTGGCAGGCGCTCAGGACGAGCCGGTCGTAGCCCACCCGGTCGGTCACCCAGAGGGCGGTCGGGTCCACGATCTGGGTCTTCTCGACCCGGTAGGTGAACTTGCCGTAGGGCATCTCGAGGACGATCCGGTCACCGCGCTCGAGCTTGTCGATGTTCCGGAACGGGGCGCCATGCGTCGTGCGGTGCCCAGCGATCGCCACGGTCCCGTGGTCGCCGGGCATCGCGGTGTCTTGGTAGTGCCCCGGCCCCTTCCGCAGGTCGTCGGTGTCGGTGCCCTCCACGATGTAGGCGGACTTGTCGATCGCCGGCATGTCGATCTCGCCGATCGCGTCGCCCGGCAGCGGCCGCTTGTAGAAGACGCGCGGGGGCGGATGGTCGAGCTCGGCCTTCAGCTCGGCCTGCTCCTTCTGGGCGAAGAATGCGGAAACGGGCTCCTGCCAGGCGATCGTGATCCCGGCATCCGCGATCAGCATCGTGCCGCTCACGATCATCACCGAGGCGATGAACCTGAGCACCGCCTTGACGGGGCTGCGCGTCCGTACAGCTGTGGCGCTCATCCCGAAACTGAGTGTAGGGTGCTGGAATGCCCGAAAAGACGAGCTGGGCCACCGCCGAGGCCCCCACCACGAACCCCGAGCTCCTCCGCTGGGTCGAGGAGATGGCGGAGCTGACGACCCCCGAATCCGTCTACTGGTGCGACGGATCGGCCGAGGAATACGACCGCCTGTGCGCCCAGCTCGTGGACGTCGGCACCTTCGAGCGTCTGTCCGACGCGAAGCGCCCGGGCTCGTACTTGGCGCGTTCGGACCCGGGCGACGTGGCCCGCGTCGAGGACCGCACATTCATCTGCTCCGAGCGCGAGGCCGACGCCGGCCCGACCAACAACTGGCGCGACCCCGCCGAGATGCGCGAGACGCTCACCGAGCTCTTCTCGGGCTGCATGCGCGGCCGCACGATGTACGTCGTGCCCTTCTCGATGGGCCCGCTCGGCTCGCCGATCGCGCACATCGGAGTGCAGCTGACCGACTCGCCGTACGTCGCCGTGAGCATGCGGATCATGACCCGCATGGGCGCCGGCGCCCTGGAGGTCCTGGGCGAGGACGGAGAGTTCGTGCCCTGTCTGCATTCGGTCGGTATGCCGCTCGAAGAGGGCGCCGCGGACGTTCCGTGGCCCTGCGACGCGGACAACAAGTACATCGTCCACTTCCCCGAGACGCGCGAGATCTGGTCGTACGGTTCGGGGTACGGCGGCAACGCCCTCCTCGGCAAGAAGTGCTTCGCGCTCAGGATCGCGTCCGTCATGGCGCGCGACGAGGGCTGGCTCGCCGAGCACATGCTGATCCTCAAGGTCACCTCCCCAGAGGGGGTGTCGAAGCACATCGCGGGCGCCTTCCCGTCGGCGTGCGGCAAGACCAACCTGGCGATGCTGATCCCCACCCTCCCGGGCTGGCAGGTCGAGACGATCGGCGACGACATCGCGTGGATGAAGGTCGGCAAGGACGGCCGCCTCTACGCGATCAACCCCGAGGCCGGGTTCTTCGGGGTCGCGCCCGGCACGGGCGAGAAGACGAACCCGAACGCGATGGAGACCGTCCGGGCCGACTCGATCTTCACCAACTGCGCGCTCACCGACGACGGCGACATCTGGTGGGAGGGCATGACGGAGGAGGCGCCCGCCCATGCCATCGACTGGCACGGGAAGGACTGGACCCCCGAGTCGGATAAGCCCGCCGCCCACCCCAACGCCCGCTTCACGGCGCCCGCGGCCCAGTGCCCGTCGATGGCGCCCGAATGGGAGGACCCGGCCGGTGTGCCGATCGACGCGTTCCTGTTCGGCGGGCGCCGCTCGACCGTCGTCCCGCTCGTGCACGAGGCGGTCAGCTGGGAGCACGGCGTGTTCCTCGGCTCGATCATGTCGTCCGAGACCACCGCGGCCGCCGCCGGGGACGTGGGCAAGCTGCGTCGCGACCCGATGGCGATGCTGCCGTTCTGCGGCTACGACATGGCCGCGTACTTCGCGCACTGGCTCGACATGGGCGAGCGCGAGGGCGCGAACCTGCCGCGCATCTTCTACGTCAACTGGTTCCGCAAGGACGAGACGGGCCGGTTCCTCTGGCCCGGCTTCGGCGAGAACAGCCGCGTGCTGGCGTGGGTCTTCCGGCGCTGCGACGACGAGGCCGACGCCGTCGACACCCCGATCGGGCGGGTGCCCGCAGAGGGCTCGCTCGACACCGACGGCCTCGGGATGGCCGCGGACGAGCTGGCGGCGCTGCTCGAGGTGGACACGGACGAGTGGAAGGCGGAGCTGCCGCTGATCCACGAGCACTTCGCCACCTTCGGCGACCGGCTGCCGGAGCGCCTGCGCGACGAGCTCGAGGCGCTCGAGAAGCGCCTGAACGCCTAGCGCCAGCGCAAGCGTCCTGCCCTGTGGTTGCTCTGCAACCGAAAGTCAGGACGGTTGCCGCGGGCGGCGCACAGGTCTGTAACGCATGGCGGCAGTGAGAGCGGCCGCCGCCGAGGGCGCGGCGTAACGCTCGCGTGTGCCTTCGCTGCCGAGCGTCCTGCCCTGTGGTTGCTCTGCAACCGAAAGTCAGGACGGTGCCGGCGCGCTAGCGAGTGGCGCGCGTGAACTTGCGGAAGGCCGTCCAGGCCGGCTTCGGCCGGCCGTTCACGTCGAACAGCCCGCAGTAGAACTCCCAGCCGCGGCCGGTGGGGCCGGGGCGGTCGCTCCAGCTGAACCAGACCAGCCGGCTCACGCCGAAGCGCTTGCGGTTACGGGCCACGTACCGGAAGGCGGAGGTCAGGCGGCTCGCCTGGTCGGCGGGCGTCGTGGAGAAGTAGGGGCTGCCGCCGCCGGTCGCCCAGCCGAGCTCCGAGATCCAGATCGGCGTCCGCCCGTCGCCGTGGCTGCGCATGACGCGGCGGATCCGGGTCAGCTCGCCCTCCACCCCGCGCGCGTCCTCCGCGTAAGGGTGGATCGCGACGGCGTCGAAGTACTTCTTGATCCCCTTCAC